>JAGNSY010000015.1 GCA_017987825.1 Sphingorhabdus sp. | reverse complement strand
CGTGGAACCGGTCTTCAACCAATGGATGGCGCTCGATTTTGTATCCAACGCAGCGATGTTGGGCCTCAGCGTGTGGGGCTGGCGGATCAGCCGGGCTGGCTGAATTGGTCGGGACGACAGGATTCGAGTAAATAACTGGAATCACCTAACAAAATATGGCATAAACGCCTTTACAGCACCTGCACAGTTATGGATTTCCGCGCCTCTGCGCCGCTAACCTGCACGGATTCTGCACAGTGGAGCGTGGCGATGGCCTTTATCACCGACAAGGAGCAACTGAAGTCCGGCCTGATCATTTTCAGGCGTGGCGACGTGGCGCATCGCAACTTCTATTGCCGCATCAAGCTCCCGAAAGAGGATCGCTATAAGACCATCGCGCTACGGACGACGGACAAGCAATCAGCGATTGACCAGGCTTTTGACCTCGATGCCGATATTCGATTTCGGATCAAGCATGACGTGCCGGTGTTCAACCGCCCTTTCAGGCAGGTCGCCGAGGAATATATCGCTGTGCTGCAACGTCGCGCCAAATTGGGTGAGGTGGCTGCGGATAGCGTCAAGAACGTAGCCAACCGGTGTCGCCGCGTTCTGGACGATTATGTTGGCAGCACACAGATTCACCTAATTGGACAAGATCGCTGGACCGATTATCCATCATGGCGAAGAGAGACGGGGAAAGGGCGCTCGCGGGACATCGTAAGTGACGCGACCATCGGCGTTGAAATGGGCGCCTTTAATGCGGTGATGAGCTTCGCAATCAGCAAACGCTATGTTCCGGCGAGCCATCGGTTCGAAGGCAAGCCCAAGCTCAAAACCATGCGGCGCGACGAATTTACGACGGAAGAATATCGCAAGCTGCACAGCTTCGGCCGCAAATGGATTAAAGCGGCGACATCGCCGCAGGGCATTTGGTATCGCAACCTTTGCTACAATTTCATGCTCATCATGTGCAACACCGGGATGCGGCCACCGGAGGCTAGGAACTTGCGCTGGCGGGACATCACGGCTGCGAAGGACAGGGACGGACGCGAAATCGTCGTGATGTTCGTCCAGGGAAAAGGCAAGTCGCGCAAGCTGGTCGCGCCGAAGAGTGTAGGCGACTATCTTGATCGCGTGCGTGAGCTGTCAAAGGCGACCAACCCGGATGATCCCGTCTTCACCATCATCAACGGCAAGCCCGCCAAGTATCTTTACAGCGACACGGTGCAGGATCTGCTGACGGAGTCAGGCCTGCGGATGGGGCCAAACGGCATTTCCCGTTCAACCTACTGCTTCCGCCACACCTACGCGACCTTCCGCCTGTCCGAAGGCGTCGATGTCTATATTCTTGCCGAGCAAATGGGCACGTCAGTCAAGATGATCGAGCAGCATTACGGCCATGTGAACACCATCAAGCACGCCGACCGCGTGTTGATGGGCATGACCGGCTGGGAATTGATCCGCGAGCCTGGCGACGACAGTGAGGCCGCGGCAAAGGCTTCAAAAGCCGCCGCGTCGCGGGATCGTGCAGGTCGCTCCCGAATGCCGAGAACAGCGAGGCGTTAGCAAATCAGGTGCCAAGCCGGGCTGTATCGCAGTCGTCTTCAGAGCCTCTCCCTTCCAAACGCTGGCTCAGCACCGATGGTGCCCTTGTGAGCCTTGCGTTTGCGCCGGTTTCCCGATGCGCCGCTGGCGCTCTTGATCGGGACACCGGCCAAGCGGGCGAAGGAGAAAGGTGCGCCGAGCCTCAAGCACCCCTTTGCCCGCGTCTTCCCCGCGATTGTCGCCACTTCGCCGCTGGCGAACTTAAAGTGGTGCAAGACGGGGCCTTCGTTCTGCAACCGAAAATTTTGGCGATATTGACGGCAACAGCATTTTTGATGGCCGCTAGCGGCTCTTGGCATGCTTTTGCTCGCCCCTCATTTACACACATGCTTACACATTTCCGTCTGAGAAATGGCTGATTTCCGCTGCCTTCCAGACTATTCGGGAACAGCCTGGTTTCGGAACGCTGATTTCTGCGGTAAACAACGATAGTCTCGTCAGACTCAAAATCCCGTTCCGCAAGGAGTGTGGGTTCGATTCCCACCGCCCGCACCAGCCCTCTCGGCATGATCCATTTGCGCCACCGCACGGTGGCGGGATCATGCCCGAGCGGGGTATTGCGGCCCGCACGGGCCGCGCCGCGCGTCAGGCGAAATGACAATCGAACGGCATTGTCATGCTGGCCTTTGGAATCCCGGACGGGATTCGGCCATCGCCGCAAAATGATGCCGCGAAGCGTCTATCGATCAGAATACTCCCAAATTATGATCGATAGAACGCCGTTCTATCGATCATGCCGAGATCGGTGCGAACCGCAGCGACTACTTAATGTTCGAAAGTTCGGGATTGGGGCATGATAAGTCCCGAAAATTCGGGTTATGGCCGGGTTAATTCCGATTGTTCAAAACACTAAGTATCGTTTTTTCGGATTTTGCGATTGCTAAATCCCGAAAATTCGGATATGGGCATCCGGCGGAGGCGCTAATGCCCGAATTTTCCCTTGCTGCGCTGCCGGAGGTCTTCGTCTCGGACAGCTCGATCTCGAAGACCGTTTATGAAGCGGTCGAGCGAGGGAAGCTCCGTAAGCTCGGATCACGCCTCTACACGCGGAATCTGACCGAGAATCCCGAGCGCCTTATCAGGCGCAACTGGTATAACCTCATCGCCTCCTACTATCCCGATGCCGTGATCGCGGATCGAACCGCGCTTGAGAACAAACCCGCCGAAGACGGCTCGGTATTTCTGATTTCGGCCAAGAGGCGTGAGGTCGAACTACCCGGTCTGACCTTTCGACCGCGCGTTGGGTCACCACCGATCGACAGCGATCGACCTTTCAGCGGCGTGAGGCTCGCATCCATTCCCCGCGCCTATCTTGAGAACCTGCGGGAATCGCGCGCGCGGGGCGGGCGCCTGACTCGCACCATGTCGCGCGACGAACTTGAAAAACGCCTTGATGCGCTGATCCGCCAGCAAGGTGAGGCCGCTGCAAACCGGCTGCGCGACGATGCCAAGGCAATCGCGCCGCAGTTGGGGTATGAGGCGGAAGCCGCCGAACTCAATGAGCTGATCGGCAGCTTGCTCGGCACCCGCGACGGCGACCTCGCAAGTGCGGTCGGCAAGGCGCGCCATGCCGGTCAGCCATTCGATCCCGACCGTATCCGCCTCTTCGAGACCCTGTTCGCGGCGCTGCGTGACACGCTCGTTGAGCGTCGGCCAGCGCCGGACCACGACGACGAGGCCAGTACGACGCTCGCCTTCTTCGAGGCCTATTTCTCTAACTTCATCGAAGGCACCGAATTTACGGTCGAGGAAGCCGCCGAGATCGTCTTTGACGGCATCATTCCGCCAGAGCGGCCCGCTGACGCGCACGATGTCCTGGGAACATTCCGCGTCGTGTCGGACCTGGCGCTTCTGAAGGTGCTACCGTCCGACTTCTCAACCTTCCGCGATATGCTGCGCCAGCGCCACGCGACGGTGATGGAAGCCCGCCCGGATAAAGCGCCCGGCGCGTTCAAGGAGCGGGAAAATCGCGCGGGCAACACAGTGTTTGTTGCGCCCGATTTGGTCGATGGCACCTTGGAGCGCGGCTTCGAGTTTCTTCAGGCCTTGGACGACCCGTTCCAGCGCGCTGTCTACATGATGGTGCTTGTCGCGGAGGTGCATCCTTTCGCCGATGGTAACGGCCGGATCGCACGGATCATGATGAACGCCGAGCTCGTGGCGCGCGACCAGCAACGCATCGTCATCCCTACGGCGTATCGAACCGACTATCTGAGTGCGCTTAAAGCGTTCTCACACAATGGCCTCACCGACCCGCTCATTCGTATGCTCGATGTCGCTCAGTCCTACACCCATCGGATCGCCTGGACCAATCTGGAGCGCGCGCGCGCCGATTTGGCTGCTACCAATGCGTTCGCCGAAGGCAGCGATGCCAAGCTCAAATGGGGCTAGACTAAGCCTCAGATCATTTCGTCGAGCGCGGAAATCGTGTCCACCATCAACCGTCGCAGCGACAGGAGATTCGATCCCAGCGACAGTTCCGGGCGATCGGCCAACAGCAGGATCGCCTTCAGTACGGCGTTGGATTCCGGTCGTTCGACCGTCAATGGATCATCCCGGACAATCGCGTCATCAACCGGCCCAATCCAGGATTGTGGGACAATTTCAGCAAGGGCCAGATTTATTTGACGGCACCGATGGACCGATCGCCAAGCGGTGGGCCTGCGCTGTCGGCGGCTTCGATCATGCCGGACCTGCATCATTACAACGGTCGGGGCGGCCGCGTCTTCGCGCTCTGGAAAGACGCTGCGGCCACCCAATCCAATATCGCGCCGGCCGCCCTTGCCGCGCTCGCCAAGGCATTCGGCGCGAAGGCCGATCCGATCGACGTCTTCGCCTATGTCGCTGCCTTGCTCGCTTGCCCGGCCTACACTGCCAGGTTCAAGGCGGACCTGATCCGGCCCGGCCTGCGCGTGCCGCTGACCGCCGACGCCAAGCTGTTCGCCGAGGCGGCGGCATTGGGGCGCCAGGTCATCTGGCTGCACAGCTTCGGCGAACGCTTTGCCGAAGGCCAGCCCGCCGGTGCGCCGCGGCTGCCCGATGACCGCAAGCCCGACTATCCCAAGGCCGTGGCGATCTCCAACAAGCCCGAGGATTTCCCCGACTCGCTCGTTTATGACGCAGCGAAGCAGCGCCTGAAAATCGGCACCGGCTATATCGACCGCGTGCCGCCCGCCGTGTGGGAATACGAGGTGTCGGGCAAACAGGTGCTGCGCCAGTGGTTCAGCTACCGCAAGAAGAACCGCGAGCGCCCGCAAATCGGTGACAAGCGTAAGCCATCACCGCTCGGCGACATCCAGCCCGATCACTGGCTGCCCGAATATACCTCCGAATTGATCAATGTCCTCAACGTGCTGGGGATGCTGGTCGAGCTGGAACCGAAACAGGCGGACTTGCTCAAGCGGGTGTGCGACGGGCCGCTGATCCCGGCGTCGAAGGTAGTTTGAAATGGATTTTGGCGCTGCCTGAACGCCATTCAGCAGGTCCGGAACTCAAGGGCGGAAGATGTGCTGATTGAGGCTTTCAGCTTCGTCATCAGTCAAGCGGGTCATCACTTGAGGCGGATGAAAGCCAGGGCGCAATTTTTTCAGCGTATCCATCGTCGCTGGCAGCCCTTTCCGGACACTTGCCAAGACCAGCCCGAAGGCGCTTTCAGAAGCATCGAAATACCGGTCGAACTCGGAACGATCTAGGCCTGCGCTACCGTTGCACCGTGCCCAAACTTCAGCGGGCGTGCCTGCGACGATTTCCTTCACTTCAGCTACCCCCAGCACAGCGCCGACGGGTTTGGTCACATAGATCCAAAGCATAGTGCCATTTGAAATTGGCGGAATTCGCCGACGCAGTTCAACAGTTTTTGACCCAGTGAAAATTGCGTCAGCATAGCCGGGGCGGATAGAAATTAGCGCATTTTCAACGGGATTCACGAAGCCATCCTTGCGTGAGAATTTTTGTAATCTTCTCACCGGAGAGCGAGACGGCGGAAATGAGATTGGCGCTGCCGGTTGCGCCAATCGCCTTCAAGTAGCTCAGCGGGACCGGAACGGGAAGCGGGAATACATTGTCAAAGGTAGTGAACAGCACGTCGTCAGTGGCCGAGAACGCATCCACATCATCGACAACCAATCGTCGTTGACCGTCGTTGGGCAGCTCGGATTTCGAGATCAGCACTCTATCGACGATACGCGCCACCGCCACGACGGCCCCTCTGCCACCTGACCGCTTGGATTCATAAAACAGGATAGGTGCTTCGAGGGGCATGATCTTCGCGCTTCTCGGCGCATTGACATATGCGCGCCGGGTCAGGAACGCCGCGTCCCTGTTCTCGACGAAATCGAAGGTTTGCTGCGGATTGGTTCCGAGGAGCGCATTTGCGTAATCCCTGGCGATTGGAACTACGACGCCATCCCGATCCGGCCACACGAAAACCACAGGCCCGAGCACATCCGGAAGCTGGGATACTCGGACTTGTTGCGTTGGTCCGATTGCAGGCACCAAGCTGATTTCTTGCCCATCTCTCGACGATGCCGGCATTGTGCCGGGCATGGCGATATCGGTCCTGCGCCGAACTTCGGCGACGCTTTCACTCCAGTTTGCCTGGGTGACAGGCATTCCCACCGCCAACTTCCGGTAGAAATCGCCAGACTTGGTTCGGGCAAAGCCGCGAGATTGTGCGATGCTGTTGACCGTTGACTGACCAGCCACATGGACCAATTCGATCAAAATCGGATGTCCGGCGCAGGCTTCCCTTGTCATTTGGTCGAGCAGAAAATCGGCGAAAAGGCCTGCATCGACATGGTCAGCTCTCGCGTGAACCAGCAGGCGCGCAACCGGTTTCATGCCTCGGGGAATCACCAGCACAGCCAGTGCATGCAGCCTTCGATCATCGCGAATTGCGCGAACCTGGCGTGTCACGCCGATCGCTTGCGTCTGAGTGAATTCGCTCGAAATCCCGTTGGTAATGCCAATCTCGGTGAAATAGGCCTTCACCTCTGCTTCGGTCGCCAGCGCAAATTTGAATCCGACACCGGGATGCGATGCGAAGCGCGCATCAGAAGGCTCCGGCGGAAGGAGTGCGACGGTTTCATCCAAGGAGATGACGTCAATTCCAACTTCTTCGAGCAGACGATCGCGCGCGTCTAGCATCGCTGAATCTCGCGTGATGAAGGCGGACGCTCTGGACAACGCGGCGTGCGCCAAATGCCCGGCATCACTCATCGACTGCTTTGTTCCCGCAGCGGGTGAGCCTGTTTGCACGAACACGATTCCGTGAATTTTGGTGGTGAGTCCGGTCAATGCAGTCGCGTCGGCCTTCGGAAGCCGTGGCATACGCAAAGCCATCTGCAACACCGGATCGCTGGATTGACCGGGCGAGGTACGCCTCAGTTCAACGACGAACTCCTCTGCCACAACCAGACGAATTTCGTGGGACAGAGCCGCACCGAAGAGTCGACGGGCCTTTTCAGATTCGGCCCGCTCCCGGACGAGATCGAAATATACGTTGAGATCGAAAGCGTAGATTGGATCATCGCCCGCACTTCGCTGCCTGATGCCAAGATCGGTCCCGGCTGATGCCTGGCGATCGGCAAATGTAAAAAGGCTATCGGTCTCAAGCTCGCGCACATGGGCCAGAATGGCTCTTTTTCTGGCGGAACCGCCGGGACGAGTGAAGGCCTGAACGAACCCGTTCTTAAGGTAGAAGCTCAGTGAAGCTGCCAGATCCTCTGCGATGTCGGCTCTGATGCTGAGGAAGCCTTGTCTTTCGAGCTTCGACACAAGCGAGTTCATCAAGGCCGTTGCGGCCCCGCTTCTGCGCCAGGCCTTATTTGTCGCAATTTGCTGCACTTTGGCGTGCGGAAATACACCGCTGTAGAGAACGTAACCGACAAGCGAATTGTCATCACCTTCGCCCGTCGCAAGAGCGATTACTCGATCTCGAAGAATTGCCTCCCGTATCGCTGAGTCCGAGAGAAAGCCCAATGCATCGTTCTTCTCGGAGTCTGCGAGCGCAACAATTTGCGGGTGCAACGCCAGGACTGCATCTCGCCGATTAACCAGCGAAAAGGCCGTGCGTTCGGGAATGCCGTTGTTCGCCCTGCTTATTTTCCCGTTGCCCATGTCCATCACATCTAGCGCAAACCTCTAGGAAAGGTAGGCCAATAGTGTCGATTTTGAATCGATCTACGCATTGGAAGCCAAGGTCCTGCTGTAGTCAGGTCTGATGTGTCGCCGTTGTGCGCTGCCCTTCGGGCAGCGGCAAGAAGCCGCCCGACATTTCGGACATCTTGCCGTCGATCATCAAGCGCGGCGTGATTTCGCCGTTGTTCGTCCGCCCCAATTGCAACCCCGGTCATTTCGAGATCGTCGCGGGCAAGCGCCGCTATTATGCCAGCCTCGAGGCCGCGCGGCAGGGCAAGGACGATGTGACCCTGCCCTGCATCACCCTGGGCGACGGCGACGATGCCGAGGCGCTCGAAATCTCGATGATCGAAAACATGCTGCGGCAGAACCCCGATTCTGTGACGCAATGGGAAAGCTACACGCGGTTGGTCAAGGAAGGCCGCAGCGTCGAGGACATTGCCGCGACCTTCGCGCTGACCGAGTTGCAGGTGAAGCGCATCCTTGCGCTCGGCAATCTCTTGCCGCGCATCCGCGATGCCTTCCGCGCCGAAGAGATCGACGCGCCGACCGTCAAGCACCTGACCTTGGCGACCAAGGCGCAGCAAAAGGCGTGGCTGGCGCTGTTCGAGGATGCCGATGGCTATGCCCCGCGCGGGCAGCAGTTGAAGGCGTGGCTGTTCGGCGGCGCGTCGATTTCGACCGGCGCGGCACTGTTCGATCTTGCCGCTTTCCACGGCCAGATCGTCAAAGACCTGTTCGGCGATGAAGGCTATTTCGCAGATGCCGACCAGTTCTGGGCGGCGCAGTCCGCCGAGATCGAGCGGCGCAAGGCCGCCTATCTCGAAGACGGGTGGAGCGCGGTCGAGATCGTCCCTGCCGGTGTCTATTTTCAGACGTGGGAGCATGAAAAGACGCCCAAGCGCAAAGGCGGGCGGGTCTATATCGACGTCAACGGCAAGGGCGAGGTCGCCTTTCACGAGGGCTATCTGACCCGCAAGGAGGCGCGGCGCCAAGGCGAGGGCGGCAGTGACGGCAGCAGCGAGGCGGCGAAGCAGCCCGCACCGGCCCGCCCGGAAATCACCGCTGCCATGACCAGCTACATCGACCTGCACCGCCACGCGGCGGTGCGGTCGGCGCTTGCCGCTAACAGCGGCGTGGCGCTGCGCGTCATGGTCGCCCACGCGATTTGCGGTTCGCCCCTTTGGGGCGTGAGGGTGCAGGATCAGCGCAGCCGCAACGAAGCGATCACCGAGAGCATCGAAACCAGCGTTGCCGAAGCTGGTTTCGACGAGCGGCAGCGCGCGGTGCTGGCCGTGTTGGACTTCGACCCCGACGAGGCCAGCGTCACCTTGGGCCACGAGCCGAAGAACGGGGTAAGCGGTCTGTTCCAGCGGTTGCTGGAACTGCCCGACGCGGTGGTGATGGAGGTGCTGGGCATCGTCATGGCCGAGACGCTGGCGAGCGGCACCGGCCTTATCGAAACCATCGGCCTTCACCTCGGCGTCAAGATGACCGATTATTGGGTAGCGGACGATGCGTTCTATGGCCTGATCCGCGACCGCGAGGTGCTGACCGCGATTCTGTCCGAGATCGGCGGCGCATCGGTCGCGCAGGCCCATGCCGCCGAGAAGGGCAAGACGATCAAGGGCGTCATCGGCGATTACCTGACCGGCGGCAATGGCCGCGCCAAGCGTGACCATTGGGTGCCGCGCTGGATGGCGTTCCCGCCTTCGGCTTACACCCAGCGCGGCGGGGTGGCGACGGTTGCCGCCGCCAACCGTGCGGCATGGTTGGCCGAACCCGATGTGCCGCTCGATCCCGACCCCGCCGCCGTAGGTGCGGCGGAGGTGGCGGAGGGCGGCGATACCGAAACCGCCGAAGCGATCGAGGACGTTGAAGAGCAACGCATTGCGGCGTGATCGAGGAGCGGGCGGCTTTCCGCCGCCCGCTCTAGTCAGCGCCATGAGCGCCACAAAGCCCCGCCCGGCAACGCCGGACGGGGCTTGAGTGCCGGGTCATTTGGGTTGCGGCTGGGCATGAACCTGAGGGAGCTATGATCCCGCGCCCGCCATCCCCCTGCAAAGAAATCTGCAAGCTGGATCGCAGCGCCAGCGTCTGCACCGGCTGCGGTCGCACACTTGGCGAGATCGCCGAATGGGGGAGCGCGACCGCCAGCCGTCAGCATGAAATAGTCCGGCGATCTTCGGCCCGCATGGGAAGCAGCGCTTCACATCCAGCCTGAAACCACAAACCCCCAAGCATCCCCGAAGCCCCTCATTTGTCGAAGTAGAAACTCGCTTTGGGGGCGCTTGTCTTAGGGGGTTTGTCTGATTTGTCTCTATTGCAGGATACCGCCCCGTAGCAGTAGCAGTCTGTCCGTTGGAAATTGCATCAGCTCTTGCGGCAGCATCAGCGCCCGGCGCTGTTCGGAAATCGATTTGGAGCGATTGGCGAGCCAGCCGTGGATTGTGAGCGACCTGGTGACACTCTCCTGTCCGACATAGCCGATGCGTTCGGACAGTTCGTTTGCAACACGCAGTTCCTTGGGTGTAAACGCGACTTCAACCCCGCAGTTGGCAACGATTTCGTCGGCAACATGCTCGCCGTAAACCCCGCGCAGTTGCGAACGTGACTGGATCACGGGGAGCAGGCGAATGCCGTAGCCCGCGACATAGGAAAAGGCGCTTGCGATTACCGACGCGCGGCCAAGCCGGGCAAATTCATCGAGGATGACCAGCACCGGCACCGGCGTCGTTTCATCGGGCAGTTCCCGCACGTTCAGATCGATCAGTTGCTGCAACAGCAGATTGTAGAGCGGGGCGATGCGGTCGAGTTCATCGGGGGAAACGCCGAGGTAGATCGACATGGGACGCTTGCGCAGCTCGCGCAGATCAAAATCGCTGGCCGCGGTTGCCGCATCCACCAGCGGATTGAGCCACAGGCCGAGGACGTTGGTGATGGTCTTCTTGATGTCGGCAAAGCTATTGTCCGAACCACCGGCAAAGTCTGCCAGCGCGGTCCGGCAGGAGGTGGACAGATTCAGCGCCGCGTTGGCGAGTTCCTTCTTGAAGAAGCTGCGGGCGTCGCCCTCGGTCAGATGACGGTAGATGGCGCCCATCGTCAGCGGCTCATCGCTGGTTTCAGCAAGCCAGGCTCCGACACCGGCAAATCCGGTGCGCGCGCCGTTCGCCCAAAAGGCTTCGCCGCGTTCGGGCGCAACGAACAGCATCGTTGCGATCTTTTGCAGCTCGATGATCACATCTTGCGTGTCGATACGGTCGATATAGGCGAGCGGGTTGTAGCGCGCAGTGCGCGCCTGCCGGTCGGTCGGGTTGAACAGGAAAACTTGCTGGCCGTAGTGCGCGCGGAATCCGGCGCTCGCATCGAAATTCTCGCGTTTGACGTCGAGAACGACCACCGAGCCTTGCCATGTCAGCAAATTGGGAATGACGATGCTGGTGCCTTTGCCCGAGCGGGTTGGCGCTTCGACGAGGACATGCTCGCTGCCGCCGAAGGTCAGGAAGCGCCCGCCCTTGCGCCCGACGACGATGCCTGAGGCCGAGCGGAAACCATGTCGCTTGAGTTCACGCTCATTGGCAAAACGAGCGGCCCCGTGGAGTGGAGCGCTGCGCGACCAAAGGGCATAGACCAGCCCGGCAAGCAGCGTGACGCCGCCCACCAGACCGCCTGCCATAGCCTTCACGACATGGGGGTCGCCGCGATAATACCAGACAAATTGCGGCATCTTGAGCGGGTCATAAGCAGCCACGGGAAGGCCCAGAATTACCCAACCAATCATGCTGGCAATGGCGAGCGCGATCAAAGCCCCGAGCGGGATGGCGATCAAATATCGTGCCGCCCCGCCGTCAGGCGAGGTGCCTGCTCTCTGGGTCATAATAGATCTCCGTCACCCGAAACTCGCCATCGGTTTTCTTGGTCTGGACGACGACATCGACGAGCATTTTGAGCAGCGCGCGAATGTCGCCGCGTGCCAGATCGGAGCCGCCTTCGCTTTCCTTGACCAGCAAGGTCAGTTGCTCGAACGCAAGTTCTGCCGAGTCCGCATGGATGGTGGTGATCGAACCGGGATGGCCCGAGTTCACATTGCGCAGGTAAAAGAACGCTGTCCCGTCGCGCAGCTCCTGGAGCAGGATGCGGTCAGGCCGCATTCGCAGCGCGCTTTCTAGCAGATGTTTGGCGGTGACATTCGCGGTGCCCTGACCATCCTTGGCATAAAGCATATGAACGACATTCTTATGCGGGACGATCAGTTCGCGGGTGTCCTCGATCGTCAGCAGCCGTTCCTCTGGCGGGATGAGCTGGATCAGTCCTTTGGACAGCGTGGTCTTGCCCGAGCCGGTCGCGCCGGAGATCAGGATGTTGAGCCTGGCTTTCACCGCACGGTCGAAAAATTCAACGTGGCGGCCCGCCTTGAGCAGCGCGAGCAAGTCCAGTTCTTGAGCCGATACCTGTTTTTCGGCAACGCGCGTGTCCGTGAACAACCCTGCCGCTTCAAAGTCCGCGAGCGTCATCGTCACTGTCGATGGCTTGCGCACGGTGATCGACACGGTTTCGTCGGGGACGACGGGCGGCACGATGATTTGGACCCGTTCGCCGGTCGGGAAGATTGTCGAGACAATGGGGTTTTCGCAGGTGACGTCCTGCGATGTAAACGCGGCTGCCGCCGTGGCCAGTGCCATCAGACTCTTGAAATCAAGGCTGGATTCGCTTTCCCACGTCCAGCCACCACGGCGTTCAATGCCGACTTCGCCGGGACGGTTGATGACAAGTTCGGTGACGCGCTCGTCATCGAGATATTTGCGTAAGGGCGCAGTCACGCTGTCGAGGACAGCGGTGTTTTTGCCCGGCGCGGCCATTATTTGCCCAGCACTTCCATTATTTGAGACTGAGGCCGTAAACGGTCGAGAAGTCGAAGTCCTGGGCCACGGTGATTCCGACATCCTCGCCCTGATTCTTGCGCAGCACGGGCCTGATCTGGCCATTCTGCTGCAAGATCGTGGAGGCCGCGTCGGATGGAACGCGGGTGGTATTGGAGGCGCTGTTGCCGACGGCTTCTGCACCCACGGTTGCCGCGTCTTCCACCAAGCTGAAGAGCAGGGCGGTGCCGAAACGCTGCCAGAAGAAATTGTTCACGCGGCCATCCATCCCGCCGCGACCGAGAGCATCGGTCGCTGGCGAGGCGACATCGATCGCGATCCCGCGCGGAGTGACGGCGCGGGTCCACAGGACAAAGAGGCGGTATTGGCCGCGATCAAGACCGCCCTGGTATTCACCAACGATCTTCGTGCCTTTTTCCATCAGCACGACCCGGCCATTGTCGGAATAGACGTTGCGCGGAACGATGCAGCTCACATAGCCGGGCTGGCTTGAATCCATCGCCGATTGCAGAACGCACGGAATGAAGCTGCCCGCCGTGATCAGGAAATTGCGGTCGGGTAGCGGACGAGCTTGCGCCTGTCCGATTGCCGATGCCTGGCGCAACGTGTCGAGATTGGTGGCCGGTGGCGAGGACTGGCGGCCGGCGATCGCCGCGCCGCTATTGTCGCTATAACGAACGCCTGCACTGCCGTTGTCGCGCTCCCCGCCATAGGCAATCAGCGAAGACCGCCTTGCGGCTTCGCGCAGCACTTCGGCTTGCGATGGCTGTCGGGCTTGCTGCGCGGCGGGCGGCGGAATCTGTGATGGCGCAGGTTGCGGGCCGATCGCGGGAACAATTGCAATCGGCGCGTTAGGATCGGTCGCAGCCCCCGCCAGCGTCGGTGCGATGACCGTTGCCGGGTCATATTGCGCGGGTTCGAGCGCCGGTCTGGGTTTGACCGGGGGAAGGGTCGAGTTTCCGGTCAGCCCGGTTCCCAGTGCCAGCACGGTAAACATGATGGCGCCTGCGGCAGCGGCAAAGCCGATCATCTTTTTCAGGTCCATTGCCGTTCCCGGTATCGACGGCATCTTGTTGGCGCGTTCGGTGGCCGGGGCGCGGTCGATGTCCTCGGGATCAGGGGTTTGATCGACCGTAGCGCGTTCGCCAATCGGAATGCCGGCCATCATTTTCTCTCCCCATTACCCGGATTTGGCGTGCGTTCGACGATGCTCGATGCCGTGCCTGTTTTCGGGTCTCGCCCGTAAAAATCCGGGGCTTCGTTGAACACGCACAGCACTTCCCTGCCGCGCCGCAGGCGAAGCTGCGCAAACACACCGTGGATCACGACAAATTCGTCGCGGACATCGAATGGAACGATGCTTTCGCTCCCATCGGGATTGACCGCGAAGAATGCCGGAAGTTCGCGCTGGTTGGGAAATCGCAGCGCGGTGAACTGGCCGTTGTCGGTGATTTCGGAAGGCTGGATCGCCGACGAACCTTGCACCGAATAGTTCAGGTTACGCTTGCCTTCGAGCACGGCGAGATCGAGCGCCGAACGGATCGCTCCTGCTTGCAGCGCGACGGCCTGGGTATAGGCTGCCTGCGTTGCGGCCGCCCGCGCCGCAGCCGCTTCTTCAAGCGGATAGCGGAACACGACCTTGAAAAAGGTGTCGGTTGAACGCGCACCGATGGCCCCGCGCCTCGCCGACAGCTCGAAGGTATAGGTGCGATTGCCCGTGGCGGAACGGGTGATGACGATCAGGTTTGTCGCCCCCGCCAGCTCGCGGGGTTTGATGAACAGCGAACTTTCTGCCGGGGCAACCTCCCACGATACCGTATCGCCGAGCGCGACATGCTCGACGCGCTCGCCGGGGGAGAACACTATCTGCGTCGCTGACCGGAAAACACCGACGATGCGGAAAACCTGAGTATCGCTATAGATCACTTCGCGGATGCGATTGTCCTGCGCCGTCGGGCGCGGGGTTTCGGCCGGCAGCGCCGGTGCGCTGGTGAGCAGCAGTGCAATTGCCGTCAGGCAGCTCGTTCGTTTCATTGCGTCACCTCCAGGTCGGCGCGGTAGGTCTGCACTTCCAGCCCGAGAGGGTTCTTGAACCGCTGCTGTTCGGTGGTGGGGGTATCGGTGGTGTCGTAGGTCACGGTCGCAATGGCGGGCGTGTCTGTGACAGTCGAACCGCGCTGGAGCGTCTTGGTGAAGCGTATCTGTGCGACCTTCGCCGAAACGAAGGTGACTGACTTGACCGCGATGAACACCGTATCGAGATCGGTGAAGACCGATTGCGGCGATTTGGGATTATCCTTGCTGTAAAAGGCAGTCCACCGCGCTTGTTCTTCGCGCGACGACATCGCCAGAACGCCCTCGAAGAACTCTTGGCGCGCCTGCGGTATCCAGCCCTCGCGGTTGCGGACGTAGTCGGCGAGGAAATATTTGGCGACGGCCTCATTGTAGGTGATTTGCTTGTCGCCCGACATCGGCGAGGTGATTTCGCTCGCCCCAGTCGCCTTATCGACGGTGATGACATAGGGCGCGACGGTCTTGAGCGGCGTCAGCATCGCCACCGCTGCAACCCCGGTGATCGCAAGGCCGCTCGCTACCCCCGCGATCATCCACGCCAGCCGCTTCGAGCGGCCCGCTGCAATCAGCCGGTCGTGATCCCAGCTTGCGGCCTCCGCAAAATAGGCTTTGAGATCTTGCCCGTCGTTGACGCCGCTCGCCATGACGCTCAGCAGCTCTGGTTGGAAATTTGCGGAGACAGGCTGCTGATCGGCGGCACTTGGCGCTCAGGCTTGCCATTCGGCGTTTCGGGCTTTGGTGCAGCCGGGTTCTTCTCGGGGAAGACCTCGACGCCTCTGCGCTCCAGTTCCTGACCTTGCGCCGGGTCTGCGGGCGTTGACGTTCCGCCGAGCGGATCGACACTTGGCAGGATTGAACCGTAGGGATTGGCCGGGCGGCGCTGCTTGCCATCGCATTTGGCCAGCTTTGGCGACTTTGGCGCGGCGGTGGCAGCATTGCCCGGCACGATCAGCGCCAGTGTCATCGCGATACTCAGAAAACGCTTACCCATGACCTACTCCCTTTTACTGTGTCCCACGGCTGACCGAGCCCGACGTCCGCATCCGGGCGATTCCCCGCGCAAAGCCGCGTTCGATGGCACGGCTGGTTGCTTGTGTGGCGGTCGCGCCGCGTCCGGCAACAAAGCCGCCCGCCGCTGCGATCGCCGATGCAAATTGATTGGCGAGCGCAGGCCCGCCCCCGCCAAGCGAGGCGGCCAACATTGGAATTTGCAGAAAGAAAAAGAAGCCGAGCGCGTAAAAGGCCAGAGCCTTGATCGCGGCCATGCCAATTTCGTCATTCTCGGAAATGGTGGCGATGATCGCATCGCCGGTTTGCGTCAGGAACAAGGTCAGCACGAGCGCAAACACGATCAGCATCAGATAGTTGATGCAGGCCCCCAGCCAGGCGAAGAAATAACCGCGCGTGGACTCGAACAGCAACCCGGCCACGAACAGCGGCCCGACCACCGACAGCAGGGCAAGCGCAAACAGCCCGAACGCGCTGATCACAAAGCCGATGGCAGCACAGAGCAGTGTGGCGATGATGACCATCACCACGAGGAAACCGGCAAAGACCGCATAGCCGATGTCGGGAAGCGTGCCCTGGGTTTGCTGGTAGTCGGCTGCGATCTTCCGCATCGTGTTCGCGGTCTCGAAGCCCGTGCCTGCGAGCTTGTCATAATATCCGCCGAGACCGCCGACGTCCGAGCCGCCGAGCGCGCTGGCGAACTGGCCGGGGAGGCCGCCCAGTGCGAACATGCCGATCTGGCTGCCGTAGAGTGAGGACACGGCAAAATAGAGGAACGCGAGCTGGCAACCGCGATAGGCATATTCACGGAAGGGATATTGCACCGCGCCGCGCATGATCGCGTAGCCGAGCAGCGAGATGTAGATTACGATCCCGATGCGAAGTGCGGGGGAAACGATGCCGATCACGGCCGCATATTTCCCGACGATGCCCGCAAGCGCATTGTTGAGCGCCTCGAACATTGTGGTGAAAACATGATCGCTGAAATCCATGCTCGTTGCTCAATCCTTGGGCTTGGCGGCTATTTGCGATTTGGCGAATGCTGCCGCGCGGCAGTTGGTCGTGACCACGGCGGGTTGCGTGTCCGCAGGGGCATTTGAGCCTGCCCACTCGCGGCAAATCTGCTGCATCGGCTCGATCTCGCCCGGATTGGCGAGATAATATCGCCATGTCCGGGCCGGCATGTCGGCTTGGGGTGTGGACCTGCCACACCCCGCCAGCAGCAATGCCGTGCAGAAGACTGCCGTCCGCAACTCATTGCCCCCGGTAGTAGCGGCTTGCTTCATCGAGCTTTTGGGCGAGGGCGGCTTGCCCTGCGGCGGCGCGCTGGCGTTCCTGCGCCTGCTGCTGCAAGGCGATTGCAGCCAAGCGGAGCTGATCGTTCTGCATTGCGGCGGATTCAAGTTGCAGCCGCGCGGTCAGGTCAGCCACTTCCTTTGCCGTTCCAGCGGTCGCCAACCGACTGCGCAACTGGCCGAGCCCTTCCGTCCGCGAGGTAACAGTGGCGCCCATATTCTCGGCGAGGCCGGCATTGATGCCGATGTTGCGGGCGTTGAGGTCATAGGCGGCGCGGGACTGTTCCGAACCTGAAAGGCCCAACTGTTTGAGCAGATCTCGATAGACCGCATCGGCCTTGGCGCGGCCCACGCCGACGACATCGAGATTGCCGTTGCCGAATCCTTCGAGCGAGCCGCCCGAAATATCGAGATCGCGCAAGGCATCGGATTTGAGCTGCTGCGCCAGCGCCGGAATGTCGGTGAGCTTGTTCAGATCCTGATAGAGCTTCTGCGCTTCGGCAATCTGCTGCTTGCCTTGCGCCACCACCTGGAGCGCCTGCCTGACCGCATTGATCTGCTGGATCAGATTGGCGCTGTCATGGACTGCAATCCCCTGCGCGAACGCGGGCATCGGGGCCGCGAACAGCAATGCTGCACAAAGTGCCTTGGTCAGTTTCTTCATCGACTTCCTTCCTTTCAATTCAGCGCCTTTGTTGGGTTCAGCTGGGACGCCTCCGGCTATGAAAGAGGGGGAGCCAGACGGCGGGATCGCTGCCCACCTCGGCAATCACTTCGTCGGCAACTGCGGTGGTTTCTGCGCGGCCAGACAGGACCGCGAGTTCGTCATCGAGCCCGACGAGGTCGAGTTCGACCACCACGCTGTCATGGCCTTGCTTGACGAGGAACTTGTGGCTTTCGGGCGCAAGCTCTTCGCGCACGAGCTTGAATTCGGCTTCTGACAGTGCGAACCCCTCGACATAATCGCGCCGCGCCCCGAACGGGTTGGGCAGCATGATTTTGGTGGCGACCTGTTCGAGGATCGAATGGCTGATGTCGCTCTTGAGCGCGTCGGCAGGTGACTGCGTGGCGAACACCAGCACGGCGTTACGCTTGCGGTAGGTTTTGAGGCCGTCCTGGGCGAAGCGGCGGAACGCCTCGTCGCCAAGTGCCTTCCAAAATTCGTCGATGCAGATCACCATCCGCTCGCCGGTCAGGAGCTGGTCGATCCGGTGGAACAGATACAGCATGACCGGCGTGCGAATGTCGGCATTGTCGAGAAAGTCGGTCATGTCGAAGCCGATGAACCGGGCGTCGAGGGTCATTGAATCAGCCGGATTGTCGAATACCCAGCCGAGCGATCCTTCGGCGGTCCATTTCTCCAGCCGTGCGCCCACACCGCTGGAATCCTTCATGCCAAGCATCGAGCGGAGCGCGCTCAGCGAACGATCGGCAACGTCGAGTTTCATCACGGCGTTGATGCCGTCTTCGATCAGCCGTTCTTCCTGGACCGAAATCGGTTTGCCATCGGCGCGGACGAGCTGGCGGATGAACAGCGACAGGAAGGTCTTGTCCTCTGCGCTGTTGACGAGTGCCTTGAGCGGCGAGAAGCCGGTCGGGACGCCGTTGTGGAGCGCGAGATATGTGCCGCCGCTTGCCTGCACAAAGATTTGCGCGCCGCGATCCTTGTCGATGAAAATCTGCCGTGCGCCGGTCTTCTCGGTCTGCGCCATCAGGAAGTTGAGCAGCACCGTCTTGCCGCCGCCCGACGGCCCGATGATGAGGGTATGGCCGAGATCGCCCTTGTGGAAATTGAAGAAATACGGGCTGCGGGCGTTCGTTTTCAGTAAGGCAATCGCATCGCCCCAATGATTGGCGCTGGCACTTCCCGCCGGGAAGGTATGGAACGGGGAGAAGGCTGCGAAGTTGAGTGAGGTGATCGGCGCGGGCCGGGCGCGCCACGCAAAATTACCGACAAGCTGCGACCAGTAAGCCGCTTCGAGTGCCGCGCCTTCGCGGGCCGCCACCATACCGGTATCGGCGAGCGCGGCGCGCGCGACCGACATATGATCGCGTAAAGCTCTGACGCTGTTTGCATAAACCGCGAGCGTAAAGTGGTGATCGCCCAGCACAAAGCGGTTCGACATCAGATCATCGCCTGCGTCGATCAGCGCATCGGCTTGACTCACGGCCCGGTCGCCCGCATTTTCCATCTGGGTCATGCGCAACCGGAATTTCTCGGTCGCTGCCGCCCGCCCGAGGAAAGTGAAGCTCTGCGTCAGCACGAACCCGAAATCGACCGAGAGCAGCGCCTCGAACTGGCGCGGTGTGGTTTGGGCGGGATATTCGCGGATACCGAAGATCCCGCCAAACGCCGAAGCATCGGCATCTCGCACTTCAATGGTTTCCGCGCCAAAGATCGTCCGCGAGCGATAAAGCGCGCCGCCGAGATGGCCGCGCACGACGGGGACGCGGCGATGGCGACCGGTCATCACCATGTCCGCCACTTCCATCGTTTCGGAGAACATCAGCCCGCGATGCTCGTAGATCGTGCAGCGGCGCGGCTCGCAACGCGCCATCAGTTTCTCGAAATCGCGGGCCTTGTCGTCGAGCAGTTCGACGAGTGCCTCGTCGATCAGCGGTCCTTGCCGCACCTCTTTAGACACGCGACGTTTGAATAACTGGATGATCTTGTCGCTGCCCGTGGCACCGGGGCGGATTACCAATGTGACGAAGAAGCGGTTGATGAACATCCGCTCCCGGTTGATCCGCCCGAAATAGGCGCGGTCGAGATCGGCCGCGAATCCCGACTTGAATGTGCCGCCCGGATATTGATCGACCCGCAGGCGGACCAGATGCGTCCAGATCGACAGCCGTTCATCGTGCAGGTTGCGGAGCAGGCCGTTGAGCTTGGTGTGCCAATCGTTGAGATCGCGCACATCGGCGGTCTCGAAGGCGCGGCCTTGCAGCTCGAAGGTCAGCATGATGTCGCCGGAATCGAGCGCTACCATGTCCTCGTTCAAGTGGCGCGCGTAGGGCAGGAATTTGGCCGGGTCAGCCTCGCGCTGCGCCACTTTCAGCGGCACCTGCCCAGAAGCGATTAGGCTTGAGGCGATCAGCTTAGCCATGACGGCCAAAGCCCTTGCGACGCAGGCCCGCCAGCGGCAGCGGCGAATAGCTGCTGCCGCCCCAGAACGCCCGGTTGCGGTTGCCGAGCTTGGTGCGGCCCCAGAGGAACAGCAGGCGGAACGCATTGACATCGTGGCGCACGATCAGCCGTGAGATCGAATAGCCGAAGGCGACCACCAGCGCCGCATAGACCGGGCTGTTGCTCCATATCAGCACCGACGCGCTGGTAATCAGCAGCAACACTGCCGCCTCGATCGGGATTCCCGCCCACAGCGCCGGTCGCGTAACCGCGAGAAACAGCGTGTTTTTGGTCGGAAGCTCGGTGTCGTCGGTCATGGCGTTATCCGGCGATCGCGCCGACAATGGCATCAGCTGAAAAGACAATGGCGATCCCGATGATCACCGTGACCAGCACCGCGGTCGAAGCCCGGCCCGTGAACCAGAGCAGGCCTGTCACGATGACGGCGATGACAGCGAGCGTGCGGAGCAGGGTCGATGAGAGCAGAGCGCGCACTTTGCTGGCGAAACTCTCCAGATTCTGGGCGTAGGCGGGATCGGGGTTTGCGAACGAAATGATCGTCGCCGCAGCCAATGCCGCACCCCACACTATGGCGCTTTGCCGCCGTTTCGGCATTGCGTTGAATCTGGCGACCACGGTTGCCCGCCAAGCTCCGATGCCGCGCCCAACTCTCAGGATGACATTCATATGCTGCTCCTCTCGATTTCGGCGAGAATTTGGGTTTCACGGTCGTAAGCGGCGCGCTCGAAGACGTTCCATTTCGGCGGTGGCGCGGGGCGGGTTTGCAAAATGGGCGTCGGAAGCGCGGTGTTTTCCGCAGCGAGATTCCCACGCGGATCGACGCTCGCGGGCGCGGCTATGGCAACAGACGGTATCGCATCGCGATAAAGTGCTGCTGTGCTAACAACGCCGGCGTTGCCAACGACCTTGGCAACATAGCCATTGCGAAAGCCGCGCGTCTGGCTTCCCGTGTTATACATAGAGAGTGCGACCCGAAGGGCGGTTTGGGGATCGCGTCCGGCTCTCACCGCGTTGTAGTTCGTGGTGAGGACGCGGGCCAGGGCTGCGACATTGGTGCAGGGGTCGAATACGGTTTCCCAGGTCAGGCCAAGCCAGCGCATGTTGCGCGAGTTGATTTGACCAAGCCCGAGATCGACGGAATATCCGGCGGCTACATAGCGGCGAGCAGTTGCAGCGGCATCGGCGGCGTTGCCTTGGCGGGCGGGTTGCCGCCCCCCGTTCACATTAAGCGCGAAGGGTTCGCCGCTGCTTTCGGTTTGGATGATGGCAAGCACCGTTTCGGGTGCAACTGTTGGTGCGCATTGCGACGCCAAGGCAAGTATGGCTGCCGCAGAATAGGCCATCAGAGGCTATTTCCGAGAAGTCTGGAAACTGTTCTTTGCTGAGACTTGCGTTTCATCCTTCATTTCTCCTGAAATGCCGTTTTCAGGAGAAAATGCCCTGTTCGACTATCAACCTATTGATAGCTAATGGACAAATAGATCAGCTATGGTTTCAGGAAGGCGTTATTGGCTTTTCGACTCTCCAATCGAAACCGGTAGCGGCCTTTGACCTTCAATCTTGATCCTGCGGACTGTGTTCGTCGCATTGCTGGGTGGGTTCGCGATCAACAGATTCTTGCACCAAGTTCACAAAAATAAGGCAGAATCGAACATTTGCCTTCGCAATCACAAGGCCCCGCTGGCGTCATCCAGCTAGGGGCAGACTATGAACCGAAGCCGTTATGTAACCCGGCAACTCGACAAGATTGATCGAGAGATAATTGCGGCTTTGACCGAGGATGGCCGTATGACCCTCAAAGAGCTGGCAGAGCAGATAGGAATGGCGAGCCCGAGTGTGAGAGCCAGACTTCTCAAACTCGAAGATGCAGGCGCGATCCGAGGATATACGATCGTGATCGATCCAAGCGTTTTCGGTCTCGGCACTTCGGCATACGTGCGAATGAACGCCATGCCTGGTCATGCGAGGAAATTGGCGCAGTTGATCGACGACACGCCCGAAGTTGTCGAAGCCCATCAGGTCACCGGCGAAGATTGTTTTCTAGCAAAAGTCGTGGTCAGCGACGTTCACGAATTAAAAATCGTAGTTGATCGCTTCCAGTCCTGCTCATCGTCCGACACAGCGATAGTCATTTCCTCACCAGTCGTTCGACGCCTCCCAAAATTGTAGCATTTCCTGCCCTGGAATGCTGTGCTGAGCCCCTCCGCGCCACTCCAATGGCGCGAATGCCCAGCGGCGAGACCATTCCAGTGGAGCCGGAAAGGGACGGCGAGTATTTGGCGGTTAGTCCGGATAAGCTACAAGGTGGACGGTCGACTATGGCTCCAACCCAATCGCCGTGACCGTTCCGGCCTTGCCATCCCAGTCGATCTCGAAGCGAACCTTGTCGCCGACTTTTACGACCTTCAGCACTTCCGGCTTGGCGGCAAAGCCCATCTTCATGGCGGGCCATTGCAGTTCGGCGACTTCGCCGTGATCGAGCGTAATTGTCCCCTTGGCTGGGTCGATCGCCGTCACCGTTCCGATGCCCTTGCCGTGCTTGACCGCAGTTGGCATCGCCATGTCGCCCATTGCATCGGTGGATGCTTCCACCTTGGGCGCTTCCACTTTTTTGTCACAGCCTGTCAGACCCAGCGGCAAGGCAACCAGCGCAGCAATCGTCAAAGTCTTCTTCATTTCATGTCTCCTTGGTGTTGAATTTGGTTTCGCCGCCGCATCAGCAGATAGGCGGCAGGGATGATGAGCATTGAGAGCAACGGTGCGCTGAGCATCCCGCCAATCATGGGCGCGGCGATGCGGCTCATCACTTCGGAGCCGGTGCCGGTGCCAACGAGGATCGGAAACAGCCCGGCGAGGATCACCGCGACCGTCATCGCCTTTGGCCGGACACGTAGCAGTGCGCCTTCGCGGACGGCGGCTTCGACATCTTCGGGGGGGTGTTCGGCCAGCGCGTGCTTGAGGTAGATCAGCATTACCACGCCGAACTCAGCGGAGACTCCGGCCAATGCGATGAATCCGACACCTGTTGCGACCGACTGGTTGTAGCCGAGCAAATAGAGCAGCCAGACACCGCCGGTCAGTGCGAAAGGCAGGGTCGCCATGATGAGTGCGGCTTCGTCCCAGCGGCGGAAGGTGGCATAGAGCAGCGCGAAGATGATGAGCAGCGTGGCAGGCACGACGATCTTCAATCGCTGCGTCGCGCGTTCGAGAAACTCGAACTGGCCGGTATAGGCCACGCTGATTCCGGGCGGCAGGTTGACCTTTTCAGCGACGGCGCGTTGCAGATCGCCGACGATTTCGGTGAGGGCGCGGCCTCGGCCATCGACATAGACCCAGGTGGCCGGGCGACCGTTCTCGCTGCGCAGCATCGGCGGGCCGTTGGCGATGCGGACATCGGCAATCGTCCCCAGCGTGATTTGCGCCCGTGCGGGCGTCAACACGGGCAGGTTGATGAGTTCGTCCAGGCTGTCGCGGATTTCACGGGGGTAGCGCACATTGATCGGATAGCGCGCCAGTCCTTCGACCGTCTGGCCCACGACCTCGCCGCCAATCGCGCCGGACACTACGGCCTGCACATCGGCGACGTTCATGCCGTAACGTGCGGCGGCGGCGCGGTTGATCTCGACGTCGATATAGCGCCCGCCGGTCAACCGTTCGGCCAGGGCAGAGCTGATCCCCGGTACGGTCTTTGCCACGCCTTCGATTTCACGCGCCACGCGGTCAATTTCGTCGAGGTTCGCGCCCGAGACCTTGACCCCGATCGGGCTCTTTATGCCGGTGGCGAGCATATCGATGCGGTTGCGGATGGGCGGTATCCAGAAATTGGCGAGGCCGGGGACTTTGACGGTGCGGTCGAGTTCGTCGATCAGCTTTTCTTGCGTCATACCTGCGCGCCATTCGCTCCTGGGTTTGAACTGGATCGTCGTTTCAAACATTTCGAGCGGCGCGGGATCGGTGGCTGTGTCAGCGCGGCCAGCCTTGCCGAATACGCTATCCACTTCCGGCACGGACTTGATGAGCCGGTCGGTTTGCTGGAGCAGCATCGACGCTTTCGCCGTCGAAATCCCCGGCAGCGCCGAGGGCATATAGAGCAAGTCGCCTTCATTCATCTGCGGCATGAACTCGCCGCCGGTCTGGCTGATCGGCCACAGGCTCGATGCAAAGACGAGGGCGGCGATCAGCAAAGCCTGCTTCGGCTTGGCCAGCACCCAATCGAGTGCGGGACGGTAGATGCGGCTGAGGAAGCGATTGATCGGGTTCGCATCTTCGGCGGGAATCCTTCCCCGGATCAGCCACCCCATCAGCACCGGCACCAAGGTAATCGAGAGCAGGGCGGCGGCTGCCATCGCATAGGTCTTGGTGAAGGCAAGCGGGGCGAACAGCCGCCCTTCCTGGCCTTGCAGCGAGAAGATCGGAATGAATGAGAAGGTGATGATGAGAAGGCTCAGGAATAGCGCCGGGCCGACTTCGGCTGCGGCATTGGTGACGACGCGCCAGCGTTCCACACCCTCCAGCTCTTGGTCGGGGTTATCATGCGTCCAGCGTTCGAGATGCTTGTGGGCATTCTCGATCATCACCACCGCCGCATCGACCATCGCGCCGATGGCAATGGCGATCCCGCCCAATGAGAGAATGTTGGCGTTGAGTCCCTGCACCCGCATCACGATGAACGCGATCAGGATGCCAAGCGGCAGCGTCAGGATCGCCACCAGCGCCGAGCGCGCGTGCCAGAGGAACAGGCCGCAGACGAGCGCGACAATCGCAAATTCTTCGAGCAGCTTGGAGGTGAGGTTTTCGACCGCGCGGTCGATCAGGCCGGAGCGGTCGTAGGTCGTCACAATCTCGACGCCCTTGGGCAGACCTGCTTTCAGTTCGGCCAGCTTGTTGCGGACGCCTTCGATAACCTCGCGGGCATTCTTGCCCTGGCGCATGACGATGACGCCGCCCGCGACTTCGCCTTCGCCGTTGAGTTCGGCAATCCCGCGCCGCATGTCGGGGCCAATCTGGACGGTCGCAACATCGCCGATGGTGACGGGGATGCCGCCCACCGCGCTGCGAACCGGAACGGCGCGGAAGTCGTCGAGCGTTTTCAGATAGCCGGTGGCGCGCACGACATATTCGGCTTCGGCCATCTCGACGACCGCACCGCCGGTTTCCTGATTGGCGCGCTTGAGGGCGTCGCTGACATCGGTTGCGGTCACGCCATAAGAGGCAAGCCTCTGCGGATCGACCACGACCTGATATTGTTTGACCATGCCGCCGATGCTGGCGACTTCGGCCACGCCGGGGACGGATTTGAGTTCGTAACGCAGGAACCAGTCCTGGATGCTGCGGAGCTGCGCCAGATCGTGC
>JAGNSY010000110.1 GCA_017987825.1 Sphingorhabdus sp. | reverse complement strand
TGACGAGGCTGTAGGGGCCGATCGAACGGGCGTGGATCTTGTCGTCAACCAAGTGGTGCAGCTTGAGCATATACATATAGCCCACAGTCACCTTGCGGTCGAACTTGTCACCGGTGCGGCCGTCATAGAGGTCGCTCTGGCCCGAAACGTCGAAACCGGCGCGTGCCAGCATGTCAGCAACGTCCTGTTCCTTCGCACCATCGAACACCGGCGTGCCCATCGGAACGCCTGCGGTCAGATTTTCGGCCAGTTCGATGATGTCGCTATCCGAACGGCCCTTGATCTCTGCGGTGTAATTGGCACCATAGATATCGACCAGACGGTCACGGATGGCTTCGGGTGGTGCACCAGCCTCTGGGTTCGGATTGGCAGCGCGCCAATCTTCAAGTGCCGTCTGGATCTGCTTGCCAAGACCACGGGCGGCCCAACCAAGGTGCGTTTCGAAGATCTGTCCGACGTTCATGCGCGAAGGCACGCCCAGCGGGTTGAGCACGAAATCGACCGGTGTACCGTCAGCGAGGAAGGGCATGTCTTCCTGCGGCAGGATACGGCTGATGATACCCTTGTTACCGTGGCGGCCGGCCATTTTGTCACCCGGCTGCAGCTTGCGCTTGATGGCAACAAAGACCTTGACCATCTTGAGCACGCCCGGGGCGAGTTCGTCACCACGTTCGAGCTTTTCCTTGCGGTCCTCGAACTTCTCCTGGATCGCCTTGGCGGTCTCGTCATACTGCGCCTTCACCGCTTCAAGGTCAGACTGGACCTTGTCGTCGGTAACCGCGATTTTCCACCATTCGTGACGTTCGACTTCGGCAAGATTGGCTTCCGAAATCTTTTCGCCCTTCTTGATGCCCTTGGGGCTGGCAGCGGCGGTTTGGCCGATCAGCATGTCCTTCAGGCGGTTATAGGTGGCGCGGTTGAGGATCGAGCGTTCGTCTTCACGGTCCTTCGCAAGACGTTCGATTTCCTCGCGCTCGATCGCCATCGCGCGCTCGTCCTTGTCGATGCCGTGGCGGTTGAAGACGCGCACTTCGACGATGGTACCCGAAACACCTGGCGGCAGGCGAAGCGAGGTGTCGCGCACGTCGCTGGCCTTTTCACCGAAGATCGCGCGCAGCAGCTTTTCTTCCGGGGTCATCGGCGATTCACCCTTGGGGGTGATCTTGCCGACCAGGATGTCGCCCGGATGCACTTCTGCACCGATATAGACGATGCCCGCTTCGTCGAGGTTGCGCAGTGCTTCCTCGCCGACATTCGGGATGTCGCGGGTGATATCTTCAGGCCCAAGCTTGGTGTCGCGGGCCATGACTTCAAACTCCTCGATATGGATCGAGGTAAAGACGTCATCCTTCACGATGCGTTCGCTGATCAGGATGGAGTCTTCGTAGTTATAGCCATTCCACGGCATGAAGGCGACGAGCGCATTCTTGCCGAGCGCCAGTTCGCCCAGTTCGGTCGACGGGCCGTCAGCGATGATATCGCCTGCCTCGATCGCGTCACCAACCTTCACCAGCGGCTTCTGGTTGATGCAGGTCGACTGGTTCGAACGCTGGTATTTCTGCAGCGTGTAGATGTCGACGCCCGACTGGCCGGCTTCGACTTCGCCAGTAACACGGACGACGATACGCGTTGCGTCCACCTGATCGACGATGCCGGTGCGGCGGGCCGAAATCGCAGCGCCCGAATCGCGCGCCACGGTGGCTTCCATACCGGTGCCGACAAACGGCGCCTCTGCACGCAGCAGCGGCACAGCCTGACGCTGCATGTTCGATCCCATAAGCGCGCGGTTGGCGTCGTCATTTTCCAGGAAGGGAATGAGCGATGCCGCAACCGAAACCAGCTGCTTGGGGCTGACGTCCATCAGGGTGATCTGGCCGCGCGGGGCCATCAGGAATTCGCCAGCTTCGCGCGCCGAGATCAGTTCCTCAACAAAGCTGCCGTCGGCGGTCAGCTCAGCGTTCGCCTGCGCGATCGTGTGCTTGGCTTCTTCCATTGCCGACAGATAGACGACCTCTTCGGTCACCTTGCCATCGACAATCTTGCGATAGGGCGTTTCGATGAAGCCATATTTGTTGACGCGGCTGAACGAAGCCAGCGAGTTGATCAGACCGATGTTCGGGCCTTCGGGCGTTTCAATCGGGCAGATACGGCCATAGTGGGTCGGGTGAACGTCGCGGACTTCAAAGCCTGCGCGCTCACGGGTGAGGCCGCCCGGTCCAAGTGCCGAAACGCGGCGCTTGTGGGTGACTTCCGATAGCGGGTTGGTCTGGTCCATGAACTGCGACAGCTGCGACGAACCGAAGAATTCGCGCACGGCTGCGACAGCAGGCTTGGCGTTGATCAGATCGTTCGGCATCACGGTCGATACATCGACCGAGCTCATGCGTTCCTTGACTGCGCGCTCCATGCGGAGCAGGCCGACGCGATACTGGTTTTCGAGCAATTCGCCGACCGAACGGACACGACGGTTGCCGAGATTGTCGATGTCGTCGATCTCGCCCTTGCCGTCCTTCAGGTTCACAAGTTCCTTGACCACCGCGAGGATGTCTTCGGTGCGCAGCGTGGTCAGCGTATCTTCGGCATCTAGGCCGAGACGCATGTTGAGCTTTACGCGGCCAACCGCCGACAGGTCGTAACGATCGGGATCGAAAAACAGGCCAGCGAACAACGCTTCTGCGGTTTCGCGGGTCGGCGGTTCGCCGGGGCGCATGACGCGGTAGATCGCATCGAGGCCCATGTCGCGGTTCTCGGCCTTGTCGGCCTTCAGCGTGTTGCGCATCCAGGCGCCGGTAATGACATGGTCGATGTCGAGCAGCTCAAGGCTGTCGATGCCGACCTTGTCGAGCGCTTCGAGATTTTCGGCGGTGATTTCATCGCCAGCCTCGACATAGATACGGCCAGTCTTGTCGTCGACCAGATCGAGCGCCGAATAGCGGCCGAAGATTTCCTCGGTCGGGATCAGCAATTCGACGAGGCCGTCCTTGACCGCCTTGTTGGCGGCACGCGGCGTGATTTTCTGACCAGCGGGGAAAATAACCTCGCCCGACTTGGCATCGACAATGTCAAAGCTCGGCTTCGACGCGCGCCATTGTTCGGCGTTGAAAGGAATCTTCCAGCCACCCTTGGCGCGCGCGAAAGTCACGCGGTCATAGAAATGGTTGAGGATTTCTTCGCTGTTGAGGCCAAGCGAATAGAGCAAAGTCGTGACCGGCAGCTTGCGTTTGCGGTCGATACGGACGTTGACGATGTCCTTGGCGTCAAATTCGAAATCGAGCCACGAACCGCGATAGGGAATGACGCGTGCGGCGAAGAGATATTTGCCCGACGAGTGGGTCTTGCCACGGTCATGATCGAACAGCACGCCCGGTGAACGGTGCATCTGCGACACGATAACGCGCTCGGTGCCGTTGATGAAGAAGGTGCCATTGCCCGTCATCAGGGGCATTTCGCCCATGTAAACGTCCTGCTCCTTGATATCGAGAACCGAACGCGCTTCGGTATCGGGATCGACTTCAAAGACGATCAGGCGCAGCGTGACCTTCATCTGCGCCGAATAAGTGATTCCGCGCTGGCGGCACTCCTCAACGTCAAATTTCGGGTCTTCGAGTTCGTAATTGACGAAGTCGAGCTCGCAAGTGCCGGCGAAATCGCGGATCGGGAAAACGCTGCGCAGCGTCTTTTCAAGACCCGACACATAGCCGACCGACGGGTCAGAGCGCAGGAACTGTTCATAGCTCTCGCGCTGAACCTCGATCAGGTTCGGCATGTCGATCACTTCGTGAATGTTGCCGAAAATCTTGCGAATGCGCTTGGAGCGCGACAGGGCGGTGGATGCGCCCAGCGATGCGGAAACCGCTGCTTTAGCCATGGAGTTGCTCAGCCTCGTCTATATCAAAACATTGAGCGCAGAAACCGACAACGAAAAGGCCGCATGGCATCGCCCCCGGATTCGGGATGCAACCAGCAGCCTAAGCGCGTCGGAAAACCTTATCTTTCAATTCGTTGGAGGCAATGCGCGTTTTGCCTCGATCCCGAAAGATAGGGTGGATGCGAAGACGTATAGAGTTTGGAGGGATTTGGGTCAAGCCAAAGGGGCGAATGCAAATACCAGTTTTTCCATTGCCTCCCCCGCCTTCCGTGCCGCGCGCTTCAGGTTGGTGCTGAAATCGCCAGCACTCTCGCCATTCGCGCTGTCAGTCACCGCCTTGATCGCGGCCCAGGGAAGGCCGAGAGCTTCGGCGGCTTGTGCGACGGCGGCGACTTCCATGTCGACGAGGTGCGTGCCCAGCCGTTCGGCCATTGCCTCTGCCGTTTCGGGGCATTCGAGGAAGACGTCGCCGCTCGCGATGCTGGCATGCGGAAGGCCTAATCCCGGGTCAGGCATGGCGACAAAGGCATGGTCGCGCGGCTCGCCCATCGGCCAGTCGCCTGCGCGATAGTGCACAAAGCCCGCAGTTTGCCGCGCGCCATAGTCATGCTGGATGGCCCTTTCGATCCAGAAACAGTCACCTTGTATCGAGCCGATCCGCCCGCACGTTCCCGTCATCGCGACGAGCGCGGTTTCGGAGCTGGCATAACGCCCCACCGCCAGCGCGGCATTGACCTTGCCGAGGCCGCAGGTGACGATCGTGATCCGGATTTCGCCTGTTTCTACCAAACGGACTGGCATAGCCTCGCCTTCGACGATGCGACCTTGGCCGGGAAGGAATGCGTCAGCCTCTTCGGGAAGTGCGGCGAGGAGGAGGACCGATTTCAATGCCCGTCAAAGCCAATCAGCGCGGTTGGCTCTACGCCCACTGCGCGCAACTTCTTTGCGCCGCCGAGTTCGGGCAGGTCGACGATGAACAGCGCCTGTTCGATAACGCCGCCCGCCTGCCGGATCAATTCGATCCCTGCCAGCGCGGTACCGCCGGTGGCGATCAGGTCGTCGACCAGCACTACTTTCTGTCCGGGAACCACCTGCCCGGTGTGCAGCTCGATCCGGTCGGTGCCATATTCGAGTTGGTAGTCGACACCGATCTTCTCGCCGGGAAGCTTGCCGGGTTTGCGCAGCATCAGCTTGCCCAGCCCAAGCGCATAGCTCAACCCCGCCGCAACAATGAAACCCCGCGCCTCAATTCCTGCAATCAATTGCGTATCTGGCGCGACAAGCGCGGCTATCCGGTCGATCGTCTGCCGGAATCCCGGCCCGTCGAGCAGCAGCGTTGAGACATCGCGGAACATTATGCCCGGTTTGGGATAGTCGGGAATGGTGCGGATACGTGCTGCGAGATCGGAATTATCAGTCATGCCGCCCTTTATGAATAGCTATGCGGGGTGCTTGCCAGTGCGCGCCCGAACCGACACTCTGCTGGCACGAGCAGGAGAGGGCTGTAAATGAAAAAAGCGATCATGACTGCGCTGGCGATGGCCGCGCTGTTGGCCAGTCCGGCCAGTGCCGGGAGCAAAGCCAAGGCCGAACGTGCGATACCGGCGCGTTACCAGCCACAAAGTCTGGCGCAGGTCCGCAATCCCGACTGGTCGAAAAATGCAGTCATATACCAGATCAACACCCGCCAGTTCACCCCGGAAGGCACCTTCGCTGCGGCGCAGAAGCAATTGCCCCGGCTAAAGGCGCTGGGGGTGGATATCATATGGCTGATGCCCATCCATCCGATTGGCGAGAAGAACCGCAAGGGCAGCCTGGGTTCGCCTTATGCGGTGAAGGACTATAAGGCGGTCAATCCCGAATTGGGCACGCTCGCCGACCTCAAGGCTTTTGTCGATGCGGCGCATGCGCAGGGGATGAAAGTCATCCTCGATTGGGTTGCAAACCACAGCGCATGGGACAACCCGCTCGTGGCCGACCATCCAGACTGGTATGTGTGCGACTGGAAAGGCGATTTCCATCCAACGCCCTGGTGGGACTGGGCCGACATTATCGATTTTGATTATTCGAAACCGGCTTTGCGCCAATATATGACCGGGGCATTGGTCTATTGGGTGAATACCGCCGGGATCGATGGCTACCGCGCCGATGTGGCGGGCTATGTGCCGATCGATTTCTGGGAAAATGCCCGGGCTGAACTGGAGGCGGTGAAACCGGTTTTCATGCTTGCCGAATGGCAAACCCGCGACCTGCATAGGCGCGCCTTCGATGCCAGCTATTCCTGGGAACTTTACGACAGCCTGCACAATATTGCGCAGGGAAAGGCCAATGCGACCGCGCTCTACGGCTACTATAGCGCGCATGAAAGCAGCTGGCCGCGCGAAGCGATGCGCATGAGCTTTTCCGAAAACCATGATAAAAATGCCTGGGAAGCGACCCAATATGAGGCTTTTGGCAATGCGCTTGAAGCCGTGATCGCACTCAGTTTCGCGGGCGACGGTATTCCGTTGATTCACAACGGGCAGGAAGCGTGCAACGCCAAACGGCTCGAATTTTTTGAACGGGACCCAATCAAATGGAACCGCGATCCCGACTGCAAGTTGGGCGACCTGTTCAAACGGCTGGCGGCGTTCCGGCATGCCAATCGCGCGACATGGAACGGCAAATGGGGTGCGAAGATGGAGAAGGTGGAGAACAGCGCGCCAACCCAGTTGTTCAGCTTCATCCGCAGGGGCTCGGGCAATACAGTGTTTGCAGCGTTCAACTTCTCGGACAAGCCAGTGCGGGCAACGCTTTCCGATGCGCATGCCGCCGGAAGCTACAGGAATTTTTCCGACAATAGCGGTGTGACGCTTGCGGCAGG
>JAGNSY010000109.1 GCA_017987825.1 Sphingorhabdus sp. | reverse complement strand
TGTGGCGGAGACGGAGGGATTCGAACCCTCGATGGGCTTTTGACCCATACTCACTTTCCAGGCGAGCGCCTTCGACCACTCGGCCACGTCTCCGCATCCTTGAAAGGATGCACGCCCCTAGCGGCTTGATAGCGCTTTCGCAAGCCACGCTGATTTGCAATAACCACCTATATGAAAAGATATCTCACCCTTGCAGCCAGCGCCGCGATTTTCGCCGCATTCCCCCTCGCCGCGCAAACCACCGCAGCGGAAAAGGAGAGGAAGGAATATCCGTCGCCGCCCGAAATCATTGCCAAGGCGAAGGCGGAGGAATGGGCGGCGATCGCGCCATCGGACCTGCTGGTGATGGACCTAGCGCCCGATGCCAACGGCAAATCCCGCCGCGTGATAATTCAGCTGATGCCAGCGCCGTTCAGTCAGGGCTGGGTCGGCAATATCCGCAAGCTGGCAGCGGCGAAATGGTGGGATGGCACCGCAGTGGTTCGTGTGCAGGACAATTATGTCGCGCAATGGGGCGATCCGACTGAGAAAAAGGCTCTGCCGGACGGGTTGGCGAATGTGTCCGAGACAGACTATGTTTATCCGAAATCACTTCCACGCCCGCGTGCGCTAGACGGACTTTTTGTCCCGCCTAATGACGTGTCGCGCTGGACGAGCTTTCATCAAGGATTCCCCGTCGCCGGGGTGGGCACCCCAGACAGCGAACGGAATTGGCCCACGCATTGCTATGGCATGGTCGGCGTAGGCCGCAATCTATCCCCCGATAGCGGCACTGGGGCAGAACTCTACACCGTCATCGGTCACGCCCCTCGCCATCTGGACCGCAATATCGCGCTGGTCGGGCGCGTGATTGAGGGGATCGAGCATCTCTCCTCGCTGCCGCGTGGCACTGGTCCGTTGGGCTTTTATGAAAAGGAAGAGGAGCGCGTGCCGATAACCTCGGTGCGTCTCGGTAATGAAAGTGCCGACCTGCCTGCTTTCGAATATCTCTCGACCGACAGCGCCAGTTTCGCTGCTTATGCCGATGCCCGAGCCAACAGGCGCGATCCGTTTTTTATTATGCCTGCAGGTGGCGCAGATATTTGCAACATCCCGGTGCCCGTACGGCGCAAGCCACAATGAGCGAAAGCGTCGAAACTACGGCTGCGTTGTGGATCTGGACCAGCCCCGAAGCCCCGGCTAGCTGGCATTTCCTGACCATCGACGGTGAAGCAGCCGAGGCCATCCGCGCCACCGCTTTGATGCGGCGACTGGAGGGCGGGCAGCGACGTGGCTGGGGCTCGATCCGCGTTACCGCGACAATCGGCGAGACCAGCTGGCAAACCTCGATGTTTCCATCCAAGGAGAGCGGAGGCTATCTTCTGCCGGTGAAGGCTGCAGTGCGCAAAGCCGAGGGTTTGACCGCCGGTGACGAAATTGCCGTTCGGCTAGCCTATTAAAACCCGGAAGGGCTCAGCCCTTGTTTGGATCCCGGTCGGTCACCACCACGAACAGCATTACAAGCATGAATGATCCCATCATGCCTGCAAAAATGGCGACGGGCAGAATTGAAAGATCGGACATAAACACTCCCTATTTGAACGCGAAATCGCTGCGCCCGATTGGATGCGATGTCCTTGACTTCAATCAATTTGCTAAACTGCCTTTACTATATCTTTGGTTTTAGTAGATTAGTGCAGGGAAGAAACAGGTCGCAATATTCGAATAGAAGCGGTTTCACCGTAGAGGAGCGACTATGGGTGGTGGTGACGACAAACGGCAGAGCGACCGTAGGCAACGCACAGAGCGGCGGTCCGGCAACGAACGACGGCGATCGGATGATCCGGGGTATAGCGGACCCGAAAGGCGATCTGGAAAAGACAGACGCTCTGGCACCGAACGCCGCAATGGCGCTGACAGACGGTCGGAGATTCGCAGCACAATAAATTGAAGCATTTGTCGGGGGCCAATTCCGCGCTTAATGGGAACATGACCTTTCGTTGTTTTCTCGATCTGCCCTCAGAGGCGATTGGGGGGCATTTTGGTGCAGTCGCCGGACTTGATCGCTGGGCAGGCGGTGTCATCCAGCCCGCACAATTTGTCCCCGTCATCGTCCGTGCCGGCGGCAACGGGCGCAAGGTGATCCGGCCAATGCACTGGGGCTTTCCGGCTCCTGGCCAGTCGGCCGAGATGACCCCGCCGGGCGGAATGCGCTGGGTGAGTTATGTACGCAATCTGGGGAGCCCGTTCTGGATCGGAAATTTGCGCCATGCGGGGTTGCGGTGCCTGATTCCGTTGACATCGTTCGTGGTTTCACGCGGATCAAAGAGCGGACAATTGCAATGCCGAATAGACGCCCGTCCTGTCTTCGCCGCCGCAGGAATCTGGCGCGACTTGACCGATATGCCGGTATTCGCAATGCTGACCACCCAACCAAGCCATGCGCTGCTGCCAGTCGAGGGCGGGAAGAGTCCGGCCAGCATGCCAGCTTTGTTGGATGAAGCCGGACAGGAGCAATGGCTGCGTGCAGACTGGAAGGAAGCCGCCGCGTTTATACGGCCCTACGGCAAGTCCGATCTGATTGTGGACAGCATAGGGTAGCGAACGACCGCTTCTGAAAGTGGATGGTTTTATACCGCCCCTCGCTTTTTGCGCTGCCTTGGGCGATAGGCAGGCCATGTGTGTCGTAGCCGTCGCTTTGGATTGCCATCCGCGTTGGAAACTGGTGCTTGCCGGAAACCGTGACGAATTCCACGCGCGCGCAGCCGATCCGCTTGGCCGTTGGGCGGATGCGCCGCATGTCATTGCGGGGCGCGACCGGCAGGCGGGCGGCGGCTGGCTCGGGGTTAGCGAGGCGGGGCGGCTCGCGGTCGTCACCAATATCCGCAATCCAGATGGGCCTGATCCGGCGAAGGCTTCGCGCGGGGCGCTGGTGGGCCATTGGCTTGTATCGGGGCAGGCACCTGATCTGGCCAGTCTGTCAGGTTTCAACCCGTTCAACCTGTTGCTTTGCGGGCCTGAAACTACGGTGCTGCTGTCGAACCTTCCCGAACCACAGCGTCAAATGCTTGGGCCCGGTATTCACGGACTTTCCAACGGCCATCCGGGCGAGCCGTGGCCCCGGCGCAGCACGGCGGAGGCGGCGCTGGCGCAGTGGGTCGAACGCGACGGACAGGTGGAAGAGTTGTTCGCACTGTTGCGCGACGAAAAGCTGCTCGACGATGGCGGAGTACCGATCTTCATTAGGGCGCCAGTTTACGGCACACGCTGTAGCACCGTTGTGCTGATCGACCGCGACGGACGACGCACGATAATCGAGCGCCGGTTTGATCCCGATGGCAACGATGCCGGGGAAACCAGCGTCGACTTTAGCTGGCCTTCAGCCGCCTAGCCCGCGAAGAACCAGCCCCCGCCCAATGCCAGCGCGACCGCTTGCAGCATAGCGATGCTGTGCAGTGTCTTGCTGAAGGGCTGTTTGCGTGTCTTGTGCCGAAACAGCTTGCGCCCGGCATAGGCTCCTGCAGTTCCGCCGGCCAGCGCCAGCATCAGCAGCGTCGATTCTGCGATCCGCCAGCTTCCGGCCTCCGCCTTCATTTTGTCGATACCGAACGCCGCAAATGCGGCGAAGTTGATGCCGATAAAGGCAGTCGAGATGTTGGCAGCGGAGGCAATTTCGGCGAGCGTCATTTGCTCCATAATAGGGCCGATTAATCCAAAGGAAATCCGTTGTGGAGCGGCATCGCTTTGCCCTGATGTTGACGCGCCTTTAAAGCAGGCATAGCTTTTGCAGATTGCCGGATATCCAGCCGGCGATTTTGTCTCCTTCGGGCGACAAGGGTGGTGGATCATGAATAATATTACCCGCTTTCCGGGGCGGCGAAGCGTGCCGCTCTGGCATCAGGCGATTCTCGCCTTTGTCGGCGCAGTCGTCGCGGCGCAGATTGGCGTTTGGCACTATCGCGACTATCAGACAGCCCAAGCAAAGTCGGCTACGCAGGCTGTCCAGCTGCTCGCTCCGCCGGAGAAGGTTGCGCCTCTGATCAAATCAAACGCAATCCGAACGGGAGACAGGGAAATAGCCAGCTTCGGTTTCTGCCATGAAGGCGGCGGCACCAATTGCGTGGTCGATGGCGACACTATTTATTATCACGGCACCAAGATCCGTATCGCCGATATCGACACCCCCGAAACCCACGAGTCGCGTTGCGGAGAGGAGGCGGCGCTGGGGGCCAAGGCGACACAGCGTCTGCACGCGCTCGTCAATTCCGGCCCCTTCACGCTGCAACAGATTGACCGGGATGAGGACAGCTATGGCCGCAAACTGCGCATCCTCACGCGGGGTGGTGAAAGTCTGGGCGTGACGCTGGTCGATGAAGGGCTGGCGCGCTGGTATGAAAGCGGACGGCAGCCCTGGTGTTGAAGGCCTAATCAGTCTTCATTTCTTCCGCAAAGCTTCCGCCAGCGCCAGCGCAGTATTCAAATGCCCGATTACCACGCTCGCCTCTGCGCGTCGGATGCTGGGCTTGTCCTTGCCGCGCTCAAAGGCCTCGACCGACAGAAATTCTCCCGGTTTCAACCCGTTGATGATGGCTACAAAAGGCGCGCCTTCGAACATCAGCGATTTGAGGAACTGGATATAGACCATCTGGCCCTTGTCCCAGCGCATCTCCATCGACGCGCCAGAGGCATTGTACAGCCGGACGGGCTTGTCGGCATCCATCGCGTCGGTGCCGGTGCGGAAGAGCGCGGGGTAAACCTCCAGCGCCGCAACCTGACCCTCATTGGCGGCCAATGCGACCATCCGCATGTCTGCACCCGGATCGATCCCGACCTCGCAACGTGCTGAGTTGGTGCCGATGGGCGGCCAGCTGCAATGATAATCCGCAGCACCGATGCTCGACAGCGCGCGGCGCGGCAGGCGGGCGGGGTCGAGCGCGATGCTGATGCTGTTTTCATTATAGACGATGCGGCCCTTCACCCCTTGCAGCATGAATTCCTCGGAGCGCATCACGGCAATCTTGCTGCCGCTGGCGTCGAGTGTTTCGACACAGCCCAGCGTTCCGCCGAGCAGAGGGCCTTTGATTGCAGTGTTGATCGTCTCGCGTTCAATACCCGGCTTGGCTTTGGCGAATGCGGCCATATCGGCGGGTAACGGCGCGGTGCTGGCGCAGACGAGTGGCGGCGGTGCTGCGGCTGGCGCAGGCGGAGCGGCGGAAAGTGTAGCAGGCAGCAAAAGCCCAAAGGCGATGGCAAGCACAGCGCCTGCCCGACGGGAAAATGGCATAACAGCAGTATCTCCACAGGACGTGCGACCCGGAACGCCTGCATGGCCAAGCTGTGCCACAGTGGCAGGATCGGGGCAATATCGGCGGCACCTTTTTCGTTGTTTCGCGCAGATAGCGGATTAGTCTGTCGCGGATCGCAAAACTCAGGAACATATGACCTATGTCAGGCCACCGCATTTATCGCACCAGCTTCGCCAGCGTGTATCCGGCTTATGTCGCCAAGGCCGAGAGGAAGGGGCGCTCCAAGGCGGAGGTCGATGCCATCATATGTTGGATTACCGGCTATACGGCGGAGGCGCTGGTCGAAAAAATCGCGGACTTGACCGATTTTGAAGGGTTTTTCGCGCAAGCCCCGGCGATGAACCCGGCCCGTCTGCAAATCACCGGGAGCGTGTGCGGCGTGAAGCTGCAGGAAGTGCAGGAGCCGTTGATGCGCGATATCCGCTATCTCGATAAGCTGATCGACGAACTGGCCAAGGGCAGGCCGATGGACAAGATCCTGCGGACGCCCGCATGAAATCCTACATCGCTTTTTGCTTGAGCGCGCTGCTCCTGCCATCGGCCTTGCCGGCGCAAGACAAGGTCGATCTGCCCAAGCCGGTACGCGTCGAACCCGCGCCGATGCCCGCACTTCCAAAGGCGCAGATAGACGATACGCTGGCGATTGGCGGCGACGATATCGATGCGCGCAAGGTGCGCAGCCGGATGACGATCGCGGTGCAAGTCAATGGCAGCGGGCCGTACCGCTTCGTCGTCGATAGCGGTGCTGACAGTTCGGTGATCGGCACCCGGATCGCCAGTTCGCTGCAATTGCCCGCAGGCACGCCGGTAACGGTGAACGGCATCACTGCGAGCAGCATCGTGCCGCGCGTGTTGGTAGATGAGCTGGGCCTTGGCCCGACCAGCGTTACCAATCTGGAACTGCCGGTGCTGGCCGAAGCCGATCTGGGTGGAGACGGGATGCTGGGGATCGATGCACTGGCCGAAGAGCGGCTGATGCTCGATTTTGAAAAGCGCGTGATCGCGATCGAGGATGCCAGCAAGCCTGCCCTGCGCATGGATGGAGAGATTGTCGTGACGGCGCGGCTGCGGCGCGGCCAGCTTATCCTCACACAAGCCAAGGCGAACGGGCTGGCGGTTGACGCGGTGGTCGATACTGGGTCTGAAATCACCATCGGCAATTCGGCGTTGCGTGACAAGATATTGGCCAAGCGCGGGGTGAAGACCGAAAAGATCGCCATCACCGGCGTCACCGGGGTGACGGTCGATCTGGAACTCGCCTGGGTGAAGGAAATCCGGCTGGGATCGGTGGTTTTCAGGAATGTGCCGATCGCCTTTGCCGATGTGCCGCCGTTTGAGGTATTCGGCCTTTCGCAACAGCCATCGTTGCTGCTGGGCACCGATCTGATGGAAACATTCCGCCGCGTCAGCCTCGATTTCCGCGCGCGCAAGGTGCGGTTTCAGCTGCGCAAGTGCGAAACCACAGGAGTCATCCTCAACAC
>JAGNSY010000108.1 GCA_017987825.1 Sphingorhabdus sp. | reverse complement strand
AGTCACCCGGAATGTACAACCTTCTCAATGGCCTCTCGGTAATCGAAGCATCCAGCTTCGTCGCCTCCCCCACCGCCGGATTATATCTGGCGCAGATGGGGGCGGAGGTCATTCGGGTCGACCAGATCGGTGGTGGTCCCGATTTCCGGCGCTGGCCGGTGACCGAAGCCAATGACTCGCTCTATTGGGAAAATCTCAACCGTGCGAAGAAGTCAGTCGCATTGGACCTTGCTTCGCCGCAGGGGCGCGAGTTGCTGCAGGAACTGGTGTGCAAGACCGGCCAGTTCGTGACCAACTTCCCTGCCAAAGGCTTCCTTTCGCATGCCAAATTGGCGGAAGGTCGCGCTGACCTGATTACCGTGCGCGTGATGGGCTGGGCCGATGGTTCGCCCGCGCTCGACTACACCGTCAACAATTCGGTCGGCTATCCGATGATGACAGGGGCTGGGCCGGAGCCGGTCAACCACGTCCTGCCTGCATGGGATCTGCTCACCGGGGCATATGCGGCCTTCGCGATGCTTGCCGCCGTCCAGAAGCGTGCGACGACCGGCGAAGGACTGGAAGTGCGTATCCCGCTTTCGGACGTCGCGATCGGCACCGTTGCCAATTTGGGCGGCATTGCCGAGATGCTGCATACTGGTGCCAACCGGCCACGGCTGGGCAATGCGGTTTACGGCCTGTTTGGACGCGATTTTGTGACCGCAGATGGCGTACGCACGATGATCGTGGTCGTCACGCGGCGCCAATGGGCAAATCTTATCACGGCCTTGAAGCTCGAAAATGCGGTCGCAGCATTGGAGGCCGAGCGCGGGGTAAGTTTCGCCAAGGACGACGGGCTGCGGTTCAACCATCGTGACGCGCTCTATCCGCTTTTCGGCGCCGCCATCGCCGCGCGGAGCCATGCCGACCTTGCTGCCGCTTTCGACGCGGGCGGGATCGTTCATTCGGCCTATCGCACCATGCTCGACGCGGCGAATGACCCGGCGCTGGTTGCGAACAATCCAGTCTTTGGAGCGGTCGCCAATCCATCGGGCTTCGACTATCCGGCAGCGGGCAGCTTTGCGACCGTGCCGCAGCTTGATCGCCAAGCCCCGCAACCCGCACCCCGCAACGGCGCCAATAGCGAAGAGATACTGGCGGAGCGACTCGGCCTGTCCTCCGGCGCCATTGCAGCCTTGATCGACGCCGGAACGGTGGCAAAGGGATGAGCGAAGCACTCGCCATCGCCGAAAGCTATGCGGCAGCGACTAGGGTTGCGGTGCAGGAGCGCGTCGCCGCTGCCTCGCTGGATGCCGAACAACATGCAGCGCATGGCTATGCTTGGATTGAAACCAGCGTTGAAGCACTGCGGGCATTGCTTGCATGGGGCGAGAAGCAAAGCGGGGAAGCCGAAGCGCTGGTCGTCGCCATCGGCACCGGTGAAACGCTCGCCCAATTGGCTGGTGGCCTTCCCATGGGGCAGAATGAATTTGTCCGTCCGGCAGATTTCGGGCTCGAAAGCCATGTCCCTGCCCTGATGGCGGCGGCACAGGGCAACAGCGCGACCAATCGGGCGCAGCTGGTCGAACTGCTCGCCGAGGGTGCGACCATCTCGGACCGGTTCGACGACGAACTGCTCGATACCATTCGCGACCAGTATCGTCGCTTCACCGACGACCGCATCCTGCCGCAGGCGCATGGCTGGCATCTCGCCAATGCGCTCATCCCCGATGAAATCATCGCCGAAATGGCCGCGCTCGGCACCTTCGGCGTCTGCATAGCCGAGGAATTTGGCGGACTGGGCCTTGGCAAGCTGGTGATGTGCGTCGTCACTGAAGAGTTGTCGCGCGGTTGGATCGGCACGGGTTCGCTCGGCACGCGCAGCGAAATTGCGGGCGAGCTCATCATGATGGGCGGTACCGAAGTGCAAAAGCAGCATTGGCTGCCGCGCATCGCGTCGGGCGAAGTGTTGCCGACTGCGGTTTTTACCGAACCCGATACGGGCTCCGACATGGCCAGCCTGCAAACCCGCGCGGTGCGGACCGATGCGGGATGGGAAATTAGCGGCGCGAAAAACTGGATCACCCACGCCGCGCGCACCGACCTGATGACCCTGATGGCGCGTACCCTGCCCGATGTGAAAGGGTATGCAGGGCTGTCGATGCTGCTGGTCCCCAAACCGCGCGGGACCGAAGCCAACCCCTTCCCCGCCGAGGGCATGAGCGGCAGCGAGATCGAGGTGCTGGGTTATCGCGGGATGCGCGAATATGCGTTGCAGTTTGATGGCATGAAGGCCCCCGCTGACGCGCTGCTCGGCGGCGAGGAAGGCCAAGGGTTCAAGCAATTGATGCGCACTTTCGAAGGCGCGCGCATCCAGACTGCTGCCCGTGCGGTCGGCGTTGCCCGCCGCGCCATCGATCTAGCCTTCCAATATGCGCTCGATCGCAAACAGTTCGGCCAGCCAATCATCCACTTTCCGCGCGTCGCCGATAAGCTGGCGATGATGGTCACCGACATGGTGATGGCACGCGAGCTGACCTATTTCGCCGCCCGCGCCAAGGATAGCGGCAAGCGCTGCGACATCGAGGCAGGCATGGCCAAGCTGCACGCCGCCCGCGTTGCCTGGGCCAATGCCGATGCCGGTCTGCAAATCCACGGCGGCAATGGCTATGCGATGGAATATGAAATCAGCCGGGTGCTGTGCGATGCCCGCATCCTCAACATTTTCGAAGGCGCAGCCGAAATCCAGGCGCAGGTGATCGCGCGGGGCAAGCTGCAGGACCGCAATTAGCAAAGGAAGCCAACATGACTCTTCGTCGCGCCGCCATAGTCGCCCCAATACGCACCGCCGTGGGTAAATTCGGGGGCTCGCTGTCTTCGATGACTGCAGGCCAGTTGGGAGCTGTGATCCTCAAAGCCCTGATGGAGCGCACTAAAATCGAACCGACGCGCGTCGACGATGTCATCTTCGCCCAAGGCTATGGCAATGGCGAGGCGCCGTGCATTTCGCACTGGTCGTGGCTGCTGGCAGGCCTTCCCGAAGAGGTTCCGGGTTACCAGCTTGACCGTCGCTGCGGTTCCGGCCTGCAAGCGATCGTCAACGCGGCGATGATGGTGCAGACCGGGGTTTCGGATGTGGTTGTTGCGGGTGGCTGTGAAAGCATGTCGAATGTCGAGCATTACACCACCGACATTCGCAAAGGCATTCGCGCCGGCAACCTGACACTGCATGACCGGCTGACCCGCGGCCGCGTGATGTCCCAGCCAGTCGAGCGCTATGGTGTGATTTCAGGCATGATCGAAACCGCCGAGAATCTGGCCAAGGACTGGAACATCAGCCGCGACGCATGCGATGCCTATGCCGCACGCAGCCACCAGCGGGCAACCGCAGCCTGGGCCAATGGCTTGTTTACCGACGAACTGGTGCCGGTTTCGATACCGCAGAAAAAGGGCGATCCGGTCGTATTTGACCATGACGAAGGCTATCGCGCCGATGCCAGCCCGGAAACGCTGGGAGCCCTGCGCGCACTCGAAGGCGGCGTGGTGACGGCGGGCAATGCCAGCCAGCAAAATGATGCTGCCGCAGCCTGTCTTGTTGTTGCCGAAGACAAATTGGAGGAGCTCGGCCTCGAACCTATTGCCTATTTCCACAGCTGGGCAGCCGCTGGCTGTGATCCCAGCCGCATGGGCTATGGGCCCGTACCCGCGACCGAACGCCTGTTTGCGCGCAATGGCCTGTCGTGGAGCGACATCGGGCTGATCGAACTCAACGAAGCTTTTGCGCCGCAGGTGCTCGCCTGTCTCAAGGGTTGGGGCTGGTCGGATGACGACAGTCGCCATGACATCCTCAACGTCAATGGTTCGGGCATCTCGCTCGGCCATCCCATTGGCGCAACCGGCGGGCGTATTCTTGCCAATCTGACCCGCGAGATGCAGCGGCGCGATGTGCGCTACGGCCTTGAAACCATGTGCATCGGCGGTGGTCAGGGCATAGCCGCTGTGTTTGAGAGGGCGTAATGCAGGATTATACCGCCATACGCGAAGAGGTCGCCAAACTATGCGCTGGATATCCCGGCGAATATTGGCGTGCCAAAGATAAGGTGCGTGAATACCCGTCCGAGTTTGTCGCAGCCTTGGGTGAGGCGGGCTATCTCGCCGCGCTGATCCCCGAAGAATATGGCGGTGCGGGCCTGCCGCTTTCCGCAGCGGCAGCGATCCTTGAGGAAATCCAGAGACAGGGCTGCAATGGCGGTGCTGTGCACGCCCAGATGTACATCATGGGCACGGTGCTGCGTCATGGCAGCGAGGAGCAGAAGAAGCGTTATCTGCCCAAAATCGCCACCGGCGAACTGCGTTTGCAAGCCTTTGGCGTGACGGAGCCGACCAGCGGTACCGATACGCTGAGCCTCAAGACCGTCGCCAAAAAGGAAGGCGACAAATACATCGTCAACGGCCAGAAAATCTGGACGAGCCGCGCCGAACATTCGGACCTGATGCTGCTGCTTGCCCGCACCACACCCAAGGAGGAAGCCGCGAGCCGTACCGAGGGGCTGTCGGTTTTTCTGGTCGACATGAAGGAAGCGCTGGCCGCGGGTTCGCTCACCATCAACCCCATAGACACGATGATGAACCATGCGACCACGGCGGTCTTCTTCGACAATATGGAAGTGCCCGCCGCAAACCTGATCGGCGAAGAGGGCAAGGGCTTCCGCTACATCCTTTCCGGCATGAATGCCGAGCGGCTGCTGATCGCGGCAGAGTGCATCGGCGATGCCAAATGGTTCATCGAGAAGGCGACCGCCTACGCCAAGGAAAGGGTGCTGTTCGGGCGGCCAATCGGGCAAAATCAGGGCGTGCAGTTCCCCATCGCGCGCGCCTATGCGCAGATGCGCGCCGCCGACCTTCTCGTTCAGGAAGGCATCCGCAAATATGAGGCGAGCGAGAATTGCGGCGAGGAAGCCAATATGGCCAAGATGCTCGCTGCGGAAGCCAGCTGGGCCGCGGGCGAGGCCTGTGTGCAGACGCATGGCGGCTTTGGCTTTGCCGCCGAATATGATGTCGAACGCAAGTTCCGCGAGACGCGTCTCTATCAGGTCGCGCCGATCAGCACGAACATGATCCTGTCCTATGTGGCCGAACATGTCCTCGGCCTGCCGAGGAGCTATTGATGGGCGCATGGGATGCCTGGATCGGTCGCCAAATGGTGCAGCGGGACCGGCTGACCCCTGCCCTGCTGCAACGCTTTTGCGCGACGATCGATAGCGCAGAGAGCGGCGATGTCGCGCCACAGGCGATCCATTGGGTATTGTGCACGCCCGAAGCTGCAACCGTACAACTCGGCGTCGACGGTCATCCGCAACGGAGCGAAAGCCCCGACAGCTTTTTTCCGCCCGTCCCGCATCCCCGCCGCATGTGGGCGTCAAGCAAGGTGGATTTTCTCGCGCCGATACAGGTCAATGCCGAAATCGAGCGTGTTTCGACTATCGCCTCGGTTGCAGAAAAGTCCGGCAGCACTGGCAGCCTCGTCTTTGTCGATGTAACGCATGAGACAAAGGCCGATGGTGTCTTGGTTATTAAAGAACGGCAAACTCTCGTCTATCGCGAAGCCAATACCGCCAAGCCGACACCCGCGCCCGAACCGGTCACCATCGATTTCAGCGAATGGGATTTCCACCGCACGTTGGTCCCCAACGAGGCGCTGCTGTTCCGTTTTTCCGCCATCACCTTCAACACCCACCGCATCCATTATGATGCGCCTTATGCGATCAACGAAGAAGGCTATCGCGGCCTCGTCGTGCATGGGCCGCTGACATCATCACTGCTCCTTGATTTGGCGGCACGCGAATTTGGGCCGAACGCTGTGAAGCAATTCGCCTTCCGCGCTCAAAGCCCCGCCTTTGCGGGCGAACCGCTCCATCTGGTTGGACGCCGTGAGGGCGATGCTTTGACCTTGGCGGCACTCAATCCGGCGGGCCAGACCGTCGTAACGGCGGAAGGAAGTCTATGACCGAATTGGTTTCTCGCGAAGACCGCGATGGCATTGCCATCCTGTCACTCAACCGGCCCGACAAGCGCAACGCGCTCAACATCGCGCTGTGGCAGGAGCTTGAGGCGCATGTGACGGCAATCCGCGATGCGGGCGAGGCCATCGGCGCGGTTATCCTGCGCGCCAACGGCCCGACATTCTGTGCCGGGAATGACTTAAAGGAACGCGGCGTGGAATTGCCGCGCCAGCATTTCCAGGCATCGATCGTCACCGCGCTGGCGACACTGCCGCAGCCGGTGATCGTCGCCGTGCAGGGTGGCTGCTACACCGGCGGACTTGAACTGGCTTTGGCGGGTGACATCATTCTCGCCGCCGAAAATGCTGTCTTCGCCGACACGCACGGCAAATTTGCGCTGGTTCCGATCTGGGGGATGAGCCAGCGCCTTCCCCGCCGTGTCGGCCAGTGGAAGGCGCGCGAGATGAGCTTCACCGGCCTGCCTGTCTCGGGCGCAGAGGCCGCACGTATCGGCCTTGCCAACCATGTTGTGGCCGATGCCGAACTCGATGCAAAAGCGCTGGAACTGGCCAGCGCCATCGCCGCGCAAAGCCGCCACAGTGTCTTTGCTTATAAGCGGCTTTATCAGGATCAGGCCGACCTGCCGCTCAATGCAGGCCTCGCCCACGAAGTGTTCAACAGCGTGGGCGTGGGTCCGGACTTTATCGAGCGGGTCAGCGGCCAGTTTGGAAAGTGAACCAGCCTAGGGCCGGATCAGATATTTCTCACCCGTGCGCTTGGCATTATAGGCCTGCATCGTTGCAACATCGACCGCCTGCTCCAGGCTGACTTCGTGGCTATAATGGCTCTTGAAAGTCGTCGTCAGTTCGGCAGCGACGCGGGCGCGCATGCG
>JAGNSY010000107.1 GCA_017987825.1 Sphingorhabdus sp. | reverse complement strand
ATATTTATAGGGATTTTGAAGATGTCGCGCATTTGCGAACTGACCGGTAAGGGTCGCATGGTAGGCAACAATGTGAGCCACGCTAACAACAAGACCAAGCGCACCTTCCTGCCCAACCTGCAGAATGTAACGCTGCTTTCAGACGCTCTGGAACAGGCATTCAAGTTCCGCGTTTCCGCTTCGGGCCTGCGTTCGGTTGAACATGTTGGCGGCCTCGACAACTGGCTGCTCAAGACCTCGGACGAGAAACTGAGCACCAATGCGCGCAAGGTGAAGAAGGCCGTTTCGAAGAAGCAGGCTGTAGCCGCTTAATCGCGCCTAATTCGATAGAGTTTCAAAGCCGGGGGCGGTTTCCGCCTCCGGTTTTTTAATGCCCAAATTGAGCGCGAATTTCATCAGGACCGTGCGTTGCAGCGCGGTGAAATTGTCGTCGGAAATCATCCAGACGATGATGCGGCCTTCCTCCTCGGTGATTGCCACACCCTCCATATTATCGACCAGAAGTGGCGGCGCGAGTGTTGCGATGACTTTTGGTGCTATCGTCTTGCCTGACTCTATTACAGCTGGGTCGAGAATTGCCAGTTTCGCGGTAAAGCCGTTGGGAAAACTGATCCGGCGATTGAGGATCAGCAAGCGACCATCGGGCAGCAGCGTTGCATCGGTCGGGCGATAGCCCACCGGCGCTCCATAACCGAAGCCTGTCGCTCGCGAACCGGGCTCAACGGGATCACCAGAAAAGAGATAAGCACTGTTGCTGCCATCTGTGCGCTTGTGTGATTCGGAAAACAGCACGAACCTGCCATCGCGCAACCGGGCGATTGCTTCGATGCCGCCATTTGCCTTCCATCCACTGGTGAAGGTAAGTTTGTTGATGCCATCCACTCTCCCAAGGGAAGGGGAAATACGGCGAACCGCGTGTCGCGCTTCGTAACTGATCCAGATACGTCCAGAGGCGGGATCATAGGCCATGCCTTCGCTATCACGATCCCGGTAATCGATAGTATCGCCAAAGGCGCCGGGAAGGGCGGCGATGAAGCTATTCTCCATCCGGTTGGTCTGCCCAAGGGTGAAGCCAATCAAGGTGCCAGCGTCGCTGACCGCCAGAAATCGGCTGTCGCGCGTGACGACCAAAGCGGAAATTCCGCCGAAATTGCTATTATCACTCCGCAATTCCCACGCGTTCAGAAATGTCAGTGCGCCCACTTTCGTGCGTTCGAGATTGGTTTCATCAAGCGCCAGCGGCAGCAGCTCGATCCTTTGGCTATCGTTGCGCGAATAAACGCGGTGGCCACCGACCGAGGCCGCCATCAGCAGCAAGAGCAGCAATATCCTGGGCAGGCGGTGGCGCATCGTCGCCCTCATAGCATTCATCTAAAAAAGCCCAAGCCTGAACAGGAGATAACATCCGCATTCAGCAAAGGCTCAAGCCGAATCGCTTAGCCAGCTCTCAACAGGGCAAAATTTTAGGCGGGTTGGGAGCAAGGACCCGCCAGCGCAAAGGAGAAAGAAGATGAACATGAAAAAGTCACTCGGCGCACTGGTCGCAGCCGCAACTCTGGTTACTGGCTTTTCGGCTACTCCGGCTTTTGCCGATCGTTATGACGATGATGGCTATTACAGCTATCGTGACCGCGACAGCCATCGTTATAGCCGCCGCGATCGTGGATATCGTTGTGACAAGGGCACCGGCGGTACGATCATTGGCGCAGTTGCTGGCGGACTGGCAGGTAATGAGATCGCGCGCCGGGGTAGCAAAACCGAAGGCGCCATCATCGGTGCCGCAGTTGGTGCACTCGCCGGCCGTGCGATCGACAAGTCGGACAGCAACTGCCGCCGACGCTATCGTTAATTGGTAACAATTGAAACTTGTCGCCGCATAGCCACTGGCGCTATGCGGCGGCATGGCAAATCCAGTCGATTCCGCGCGTGCGGCCATCCGGCCGATGTTCCGCGCATCCGAACCCGAAACCCTCGCACCTTTGGTAGCGGCAGCGCAGCTTTCACCTGCTGAACGCGACGGCGTAGTCACGCGCGCGCGCGACCTGCTCGGCGAATTGCGCGCGGCGCAGACCGACGGCTGGGTCAACCAGTTCCTTCAGGAATACCGCCTTGGCACTGAAGAGGGCACAGCGCTGCTCTCGCTTGCCGAGGCGTTTTTGCGTGTGCCCGACGCCGATACCGCCGACCTGCTGATTGCCGACAAGCTGGGCGATGCCAATTGGCGTTCGCACAGCGGCAAATCGGCGAGCCTGCTGGTCAACAGCGCGACCTGGGGACTTGTCTTGGGCAAGGCGATGGTCGGTGATGATGGACGCGGCGTGTTGCGCAAATTGGTGTCGCGCGCCGGTGAACCCTTTGTCCGGCAGGCGGTGGGTGCTGCGATGCGCCTGATGGGGCAGGTGTTTGTCATGGGCCGCACCATCGACGAAGCGATCAAGCGCATGGATGCTTCGGAGAATAAAGGCTTCACCGCCAGTTTTGACATGCTGGGCGAAGCCGCGCGCACCAGCGCCGATGCAGCGCGCTATTTCGAGGCCTATCAGGGCGCTATTGCTGCTGTAGGCGCCAATCCGGCGCGCGGGCATAGCGTTTCGGTGAAGCTGTCGGCGCTCCACCCACGTTATGAAACCGCGAAAGCCACAACTTGCGTTCCTGAACTGTCCGCGATGCTCATCGCTCTGTCGCGGCAAGCAGCTGCAATCGGTGTGCAACTGACAGTCGATGCCGAGGAAGCCGCGCGGCTTGAAATGAGCCTCGATATCATCGAAGCCGCAGCCCGCGATCCGCAGCTAAAGGGTTGGGACGGTCTTGGCATGGCGGTGCAGGCCTATTCAAAGCGCGCACGACCGGTGCTCGCTTGGGCCGATGCGCTGGGGCACGATACCGGTCGCATCATGCAGGTCCGGCTCGTCAAGGGTGCCTATTGGGACAGCGAGATCAAATGGGCGCAGGAACGCGGGCTTTCGGATTATCCCCTATTCACCCGTAAGCCTTCGACCGATGTCTCCTATCTGGCCTGCGCGAAGGACATGCTGCGCGCGTCCAATATCCGTCCCGCCTTTGCCACGCATAATGCGCTGACGGTTGCGACAATCCTGGAATGGGCAGGCCAGACGCGCGATTTCGAATTTCAGCGACTGCACGGCATGGGGCAGGGGCTGTTCGAGCGGCTGGTGCAGGAAGACGGCTATCATTGCCGCATCTATGCGCCCGTCGGCGGACATCGCGATCTGCTTGCCTATCTCGTCCGCCGTCTGCTCGAAAATGGCGCGAACAGCAGTTTTGTGCACCAACTGGCCGATGAGGAAGTGAGTGAGGACGAACTGCTCGCCGATCCGGTCGAGAAGGTAATGGAAGTGGGCGGTACCCGCCATCCGGCCATCCGCCTGCCATCCGAACTATTTGCGCCCGAACGCTTGAATAGTGAGGGTATGGATTTAGAGGATGCATCTGTGCTGGCCGACATAGCTAGCAAGGTTGCTTTTATGCCAGCAGTGCCAGCAGACATCGACGCCGATGTCGCAACAGCGATTGCTGCGGCAGAGGCGGCCTATCCTGCATGGTCGGCAACGCCCGTCGCGGAACGCGCATATTGCCTCGAAAGGCTGGCTGATTTGCTTGAGGAGCATCGCGCGCCCTTGATGGCGATTGCCGTGCAAGAGGCGAAGAAGACTGTCCCCGATGCGCTTGCCGAAGTGCGCGAGGCGATCGATTTCTGCCGCTATTATGCGGCGCGGGCGCGCGCGGATATGCAGCCGGTCGAACTGCCCGGGCCGACCGGTGAGCGCAATGTTCTGCGTTATGAAGGGCGCGGCGTCTGGGCGGCGATTGCGCCGTGGAATTTTCCGCTTGCTATCTTTTTAGGACAAGTAGCGGCTGCACTTGTCACCGGCAATACAGTTGTTGCCAAGCCTGCTCCACAAACACCTGATATTGCGAGATATTCTATCGATCTTGCGCGTAAGGCAGGCATCCCTGCAGGCGCCATCCAGATCGTTACCGGAGGCGGAGACATAGGTCAGGTCCTTCTGAATGACCGCCGCATCGTCGGCACTGTCTTCACTGGCTCAGTCCCCACCGCCAAAGCTATCGCGCGCAACCTCCTCACCGACGATGACCGCCCTTTGGTTCCATTGATCGCCGAAACCGGTGGCCTCAACGCGATGTTTGTCGACTCGACTGCGCTTTCCGAACAGGTCGTGCGCGATGTCGTCATCTCCGGCTTTCAGTCCGCCGGACAGCGCTGTTCGGCGCTCAGGCTCTTGCTGCTGCAGGAAGAAATTGCCGAGCACACCATCGAAATGCTCGTCGGTGCGATGAAGGAACTGGTAGTCGGTGATCCCGCCAATCCCGCGAATGATATCGGTCCGGTGATCGACCAAGCGGCCTATGATCGGCTGATGGCGTACCGCCAAAAAGTGACCGACCGGATCGTGTTTGAGGTGCCGGTACCCACCGACGACCTGTACGTTCCGCCAACGCTGGTGCGCCTCGACAGCCTCGACGATCTGAACACCGAATGGTTCGGCCCCATCGTCCATGTGGCGACCTGGCCTGCAGGCAAGCTGGAGGAGACTATCGCAGCAATCAACGCCAAGGGTTTCGGTCTGACCATGGGGCTGCACAGCCGCATCGCGCGGGTTTCCGAACTGGTCGAAGGCACAGCACGGGTTGGCAATCTCTATATAAACCGGTCGATGATTGGTGCCGTCGTCGGCAGCCAGCCGTTCGGCGGGGAAGGGCTTTCGGGCACTGGCCCCAAAGCGGGCGGGCCCAATTATCTGCACCGTTTCTGCGCAGAGCGGACAACCAGCATCGATACGACCAGCGCTGGCGGCAATGCGTCTCTGCTGTCGCTGGAAGATAGCTAAAGAAAAGGGGTGATGCGCGACCCTGCACCACCCCTCCCCCGTTAACGAAATTGCCCCCCGTTAACGGTGTCCCTGTTGACGAAAATTCTCAGTCGCGCGCGGCTTTGATGTCTTTCATGCTGCGTTCCAGGTCGCGACCCATTGCCTCAAACTCGGGCATCATGGTTGCGAAGGCTGATGCAAATCCGCTGAGCATCGTCATCATCTGACGGCTGCCCTTGCCCAACTCACGCGGAAGGCGTTCCGCATCGCGACCTGCCAGATCGGCAACGGTCGCATCTTCGCGGATGCTCTTTTCGATAGTCCCCGGGCGGGCTCTTTCAATGGCTGCCGCGAATTTGCCGACGGGCAGATCAAGCATGGTTTCGCCCATGCGTTCGACCATATCGGCTACACCATTCTGGACGCGCGGGTCGGCCAGATCCTCGGCCATATCGTTCAACTTGGCTTCGGCATCGCGACTGTCTTGTGCGGGATTCGCAAGTGCTGTCGGCGCAGCGGTCGACACTTCACCTGTTCCAGCAACGAACTGGATTTCCTGATATTGAGCAGCTTTCGCCCCTGGTGCGAACGCGAGAAGCAAAACCGCAAAACCGGCCACTGCCGGAACCCGCAAATCAATTGAGCGCATGGCCCATCACCCCAAAATTGCCTGCTGTTCATGCAGGCGCGCGACAGACCCCATTTCGGTCTGAACGCGCCGCTATTAGCAAACCAAGGCTGACGTCGCACTGAACAATGCTGTCAATAAACAGCAAGCAAGGTAAATGGTTGTAAAATTCCTTGCCGATTGCGGCTACTCGGCGGCCACGCTCGCCAAAGCATCTGAGAGCGGATGTTCGAGTCGAGACAGCATCTCTTTCGGGCACACCTGCCAAAACTCGCCGCGTCGCCGTTCCCAATCCTCGATGATCGAGTTCGACCACTGGCTGTCGGTGGCCGCGGCATGTTCGGTGATCAGTGCCTTCAGCTCTGCTTCCCAAAAGGCGCTATCGAGGCGTTGCCAGACGATGCCGTCGGGGTTGGCGCGTTCGGCAAAACGCCCATCGGGATCGAGGACAAAGGCCATGCCGCCGGTCATTCCGGCGCCAAAATTGCTGCCAGTTTCGCCGAGAATCACGGCGATGCCACCGGTCATATATTCGCAGCCATTGGCGCCGCAGCCTTCAACAACTACCTTCGCGCCCGAATTGCGCACCGCAAAGCGTTCGCCCGCCTGACCAGCGGCAAACAGCTTTCCGCTGGTCGCGCCATAAAGGACGGTGTTGCCGATGATCGAGTTGTGCTGGCTTTCAAGGTTCGAACTCACCGTCGGACGCACCACGATCTTGCCGCCGGATAATCCCTTGCCGACATAGTCATTGGCGTCACCAAATACTTCGAGCGTGATGCCCTGACACAGGAAGGCACCCAAAGACTGACCAGCTGACCCGCGCAAACGGATCTGCACATGATCGTCGGCTAGCCCATTCATGCCATATAGCCGCGTGACTTCGGAGCTGAGCCTCGTCCCCACCGCCCGATGCGTGTTGCGGACATTATAGGTCAGCTGCATTTTTTCACGCCGGTTGAAGACCGGCTGCGCATCCTTGAGGATCTGTGCGTCCAGACTGTCGGGAACAGGGTTGCGGAAGCCATCAATATGGAAACGCCGCGCTTCGTCGGGCGCGTCGACCTTGGCGAGGATCGGGTTGAGATCGAGGTCGTCGAGATGCTCTGCACCGCGATTGATCTGACGCAGCAATTCGGTGCGACCGACGATTTCATCGAGCGAGCGGAAACCAAGCCGCGCCAATATTTCGCGCACTTCCTCGGCGATGAATGTCATCAGATTGATAACTTTTTCGGGCGTGCCGGTGAATTTGGCGCGCAGCTTTTCATCCTGCACGCAGACACCGACAGGGCAGGTGTTCGAATGGCATTGCCGCACCATGATACAGCCCATGGCGACAAGGCTGAGCGTGCCGATGCCGAATTCTTCGGCACCCAATATCGCTGCGATCACGATATCGCGCCCGGTTTTGAGGCCGCCGTCGGTGCGCAGTTTCACGCGGTGACGCAGGCCGTTGAGCGTCAGCACCTGATTGGCCTCGCTCAA
>JAGNSY010000106.1 GCA_017987825.1 Sphingorhabdus sp. | reverse complement strand
CTCTCCCCCAGCTCCCCTACAAGAGCTTGCCCCGGTCGCCCCTTTTCGTGCAATGTTCCAGTCGACTGAACGTTTCAATATCCGGAGTTACCCAATGGGCATATTTTCCAGGACACGCGACATCATCGCCGCCAATGTCACCGACCTGCTCGACAAGTCGGAAGACCCGGCGAAACTGATCCGCATGATCATCATGGAGATGGAAGAGACACTTGTCGAAGTCCGCGCCTCTGCCGCGCGCACGATTGCCGACAAGAAAGAGCTGCAGCGCCATATCGCCAAGCTCGACCATCTGCAGGCTGACTGGACAGAGAAAGCTCAGCTGGCTTTGTCAAAGGACCGTGAAGATCTGGCGAAAGCCGCTCTGGTCGAACGCAAAAAGGCGGTCGACATGGCTGACCAGCTTCGTTCGGAAGTGGCCGTGCTCGACGATGCCCTGAAAGCGTCGGAAGCAGACATCCACAAGCTGCAGAAGAAACTGATCGACGCCCGCTCGCGCCAGAATGCCCTGATGACGCGCCTCGAAAGCGCCGAAAACCAGGTGAAGCTGCGCACCATGTACAATGGTGATAAGGTTCGTGACGCGTTCAGTCGCTTTGACGATCTTGAACGCCGTGTCGACGAGGCGCAAGGTTATGCCGATGCCTTGGCAATTGGTGCCGACGGGCCGAAAACGCTCGGTGAGGAAATCGACGCGCTCAACGCGATCGACGAAGTCGATGCCGAGCTTGAAGCCATGAAAAAAGCAATGAGGAAGGGCTGAACCGATGGAAGATATCCTCGTACCCATATTTGTCGTCGGGATGCTCTTCATCGGGCTGCCCTGGCTGGTGATGCATTATGTCACCCGCTGGAAAACCGCCGCAACGCTAACTAATGATGATGAACGCATGCTCGGAGACATGCACGAACTGGCACGCCGCCTCGAAGACCGTCTCGACACAGTCGAACGCCTTGTCGCTGCCGACAACCCCGATTGGCATCCCCGCCGCCTCGACCATGAGAGCGAGGAATATGCCGATTTAGACAATATCCGCCGACTGGAGAGGAAGAACTGAGATGTCTGGCATGCACACCAAATTCTATCTCGATAAGCAAAATGGCAAATGGAAAGGCGTTTGCGCAGGCATAGCGGACTATACGGGGGTCAATGTCCTCTGGGTTCGTCTGGGCGCAGTAATGCTCACCTTGATGGGTGGCTTTCCCTGGACGCTGATTGCTTACTGGATCACCGCATGGATGGCCGACAGGAAACCGATCCACCTCTATACGGAGGATAAGGCCGAGCAGAAATTCTGGCAAGGTGTTCGCCAATCCCCTGCCCGCACCACCCGCGATATTCGCTCACGCTTCCGCGAAATCGACCGTCGTCTCGCCGACATGGAAACCTTCTACGTCAGCAACAACAAGCAGCTTGCCGACGAAATTGAAAGCCTGCGCTGATAGCGCTGCTTCAGGGAGGACAATGATGAATGAAAGCGCAGTATTTTTCACCCTGTTCATGGGTGGACTGATTGGAACTGCCTGCACGCTGCTGATCCAATGGTATGGTCGGCGGAAAGTGAAAGCGGCGCTCAAGCAGGAAGGGCTTACCCCGACCCGCCAGACCGAATTGCTGGTCAACGAAAATGAAGCGATGCGCGGGCAAATGCTCCGTCTGGAAGACAGGCTGTCGGTCATGGAGCGGATCGCGACTGACAGCAGCCTGAATTTGGGCCGCGAAATCGAACGGCTGCGCTGAACGCGGCGAGGAAAAGGAAGCAGGAAATGGGACCTGACACAATAATCTGGATTGTCGGCCTGTGCACCGCAGGCTGGGTGATCAACAACTGGATCCGCGCGAAACATGGCTACCCGCTCGAAGATGAATGGGGTGGGAAAACCACCAAGGAACTGCCCGAAGCCGAACGCAAGATAGGGCTGTTGACCAGCGAAAACGAACAATTGGGCGGCAAGATTAGCCGGCTCGAAGAACGGATCGCCGTTCTGGAGCGGATCGCCACAGACAAGGGCGTACGGCTCGCCGACGAAATTGAAAGCCTGCGCTGAAGGAGTCATCGAACATGCCCGAAGAATTTTTTTTGAAGTATCTCCCTTTTCTGATTGCAGGGGGTCTGTTGATCGGCTTTTTCGGAATTGCCGCGTCGATTTATACCACCCGACTGCGGATCAAAAATGGCTATCCGCTTGAAGGGACGTGGGGGCAGAAGCATTATCCCAAGACCGACCAGGAATCGGTCGAGCGGATCAAGCTGTTGAGCCAGGAAAACGCCCAGCTGCGTGCCGAACTCGGTTCGATCAAGGATAGGCTCGCCAGCGTCGAAAAAATTGTGGTTGATGACACCCATAAGCTGACCGCCGAGATCGAGGCCCTACGCGGCCCCGCCAACTAAGGACTACCCATGAGCCCGATACTCATCCCCATTTTAGGCATCTGCTGTGGCCTGCTTGCCATCTTTGCCGGCGCGATTTTCCGCCCCTGGATGAAGATGAAAGAACGCCAGATGGAACTGGACGCGCAAATGGTTGCCGAAAAAGCAGCGCAATATGCCGCCGACAAGGGACGCCTTGAGGACCGCGTTGCGGTGCTCGAACGCATCGTCACCGACCAGGGTTATAGTCTGGCCAAAGAGATTGAGGCGCTGCGCACAACGCCGCTGACCCTTGAACCCGCTCATGAAAAGGAAGTTCTGAAATGATCGGCGATCCATTCACGATGGTAGTTGCCATCATAGCTATCATCACCATTGGCAAGATTATCCAGAGCAAGCACCAGGCCAAATATGGCATTGTCGAGGATCAGGATATGCTGGGAAACAAGACCCAGCGGTTGATCAGCAATGCCGATACGCAAGCGATGCAGAATGAAATCGCCGAACTGAAGGAACGCATACAGGTTCTTGAACGCATCGCCACGGAAAACACGAGCGCAATCGACGTCAGCCGTCAGATCGAAGCATTGCGCGACCGGTAATCGTAACAAGGAAGGAAGGACCATGCCACAGGACCCCAGCTTCTACCTGACTGTAAGCGCGCTTGCGCTCGCAACAGTCGGCATCGTCGCAGCCGCCAGCCTGCGTGGATGGCGCGATTGGATCGAACTCAAGCGAACCGAAATGGAAAGCCAGCATCGCCCTTCGATTGACGGCGCGCCTTCGACTGTATCGCGCATCGAGGTCGCTGATCTGAAAGAACGGGTGAAAAAGCTCGAGGCTATTGCGGCGGGCATTGATATCTGAAGTCCAAGGCCATAAGCGCAGCGCCTATGACTGCACTGGCCGACATATTGGACGAATATGAATTTCTCGATGGCGACGATCGGTATCGGTTGCTGATCGAATTGGGAAAGGCGCTTCCGCCAATGCCCGATGCGCTGAAAACGGATGCTACGCTGGTGCGAGGTTGTTCGGCGAGCGTGTGGGTCTATCCCCTGACTGAGAGCAACCAGCTCTCATTCCTTGCGGACAGCAATGCGGCAATTACCAAAGGCATCATCGCGCTTGTCCTGAAAACGGTTGAGGGAAAAACGGCTGCCGAAATAGGGTCGCTGGATATCGAAGGGGCACTTACCCCTTTCGACCTCAAAAACCAGCTGAGTTCGAATCGGACACAGGGCATTCCCAATATGATTGCATTGATCCGCGAAACCGCCGCGCGCTACGCCTGAGCGCGTTCAGCCCTTCCAGACCCGACGTTCCTCCGCCGCGCGCAATACATCGAACGCAGCCTGCCCGGCCTGGAATGCCTTCGCCGCGTCTGCATCATTGGGTCGCACGTCTGGATGTGTTTCCTTGGCGATCTTGCGCCAAGCCTTTTTCACTTCTTCGAAATCGGCATCCGGATCGAGACCTAGCAATTCAAGTGCGCGCATCTCATCGCGACTGCGGCTGCCATCGCCGGATCCGGCCCAGCCATAATGCGCAGATTCGTGATAGCCGCTATTGTCGCGACGTTCATTAGATTCACGTTCCGCCGCTTCTTCGGCCGTCAGCCCGGCAAAATAATCATAGCCGCGATTATATTCAGCGGCATGATCCTCGCAGAACATCCAGCGTTCCGGGCTGTTAGGCGACTTGGGAGCGGGGCAATTCCCGGCGCGATTGCAGCCAACCCTGTCACACAGTCTGACAGCCTGCGCCTCGCGCGAAGTGCCATAACCGCGCCAGCGGGGAAATCCCCAGTCATTACTGCGTGAAGAACGAGCCATGCCGCCGCCTTAGCGATGGCATGGCCCGGTTGCTAGGCCCAATCGGGCTAAATTACATGCTGGCTGCACCGGCCATCATGGCACCGCCGAAAAATGTAGCGATGAGCATCCCGCCGACGAACATCGTCAGGACAGCCGACAACACAATGTAGATCAGAATGATAACGACCGTAAAACCGGCGATTTTCTCAGTCGGAGCTTCCATGATCGGGCCGATACCGGTGTAAATCAGGTAAACGACATAGGCGACTGCCGCGAGCGATACCAATCCTCCAACAGGTCCAAGAAACGGAGCGACCAACCCGGCAATCCAGGATGGCGTCGATGCATAGGCCATCAACTTGGTTGCGCTGACGATATCCGATTTGCCGTTAAAGCTTGGCGAAACCGCATTGACGATGAAGCTCATTGCATAGAGCATAATCAGGCCAATAACGAAGCCGACCGCACCCATCCCGGCGGCGATTCCAACGCCGACCGAACCGATACCCATAGGCGCAAGCGAACCAGCGCCTATGCCCAGCAGCCCCATTGCGATCACCGTCCCAATTATCGGGAGCACCGACAATGGAATGGCATAGCCGGTGAATAAACCACCAACAGTGGCGCTCTCTTTCGCGATGACTTCCCATTCGGCTTTGGGATTAAGAAGGATATTCTTTGCACGATCGACCAATGACATTTGCTTTCCCCTCTTCAATGAAGATACCCTAAGTAGGAAGAAAACCACAATTGTGCCAATAAGTAAATCAAAAGGGAGAACAGGCCATGATGTTCGTTTCACGTATCCTTGTTGCCTTAATCGGGTTGCTTTCGCTGCTATCGGTGTATCAACACTGGTTTGATGTCGGATCTCTGGTTGATGCGCGTGGAGTAGAAACGGTGGGCGCTATCGGTGCGGCAAACATAAGGGCGGATATCGGCGGCTTGTTTCTGGCGATTGGCGTGTTTGCCTTCATCGCAACATGGAAACGCAGTTCCACTTGGCTGGCGGCGACATGGCTGCTTCCTGCCCTGGCGTTGCTGGGCCGCTTTGTCAGCCTCGCTCTAGATGGCGGCTCCTCACGCGTGTTTGAGCCGATGGTGGTTGAGGCCATAATACTCGCGCTCTTGGGCGCCGTTTATCTGTACTGGAAAAAAGTGCCAGAGGGTCTGTAAGCCGGGTTCTGTCCACCCGCCGTCACGCAAGGCTCCGGCAGGATAGGCGACCATTCCTCTAGTCCTGTATTTGCATACAGAATCAAGCAATCAACCCGGGCGACTGGCAGGAGGATGCCATGTGCCGCCCCTATTCGATTTTGCTCCCGGTGGGGTTTGCCGTGCCGCCGACGTTGCCGCCCGCGCGGTGCGCTCTTGCCGCACCCTTTCGCCCTTACCCAGCCGAAGCCGTGGCGGTTTGCTTTCTGTGGCACTTTCCCTTGGGTCACCCCAGCCGGAAGTTATCCGGCACCGTTCCTCGCTGGAGCCCGGACTTTCCTCCCGCACCCCGCAAGCGAAGCACCGGCGGTCGCCCGACCCTCTGGCGCGTCAGCCGATAGCAGGTCCGCCTTCATGTTCCAAGAGCAGGCTCCAGAGTATCGCGCGGCACTGGCCATCGATGATACCATCGACATTTTCAGGCCGGAAACGGCGCTGGAAGGCAATGACAGCCTTGGCGCCATCGGCTATGCCATAGCCATAACGTTCCAAGGCCAACAGGAATGCGGCATCGCCCCAACCCGGATCGACAAGATTTTTGGTCGACCGCGAAACAGCAAGCCCTACTTTCGCAAGGCGCTCCCAATCAAACAGTTCACCCGGATCCTCCTTGCGCGCGGGTGCCACATCGCTGTGGCCGACAACATTGCGGGGTGGAATTCCATAGGTTCGCACAATTTCAGCGACTAAGGGCACCAATGCGGCCATTTGTTCCTCGGGAAATGGCCGATAGCCCCATTCATGCCCGGGATTGACGATTTCAATCCCAATGCTGGCGCTGTTGCAGTCGGTAATTCCGCGCCAGTAAGAAAGGCCTGCATGCTGCGCGCGCTGCTCCTCGCGGACCATGTGGATGATTTGGCCATCTTCCTCCACGACATAATGCGCCGAAACCTTGGACGCCGGATTGGCCAGCCATTCGACAGCTTCAGGGCCGCTCTTCATGCCGGTATAATGCAAAACAAGCATAGTAATCGGAAGCGTACGCTCACCGAAATTCGGGGACGGATACCAAATCATACGGCATTCATAGGCCGCAAGCGTCGCTATGCAAAGCCTGCTTAGACAGCGCGCCTTTGCGGACTCAAAACAGAAACTCCGCTGGCGCCGGTGCGTTGATAAAAACCACGAAATTCCCGCGATGCCTCAAACTTCTCGGTCTGGCCGATAACGGTTTCCGCGGCACCGAGCATCAATACGCCGTCACTGGCCATTGCCGACGCCAGATGCTCCAGCACTTCCCGGCGTTTGTTATCGCACAAATACATCAGCATGTTACGGCAGAGAATGAGGTCAAACTGACCCAAATGACGCGCGCTATCGAGCTGATTGTGCTGCGCGAATGTCACCATTTTACGGACTTCGGGCTTTGCAAGCCAGTCGCCATCCACCTGGTCAAAATATTTGAGCATCAACATAACGGGCAGGCCGCGCTGGATCTCGAATTGCGAAAATTGCCCTTTGCGCGCTTTGGCCAATGCGCTGGTCGAAATGTCTGTTGCGAGAATTTGGATGGTCCATCCCCGCCACTTTTCGGCATTTTCGAGGAACGACATAGCAAGCGATAGTGGCTCCTGACC
>JAGNSY010000105.1 GCA_017987825.1 Sphingorhabdus sp. | reverse complement strand
CCATGCGCGCATTTGACATCGTCGGCATAGATTTCGAGTTCGGGCTTGGCGTTGATCGTCGCCGTGCGATCGAGCAGCAGTCCCTTGGCGCCGAGCGCGGCATCGGTCTTCTGCGCGTCCTTCGCGACATCGATGCGACCGATCATCGTGATTGTGGCCCTGTCCATCGCCACGCCGCGCATCACCTGGTTCGAGGTAGCGCCTGGGGCAACATGGCGGAGGCGGGTGACGATTTCGGTCACTTCTTCGCCGCGACCAATCCCCACAGCACCCAGTTCAAAATGCGCGCCTTCGGCCAAAGTCACATCGATATCGAGGTGTTTGTAACCGCCACCGGTGAGCAGAAAAAACGCTTCACACCGCGCGCCTTCGGCGATGTCGATCTGGTAACGTTGAATGTCGACCTTACTCGCGGCTCCCGTCGATACGCATCTATACATCGGATGCTTCGTACCTGCCGCAACGGCGATATGCTCCGCCTCGGGCAAGGCCTTCAGCCCGGCCAGCACCTCGGCAGGCGCATAGCGCCATTCCTCATCGCGGCGGGTGGGGAGGGTCGCCGTCATCTCACTGCACCGTCACCCTGAACTTGTTTCAGGGTCCATTTCGCCTCGCGAACCAAAGGTCTCAGTTGCACGATGGATGCTGAAACAAGTTCAGCATGACGAGAAAAGAAAAGGCAGGCTTTACCTGTCACGCCGCCAATTCCTTGTATCCCTCTCGCTCCAGTTCGAGCGCCAGTTCGGGCCCGCCGGTCCGGGTAATCCGGCCATCGGCGAGGACGTGGACGAAATCGGGCTGCACATAATCGAGCAGGCGCTGGTAATGGGTGATCAACAGCACCGCCTTGTCGGGGCGGCGCATGATGCGGTTGATGCCATCACCGACCACGCGCAGCGCGTCAATATCAAGGCCGCTGTCGGTTTCGTCGAGGATCGCGAGCGCGGGGTCGATGATGCCCATCTGCACCATCTCGTTGCGCTTCTTCTCGCCCCCCGAAAAGCCGACATTCACCGGGCGCTTGAGCATTTCCATATCCATGCCCATCGCATCAGCCTGCGCGCGGGCAAGCTTCAGGAATTCGCCGCCGGAGAGCGGTGGGTCGCCGCGATGCTTGCGCTGGGCATTCAATGCCTCACGAAGGAACTGCACGTTCGACACGCCGGGAATTTCGACCGGATATTGGAAACCGAGAAACAGGCCAGCCGCCGCACGCTCATGCGGGTCCATGCCGAGCAGGTCTTCGCCGTTGAAGGTCACCGAACCTTCGGTCACTTCATAGCCCGGGCGACCCGAAAGCACATAGCCCAGCGTCGATTTGCCCGCGCCATTGGGCCCCATAATCGCATGGATTTCACCCGCATTGAGTGAGAGGGTGAGGCCCTTGAGGATCGGCTTGTCGGCGACCGTGGCGTGGAGGTTATTTATTTGGAGCACTGACTGTTTTCTTTCTCAATGCTCGATTTTTGAGCATGTGATACCTTAAGCTGCTTGATGCGTATTTCTCTAAATTATCTAGGATTTGCGATGCTGACGCTGATGCTTGGATTTCTTGGTTGGGTTGACTCTTTAGCCACCTCGTAAGTTCTCCCCAAGCTATCGATTTTTCGTTTTGGCACCACCAAATGGCAGCTGGAAAAATGTCATCAAAGGACGCTTCAGAAGGTTCAAGAACTTCCATCTGATCAGCCAAGCACTTGAGGTACTTGTTGGTAATATTACGCTCTTCAGGTGCAATGGGTTTGATCGTCTGCTGAGCGTGCGATTGGGTCGCAAACAGCAATCCAATTATAGTTAAGTAACAAATGTTTTTCACCCCACGCTCCCTTCTAGGCTGATCCCCAGCAACTTCTGCGCCTCCACCGCAAATTCCATCGGCAGTTGCTGCAGCACTTCCTTGGCAAAGCCGTTGACGATCAGGGCGACGGCTTCCTCCTGCCCCAGCCCGCGCTGCATCGCGTAGAAGAGCTGGTCGTCGCTGATCTTGCTGGTGGTCGCCTCGTGCTCGATCTGCGCGCTGGGGTTGCGCACCTCGATATAGGGCACGGTGTGCGCGCCGCAGTCGCTGCCCAAAAGCAGGCTGTCGCACTGGGTGAAGTTGCGCACGCCTTCGGCATTGGGCGCCACGCGCACCAGCCCGCGATATGTGTTGTTGCTCTTCCCCGCGCTGATGCCCTTGGAGATGATCGTCGAACGGCTGCCCTTGCCATTGTGGATCATCTTGGTGCCGGTGTCGGCCTGCTGGTAATTGTTGGTCACCGCGACCGAGTAAAATTCGCCAACGCTGTTTTCGCCGTTCAAGACACAGCTGGGATATTTCCACGTCACAGCACTTCCGGTTTCGACCTGCGTCCATGAAACCTTGCTGTTCCGCCCCTGGCACAAGGCGCGCTTGGTGACGAAGTTGTAGATCCCGCCCTTGCCCTGTGCGTCGCCGGGGTACCAATTCTGCACAGTCGAATATTTAATCTCGGCATCGTCGAGCGCGACCAGTTCGACCACCGCGGCGTGGAGCTGGTTTTCATCGCGCATCGGCGCGGTGCAGCCTTCGAGGTAGGAGACGTAGCTGCCCTTGTCGGCGACGATCAGCGTGCGTTCGAACTGCCCAGTATTTTCCGCGTTGATGCGGAAATAAGTGGACAGCTCCATCGGGCAGCGCACGCCTTCAGGGATGTACACGAAAGTGCCGTCCGAAAAGACCGCGCAGTTCAAGGTCGCGAAATAATTGTCGTGCATCGGCACAACCTTGCCGAGCCATTTGCGGACCAGATCGGGATATTCCTTGATCGCTTCCGAGATGGAACGGAAAATCACGCCCGCTTTCTCAAGCTCCGCGCGGAATGTGGTCGCCACCGACACGCTGTCAAACACAGCGTCAACCGCCACCTTGCGCGCGCCTTCGACGCCCGCCAGCACCTTTTGCTCTTCAATGGGAATGCCAAGCTTTTCATAAACGCGCAGAATTTCGGGATCGACCTCGTCGAGGCTTTCCAGCTTTGGCTTGGCCTTGGGCGCGGCGTAATAATAGGCGTCCTGATAGTCGATCGGCGGGATGTTGAGCTTGGCCCAATCGGGCGGCGTCATTTCCTGCCACATGCGGAACGCCTTCAGCCTCCATTCGAGCATCCATTCAGGCTCATTCTTCTTGGCGCTGATGAAACGGACGGTGTCTTCGTTCAGCCCCTTAGGCGCGAAATCGGTTTCGATGTCCGACGCCCAGCCATGCTCATAATCGGCAACCTTATCGGCAGCCTCGCGGGCCGCGCGATCCTTGATTTCGATTTCGTGGGTCATGGCTGCACCGTTGTGAAATTTTTGTTCACACGAAGACACGAAGAGGGCAGTTTTTGCCCGTAAGGCATCAATCCAAATCGTGGCGATGCAGGTTTCAACAGAGTTATTTTGAGAGGCGCTACGCGCCGGTCAAACACAAACATCTTCGTGTCTTCGTGTGAACCAAAAGAACCCATGCTCACCGCCCAGCTGCGAGGGTGCTGAGGGAGACTTGCGACAAGGCCCCCTTCACTGCTGCATTCACATGTTGCCAATGCGGCTTCACATTGCAGTCGGGCTCAATCGCGCAGTGACAAGTGGCCTCGTTGATGCAACCGGTCATCGCAATCGGTCCTTCGACCGCTTCGATTATATCCGCCAACGTAATCGCCGCTGCCGGTCGTGCCAACTGGATACCGCCGCCGAGGCCACGCGCAGAGCGCAGAAGCCCGGCCTTGCCCAATATGCTCACCAGCTTCTGCACCGTGGGCAGCGCGATGCCGGTTTCGCTCGACAATTCTGTGGCGGAAGTGCGCGCACCCCCGCAATGGCGCGCGGCGGCACCCATTATAACAACAGCATAGTCGGCCATATTCGAAAGCCGCATCAGCGCGCTCCAGACTGATTCTACATAATCGGATTGGATTAGTCCGATTTATATGCGCCCCAAAATGGGGAAAATCAACCCGGATAGGCCTCTAGCTGGCGAAAATTGTCCTTCGACAGCCAGACGCGCAGGATTTTGGTATCATCGCTGTCGAGTGCGCCGGGGGTGCGGCCGGTGAAATGGCGGATTTCGCGGATCATGTGCGGCTGATCGTAGAAGAGCGATTCGACCTTGGTGCGCAGCTCCGGCGGCGCCTCCGGATCGCACAGCACGGTTGCCGCCCGCAGCGCGCGATATTTGCGCATCAACTGCTTGGGCGAGGCGCCGAAATAATGGCGGATCAACCGTGTTGCCGTACTGCGCGACTTGTCGATCTTGGCAAAGACCGCTTCGACATCGGGATCGAACTCGCTCGAAATCCATTGGCTGACGGTCTGGATCAGTTCGATATGGTCGGCGGGGACTTGCCGGATAAAGGGCAGCAGAAACGTAGTTGTCTGTTCGACCATCTCGCGCACCGAGATTCGACCCCGCTTGCGTTCTTCACGGAACCGAACCGCCATTTCGGTGATGCCGGCACCAAACAAGTCTGCGGCATCGACCATCCGGTCGGCATAGGCGGTCGCGGGTTTTCCGGTCAGTGCGACAAATCCCAGCGGCGACATGGCAAGGCCAAAATCTTCAAACGGCCCCTCAATATCGAATTCGGCATGCGCCATGCCGGGGCCGAACAGCGACACCGGGTCGTTCCAATAGGTCTGCCCGTCCTCAAACCGCAGCGTCCCCTTCCCCTGCAGATAGAAAACGATGTGCCCCAATGCGGCCGGTTGCGCATCGCGGACGCGCTGTTGATTACAGCGAAAATGGTAGAATTGGGTTACAAAGGGTGCGAGCTCTGGCGGTGGCACGAACTGCGCCACTTCGATCTGCGATGGCGTGACATAGCCGGAAACCGCAGAAGACGTATCATCGGCAGTCAAAGCCGCTTTGTCGAATCGCTCGATAGACATTTTCGACCCCTGAAGACCAAGGCGGAACCGGCCTTCGCGGGACGGCTCTCATCAGCGCATAATGGGTCGATGCCGATAAAAGTAAAGCGGAATAAGGCCTTGGCGTCTGGCTTTGGTTAACGCTGGCCGGGTGCAGTGACCGTTTTCGGGCCGCTGTTGCGCGGTGCTGGCGGAGGTTGCTCTCCGCCGGGCTCTTCCTCCCCGCTCCGCCCGAGCGCCTGATCGATCCAGGCTTCGTCCAAAGGCTCCGGCCCGTTCAACTCGGGCGGAATTCCACCTGCGTCGCCCGCTGGTTCACCTTCGATCGGCATGCCATTTTCGTCGACAAGGATTTCCTCGCCATCTTCGCCGAGCATCATTTCCTCATCGTCGAGCCGTTCGGGGAAAGTCACATCGGTGTCGAAATTCTCGACCGGGCGCTTGGCAACTGCGGTGCGCATATAGTTCGCCCATGCAGCGGCGGGTGCGGTGCCGCCCTGCAAATTGCCGACCGCGCGCGCATCGTCGCGGCCCATCCAGACGCCAGTGGTCAAGCCAGAGGAGAAGCCGAGGAACCAGCCATCCTTGTTGCTGCTCGTCGTGCCCGTCTTGCCTGCGACCGGACGGCCGATAGAGGCAGCACGGCCTGTGCCGGTGGCAACCGCGGTCTGCATCAGATCGGTCATCGCGCCTGCAACATAGTCCTCGACCAGTTGGACCTGCCGCGCGGGCTTGTGCTTATAGATCACAATGCCGTCGATCGTGGTCACCTTGCTAATCGCATAAGGCGTCACACTTCGCCCCCGCGAAGCGACTGACGCGAAGGCGCGGGTCATATCGATCACCCTGGTTTCTGATGAACCCAGCACCATGGCTGGTGTCGTGGAAATGGGCGTGGTGATGCCAAAGCGCCGCGCCATATTGGCGATGCTGCTGGTGCCGACTTCTTCGCCTATTTTCGCGGCGACGGTGTTTTTCGAATAGGCAAAGGCAGTGCGCAGCGTGATCTCACCCGAATAGGTGCCGCTGCTGTTGCGTGGCGACCAGCCGTTGATTGTCACCGCCTCGTCGACCACCTTGTCTTCGGGACGGAACCCGGCCTCAAGCGCGGCCAGATAGACAAAGACCTTCCACGCCGAACCCGGCTGACGCAGCGCCGTTACCGCGCGGTTATAGTTACTTGTCGCATAATCGGTGCCGCCGACCATTGCGCGCACCGCGCCGTCGCGGTCGATCGACACCAGTGCACCCTGTGCCCCGCGTGGCACGCCTGCGCGAATGGCGGTAGTTGCAGCGCGCTGCATACCGAGATCAAGTGTCGTCCACACATCGATCGGCTTTTCGGTTTCATCGATCAGATTATCGAGCTGCGGCAAAGCCCAGTCAGTAAAGTAGCGCACGCTATCCTGCTTCGGCTCTGCCGCGAGCTGGACTTTGGCGGGCTGTACAGTGGCGGCCTCTTCCGCCGTGATCATCCCCGCATCCTGCATCACCTCTAGCACGACGCCAGCGCGCCCGATGGCGGCCTTGGCATCGGCGGTGGGGGAGTAACGCGAGGGCGCCTTGACCAGACCTGCGATGATGGTGGCCTCAGCCAGCGTGATATCCTCGGCACCATGGTCGAAGAATTTCCGGCTCGCAGCATCGACGCCATAAGCACCGCCGCCGAAATAGACCTTGTTGAGATACAGCTCGAGAATCTGTTCCTTGCTGAACTTTGTTTCCATTGCCATTGCGAGGATGATCTCGCGCAGTTTGCGGCCAATATCACGATTGTTGTTGAGATAGACGTTGCGCGCCAATTGCTGGGTGATCGTCGATCCGCCCTGCGCCCAATAGCCGCGCTGGGCCCGGACCCAGAAGGAACGGGTGATACCAATCGGATCCACGCCGGGATGCATGAAATATCGCCGGTCCTCGACCGCGACCATCGCATCTTTCATTTCGTGCGGAATCTCGTCGATGGGAATCCACCGGCCAAAGCTTGGCCCCAGCGTCTGGATCACGGTGCCATCGGCTGCGCGGACGCGGATCATCTGCCCGTTGGGGGATGATTTCAGATCCTCGAAGCTTTCGATTTCACCGCGCGCGATGGCGACAAATATCCCTACAACCATCAGGCCCAAAAGGGCGACAACGGTTCCGATTTTGAGCGAAGTGATCGTCCAGCGTTTGAAGCGCGACCCTTCCGCTGCCTTATATCCAGCTT
>JAGNSY010000104.1 GCA_017987825.1 Sphingorhabdus sp. | reverse complement strand
GGTTCGCATGCTGCCTGCTTAGCTGCACTGCGCGGTGAGGCAAAGCGGGATTTGGGCCGGATTTGGGATGGACAATCTGCTCCATATTGGAGAAATGTGGTCCCGGGTGGTGGTACACAAGGGTCGGCGCAAATCCGGTCCCGACTTGATGGACCATCTGATGACCGATTTTGACTATAGCGAGCCTAAACTGGCCGCTGCGATATTGTGCTATTCAGCCGCACGCTCTGACGAATTGCATAAGTTGGCGCAGCAATGTGGCTGCCAGATCCGTCCATTGGGAGAATCGGTCGACTTTCTGTTGATCGACCTTTGCTCCGATTCCGATGTAGCAACAGCGGATTGGGCCGAGATTCATCGCTATCTTTACGGCAATGCAACCGAAGTTCTGGTCTGGGCTCCACTTGAAGGGGTGGAAGCCGCGTTTGCCGAGCTGCCGCCGGAGCGATGCCATTTCTTTGTTGATGCAGCCGATTGGCAGGCTGTCCCGATATTGTCGGGCGCTATGCGTTCGGTGAAGGCCTCGCAACTTCGTGACAGCGCCCGCGATGCCGGGCAGGGTGAGCTGGGAGCGCTCCACCGCATCAGCAGCGAGCTCGCCGATTTCGCCCGCACACTTGCGCACATTGCCGAACAGGACAGACAGCCGGGTTCGACCGTGCACGACAAGCCCGTCGGCTTTCGCCACGCCGCCCCGGATACATTCCGGCCGCTCCAGCCGACTTCCGGACGCAATGCACCGTTCAACGCCCGCCATATCCGCGAGATTATCAAACTGCGCCGCATGCGCGACCGCCTGCTGGGCGAAGACCTTTTCGCCGATCCGGGCTGGGACATTTTGCTCGATCTTTTTGCAGCGCAAGAGGAGGGGCAGCAGGTTTCGGTATCCAGCCTGTGCATCGCCGCCGCTGTGCCGCCGACAACCGCGCTGCGCTGGATCACAAATATGACCGAGGCGGGCTATCTGGTGCGACGGCAAGACCCGCATGATGCCCGCCGCGTCTATATCGAATTGTCCGAAGCGATGGCTGGCAAGCTGAAAGACTATTTTGAGGCCATTGCTGATCGCGTCGCCGTGCCGATATGACTTGCCTTGGCGGCAGAGCTTTGGCAAAGGCGGCGCTGGTCCTGCTGGGGCGCTTAGCTCAGTTGGTAGAGCATCTCGTTTACACCGAGAGGGTCAGCGGTTCGAGCCCGTTAGCGCCCACCAGGACAGGACCATGAGCTTGCCGTTCATCTTGCAGCAAGCTTCGGAGACGCATTTAGTGCCGATGAGAGGGTTCAGCTTCAAAACCGCATTTGGCGGCGCCTTGCTTGCCTCGGCGCTTTTGTGCAGCCCGGCTCATGCGACGCTCAGCGCCTCGCCCTTCATTGCAAAAAAGGCGCCTGCCACGATTTTGCTGAAGAACAAAAGCCAGCGCGATACTGCGAACGACACCCGCCAGCAGAATTGCAAACCTGCGATCCGTTCGATGACCGAGGGGCAGCTCAATCGCAATTGCAACTGCCCGAAACCGCGCCCGATCTTGATGTAAGCGCCGCTCAAGCGGCTTCGTCGAGCAGTTTCGCTATCTCGTCATCATCCCATTCGACCCCGCCGACAATGCGCCAGACTTCTTTGCCCTGACTGTCATAAAGAATCGTGGTCGGCAGCGCGATGGTGCCGCCAACCGAGGATGAAAGTGCATTGTCCGGATCGGTAAAGGGCTCAAGATTGACGATTCGTGCCGAATCGAAAAAGGCGCGCACTGGCTTTCGGCCCTGCAAATCTTGCGACACCACGATCACCGTCATCTCGCCTTCCTCCAATTGCGCCAGCGCATCGAGCGTCGGCATCTCTGCCTTGCACGGTGCGCACCATGTCGCCCACAGATTGACCAGCAACGGGCGGCCGGTATAGTCGCTGAGTGCGACTTTGCGCCCGTCGGCGCCGGTAAAGCTGGCATCGGGCGCGGCGCGTCCGGCAAAGCGATAGCTCAACTCGGCCTTCAACCCGCTCTTGCTTTCCAGCCCGAAGCCCGCTTTTGCTGTCTCCTGGCCTTTGGCGGGTTCCGCTTGCTCCGATGGCGCAGTTTCCCTATCGCAAGCCGCCAGAAACAGCGGCCCGGCAAAGAGAAGGAACAGGATCATTACCCGCGGCACATCAGACTCCAGCAGCATGTGGGGCGGCCGGTTTGGCGCAGGCCCCGCAGACGTGATGCGCGAGATAAACGCCTCCATCCCCGTCGACAAGCGCCTTTGGCAGCAGGATATTGCCGGCAGCAAGGCGCATGCCGCGATGCTGGGGGCGCAGGGCATAATTTCCGCCGATGATGTCACAGCGATTCTTGAAGGGCTCGACACCATCGAGCGCGAATATGCGGAACAGGGCGTACCCGAGCATATCGAACTCGAAGACATCCACATGCAGATCGAGAGCCGCCTGCGCGAGCTGATCGGCGATGCCGCAGGCAGACTGCACACCGCACGTTCACGCAACGATCAGGTTGCGACCGATTTCCGCCTTTGGGTGCGCGAGGCCTGTGCCGAAGTCGACAAGGCGCTGGCCGGATTGCAAGCGGCGCTGGTCGCCCGCGCGGGCGAGCATGCCGAAAGCATCATGCCCGGCTTCACCCATTTGCAGGTCGCGCAGCCGGTGACACTCGGCCACCATCTGATGGCCTATTATGAAATGGCAAAGCGCGATCGCAGCCGCTTTGCCGATTGCGCCCGGCGGCTGAACCAATCGCCTTTGGGCTCGGCGGCGCTCGCTGGCACATCCTTCCCGATCGACCGACACGCAACCGCGCGCGCGCTCGATTTCGATGCACCAACCGCCAACAGCATGGACGGCGTCTCCGACCGGGATTTCGCCGTCGAATATCTGGCTTGTGCGGCGCAGGCCGCAATCCACCTGTCGCGGCTGGCAGAAGAAATGATCCTTTGGACGTCACAGCCTTTTGGCTTCGTCAAACTGCCCGATGCCTGGTCGACCGGCAGCTCGATCATGCCGCAAAAGCGCAACCCCGATGCCGCCGAACTGGTGCGCGGCCATGCGGGGCGGATCATCGGCGCCTTCACCAGCCTGATGGTGACGATGAAGGGCCTGCCGCTGACCTATTCAAAAGACATGCAGAACGACAAGGCGCCCTTGTTCGAAGCGCACGACCTGCTCGACCTTTGCCTAGCCGCGATGACCGGGATGGTTTCCAGCGTCGCTTTTGACACAAAGCGGATGCGCGCGGTTGCCGCAACCGGATTTTCGACCGCGACCGATCTGGCCGACTGGCTGGTGCGGGAGCATGGCATCCCCTTCCGTGAGGCACACCACATTACGGGTAGCGCGGTCAAACTGTGCGAAGCACGCGGCGGCGAACTCGAACTGCTGACCGCAGATGATCTTGCGGGGATCGATTCCCGCCTCGCCGGAACTGCCCTGCCGGACCTTTCGGTCGAAGGCTCGGTCGCCAGCCGCACCAGCACTGGCGGCACCGCGCCACTTCGGGTAAATGAGGCGGCCGCAGCAGCGCGAAAGGAACTGGGATTATGACTCCGATGCGCAAAATAGCTGGAACAGCGCTGGTTGTGCTAACGCTTTCCGCTTGCGGTAAAGTCGGTGATTTGCAGCCCAAGGTGGGACAGGCGATGCCCGACAAGGCCTATGGCCAAAGCGAAGTTCCCGGCGCCGAAGAGCTCTCCACCCCGTCGGTGCAGACCCGCCCGGGGCGTAGCGATGAATTGATGCGACGTTCGGAACGCCGCCGCGATGATCCTTTTGACCTTGCGCCCGGCGCAGAAGCGGATAATGGCGACGCGCCTGCGGAATCCACCGCGGAAGACCCGAAGAAGCCCGGCTGACCCCTTTCTTATGGACCATTTCCAGATCATCGATGGCGTGATGCACGCCGAAGACGTCCCGCTTTCGCGCATTGCCGATGAAGTGGGATCGCCCGTCTATGTCTATTCGCAGGCAACGCTGGTGCGCCACGCACAGGTGTTTCGCGAAGCGCTGACCAAGGCAGGTATCGAAAACCCGCACATCGCCTTTGCGATCAAGGCCAATCCAAACCTCGCTGTGCTCAAGGTGCTGGCGGGCGAAGGCTATGGCGCAGACGTTGTCTCGGCAGGCGAAATGAATCGCGCGCTGGCGGCAGGCGTTCCGGCAAAGGATATCGTCTTTTCAGGCGTCGGTAAAAGCGCCGAGGAAATGGTCGCCGCGCTGAAGGCAGGAATTGGCCAGTTCAACATCGAATCCGAAGAAGAAGGCCGCGAACTGGCGGCGATTGCCGAGACTCTGGGCCGTCGCGCCGATGCCGTGCTGCGGATCAACCCCGATGTCGACGCGCAGACCAATGCCAAGATTTCAACCGGTAAGGCAGAAAACAAGTTCGGACTGGGCCTGCATCAGGCGCAGGGCATTTATGCGCGACTGGCGGGATTGCCCGGGCTCAACATGCGCGGCGTTGCGCTGCATATTGGCAGCCAGCTGCTCAACCTCGAGCCGCTCGAAACCGCCTTTGGCAAGATCGGCAAGCTGATCGCCGATTTGCGCAATTCCGGGCACAGCATCACCCATGTTGATTTGGGTGGCGGCCTTGGCGTGCGCTACAAGGACGGCGATGTTCCCCCGCACCCGGATGAATATGGCGAAATGGTCGCGCGGGCGACCAAGGGCTGGAATGTCCAATTGATGTTCGAACCCGGTCGCGTGATCTGCGGCAATGCCGGCGTGCTGGTAACCCAGGTTATCCGCGTCAAGCCGGGATCGGGCAATGTGCCCTTTGTCATTGTCGACGCTGCCATGAACGACCTTGCTCGCCCCGCGCTATACGATGCCTGGCACGATTTCGAAGCGGTCGAGCCCAGCGGCAACCGTTTCACTGCCAATATCGTTGGCCCGGTTTGCGAGACCGGCGACACCTTCGCGATGGCGCGCGAGATTGATGTCGTTCAGGCAGGCGACCTTGCGCTGTTCCGCACCTGCGGCGCTTATGGCGCAACGATGGCGAGCACCTATAACAGCCGCGGGCTGGTGCCCGAGGTGCTGGTAAGCGGCAATCGCTATGCCGTGGTCGCCGAACGCATTGTCCCCGCGACGATCCTCGACGCCGAACATGTTCCCGACTGGCTGGCCTGATTAAGCCATGAACCAGTTGCCGCTCTTCGTCACGATCCGCGGCAAGCCGGTCATCCTGCTGGGTGAAGGCGATGCGGCAGATGCCAAGCGACGGCTGATCGAACGCGCGGGCGGACTCTGCGTCGATGCGGAAAATGCGGACGCACTGCTCGCGTTTGTGGCCATCGAAGATCGGGACATCGCCGCCGGTATCGCATCCCAGCTCAAAGCGCGCGGCCTGCTCGTCAATATCGTCGATCAACCCGACCTGTGTGATTTCACCACGCCAGCAATAGTCGACCGTGATCCGCTGCTCGTTGCGATCGGCACGGGAGGTGCCTCGGCAGGATTGGCGAAGATGGTTCGGCAGGCGATCGAGCGAATCCTGCCCGCCAGACTCGGCGAACTGGCGCTGCGCTTGCAATCGGCACGCGATTCTGTCCGTGCGCGCTGGCCCGATGGGGCTGACCGGCGGCGACAGATTGACGCCGCACTTGCCCCCGGCGGGCCGCTCGACCCGCTATATCCGGATAGCGCCGATAAGGTTGACGAATGGCTGGATAAGGGCGGCGCCATCCCCGCTTCGGGTGTTGTGGCGATCGATCTGCTTTCTTCAGATCCCGAAGACCTAACCCTGCGCGCTGCGCGGTTGCTCGGTCAGGCCGACCATATCTATGTCGACGGGCCCTTGGGCGAAGATTTGGTCAACCGCGCACGCGCCGATGCGGTGCGGCATGTCGGTGCACCCGGTAGAGAACTGCCATCGGGCCTTGTCATCCACCTGCGGCTGCGCCACGAATAGGCCGATGATTGAAATTTCGCGCGATAACCCCCTGCTCTTCTTCGGCTGCGGCAATATGGGTGGGGCCATGCTCGAAGGCTGGATTGCCGGTGGCATCGATCCCGCAGCGTTCATCCTAGTCGATCCTATGGCCCAATCGCTTCCGGCAGGCGTGATGCATTTTGCCGACGCTTCACAAGTTGATGTGAAGGTCAGCATTGCTCTTGCCGCTGTCAAACCGCAAATCTTCGCCCAAATATCGGGCCAGCTTGAATCGGTGCTGACGGACGACGCGCTGTTACTTTCGGTTATGGCCGGTGTTCGTGTCGAAGCATTGCAGTCGGCACTGCCCGGCCGAGCGATCGTCCGACTGATGCCCAATCTCGCCGCCGCGCTGGGCAAATCACCGCTCGGCTTGTTCGAATCTGACGGCAACGCTGCGCTGCGGGCCGAAATCGAAACACTGCTCAGCCCTCTGGGTACGCCGGTGTGGATTTCCGAAGAACCGCTGATGGATGCGGTTACCGCGCTGGCAGGGTCTGGCCCCGCCTTCGTCTATCGCTACATCGATGCGCTGGCGAAAGCCGGGGAAGCTTTGGGCCTCGATCCCGAAGTTTCAGCTATATTAGCCAAAACAATGGTCGATGGCGCAGTCGATCTGGCGGTCAGGTCCGACGCCAGCCCCGAAGAACTCGCGCGGCGCGTCACCAGCCCGGGAGGCACGACGGCGGCAGGCCTTTCGGTTCTCGATGCCGGATTGCAGCAATTGGTGACTGAAACGCTGAAAGCCGCGCGCGATCGCGGCATCGAATTATCGAAGCCGGAATGAGGCAAAGAAAAGGGCCGCAGTCCCGGATGGAATGCGACCCTTTTGATCTCGGCTGATAGATATCAGCGATAGAAAATATGGTTGTCGATCGAACCAATGCGCTTCAGTCGCCAGCCGGGCGATACATAACGCGCGTGAAAGAAGAGCGCGCCTTCAACCGGGCTTTTCCAGCTGCCGTCAAGTGCGATGCGGGTGATCGCCACAGCGTTACGCCAGTGCAGGCTTCCGGTATTGATCGACGGCATTTTGCCGCCGCGCACAAAGGAGAATTGGCTTTTCTGATAGACCACGCCGCACAGCGAGGTGGGGAAACGGCCCGACTTGGCCCGCGCCATCACCACACGGGCAACGGCCAGCTGGCCTTCGAGCGATTCGCCCTTGGATTCGAAATA
>JAGNSY010000103.1 GCA_017987825.1 Sphingorhabdus sp. | reverse complement strand
CGGCGCTCTCTTCGCACCGCCAGGCTCGACCACTGGGGCCGCCCGCCGCCTGAACCATGCCGGCGCGTGGGGGACTGCCCCTGCGCGACCGTGACATGCGTTCAGGAGTTACCCATGAGATTATCTTTGCGTGCCGCCTTGATGGCGGGCGCGCTCATCGCCAGCAGCGGGGCGGCATTGGCCGAACCTGTGAGTCTGGCGGCAGCGCTCGCCCGAGGGGCGGAACAATCGCCGCGCGTTGCGGTAGCGAAGGCGAAAGCCGACGCCGCCGAGGCGCGGGCAAGGCAGGCGGGAGCCTCGCCCAATCCCGAACTCAGTCTTGAACTGGAGAATTTCGCTGGGACTGGCGTGTTTCAGGGGCTGCGCAGCACCGAGACGACGCTCGCACTGAGCCAACGGATCGAGCTGGGTGGCAAGCGCTCCGCGCGCGTCGCCGTCGCCTCTGCTGAGCGCGATACCGCGTTCTTGTCCTACCGCGCTGCCGAGGCGGACCTTGCGCGCGACATCCGCGTTGCCCATGCCGAACTGCGCGCTTCCGAAGATCTCGCAGTTCTGGCGCGCGATAACGTCGCGCAAGCCCGCGAACTGTCGCGAACCGCCAAAGTCCTGGTCGATGCAGGGCGCGATCCGCCATTGCGTCAACTTCGTGCCGAAGCGGTGTTGGCAGAAGCACAAGCCGAGGAAGCCCGCGCCTTTGGCGAACTCCTCGCGGCGCGCCGTTTGCTGGCCGACCTGATCGGTAGCGATGACCCCGAGCTTTCGGCCTTGGTTTCAAACGATGAAGCCGCACCCGGTGCGCTCCCGCCAGCAACGCCGTCGCTCGACGAACAGCTTGCCGCCGCCGAACGCGAGACGGCGCAGGCGCGCATTCGCGTTGCCCGCGCCGATGCCGTTCCCGATGTGACAGCAAGCGGCGGTGTTCGGCGTTTTGGCGAGGGCCGCGAGACCGCATTCGTCGCGGGCTTGTCGATACCATTGCCATTCCGTGATCGGAACAGGGGCAATATCGAAGCGGCGCAAGCCGACAGCCTCGCCAGTGAAGCTTCGCTCAGATTGGCCGGACTCGATGCTCGCCGCGCGCAGCATGATGCTCGGATGCTGCTGGGTGCAGCCGAGGCACGCGTCGAAGCACTGTCCGGCCCATCACTGGCACAAGCCGAGGAAGCAGTCAGGCTCGCGCGCATCGGCTACGGCGCGGGCAAGTTCAGCCTGCTCGAACTGCTCGACGCGCAGGCCGCGCTCACCACCGCCAAAACCGCGCTGATCGAGGCTCGTCTCGACCGCGCCCGTGCGCTCGCCGCACTGATCCGCGCCCAAGCGCGTGCAGGGAATTGAACCATGATTGACGACACCAACAAATCGAAACTGATCGCCGGGGTTGCGATCGCCGCACTCGTTCTGGGCGGAGGCGGCGTAATGCTTGGGCGCACGGTGTTTGCACCAAGCGCCGCGACCGCAGGTGCCGAAGACCTTGGCGAAGAAGGCGAGCATGGCGAGGAAGAAAATCACGGCCCCGAGGGCTTCGTCGCGATGGATTCCGCGCGGGCGCAGGCGGCGGGGATCGTCACCGAGGCGGTCAGTCCGGGGGGGCTGGCGGCGGAGATCATCGCGCAGGGCGTAGTCGCCACCACGTCGGAAGGCGAAGCGGTGCTGACCGCGCGTGCCGACGGGGCGATTGTGCGGATTACCCAGCATCTGGGCGATAATGTGCGCGCTGGCGAAACCATCGCGCTGCTCGAAAGCCGCGAGGCCGCTACATTGGTTGCCGATCGCAGTTCCGCCGCCGCCCGTGCCAATGCCGCGCGTTCGGCCTATGCGCGTGAAAAGCGGCTGTTCGATGCCCGGGTGACGGCACGGCAGGATCTGGAAGCGGCGCAGGCAGCTTTAGCCGAAGCCGAAGCCGAGTTGCGGCGTTCGCAGTCCGCAGCGGGCGCATCCAAACTTTCGGGCGATGGCCGGACGCTAGCGATCACCAGCCCGATCACGGGTCGGCTAACCCGCGCTGATGCGCGGCTTGGCGCATATGTGCTGGCAGGCACCGACCTGTTTCACATCTCCGATCCCAACCGCTTGCAGGTCAACGCCTCCGTGCTGCCCGCCGATGCGCGCCGGGTTCGTGTGGGCGATACAGCGGTCATCGAACTGGCCGATGGCGAAACACGAATTGCGACCGTCCATTCGATCACCCCGGCGCTCGATGCACAGAGCAAGACCGCAACGCTCATCCTGACCCCGCAAGGCGCGGCGCAACTGACCGCTGGCCAAGGTGTCCGCGTCCGCGTGCGTCCCGGCGGCCAACCGAGCGATGGGCGCATGACGCTCCCGGAGGAAGCCGTCCAGACGGTCGAAGGCAAGAACATGGTCTTTGTGCGCGGTCCAAAAGGCTTTCAGGCAACCGAAGTTGTGATCGGCGAGCGCAGCGGTGGGCGGATCGAGATCGTCAGCGGTATTCCCGCTGGCACCGTCGTCGCGACCAAGGGCGCGTTCCTACTCAAGGCCGAACTCGGCAAGGGCGAGGCGGGGCACTGAGATGATCGAAAAACTTCTGGATAGCGCGATCCGCTTCCGCTGGGGCGTGGTTGTCGTCACGCTCATCATTGCCGCTTTCGGTGCCGCGCAGCTTTTGAAGCTGCCAATCGATGCGGTTCCCGACATCACCAACAAGCAGGTGCAGGTGAATACCGTCGCGCCAGCGCTTGGCCCGCTCGACATGGAGCGGCTTGTTACCTTCCCGGTTGAAACCGCGATGGCGGGCATACCGGGGCTGGAAAGCTCGCGCTCGATTTCGCGCAACGGGTTTTCGCAGGTGACGGTCGTTTTCGACGAGGGCGTCGATCTCTATTTCGCGCGCCAGCAAGTCGCCGAGCGGCTGACCCAGGCAAAGGAAAGCCTCCCCGAAGGCGTGGAGCCGCAAATCGGGCCAGTGACGACCGGGCTCGGCGAAGTGCTGATGTATGTCGTGGAATATGAACCGGCAGGCACCGCGAAAAATCCCAAGGTTGCTGGCAAACCCGGCTTCCAGCCCGATGGCTCCTATCTTACGACAGATGGCAATTCGCTGACCGATGAGGTCTCGAAGCTCGCCTATTTGCGCACCGTGCAGGACTGGGTGATCCGGCCCCAGTTGAAAACGGTGCAGGGCGTTGCCGGGATCGACAGCATCGGCGGCTATGAAAAGCAATTTGTGGTCGAACCCGATCCGGCCAAACTCGCGACCTATCACATCTCGTTCTCCGAACTCGCGGAGGCGCTTGAAAAGGCCAATATCTCGGTCGGCGCGAACTTCGTCGAACGCGGCGGCGAGGCGTTTCTGGTGAAAGCCGATGGCCGTATCCGCACGCTCGACGAAATCGGCCGTGCGACCGTGACAACGCGCGGCGGTGTCGCGGTCGCGGTGCGCGACGTCGCCACGGTCCGCATCGGCGGCGATCTGCGCACCGGCGCTGCATCGGAAAACGGCAATGAGGTGGTCGTCGGCACCGCGTTGATGATCGCGGGCGGCAACAGCCGGATCGTCGCCAACGCCGTTGCCGAACGGCTTGGCGAGGTCGCCAAGTCAATGCCGCCGGGGATCAAGGTCAAGACCGTGCTGGACCGTTCCAAACTGGTCAACGCGACGATCTGGACGGTCGAGAAGAACCTGCTGGAAGGCGCGTTGCTGGTCGTCGCGGTGCTGTTCTGGCTGCTTGGAAACATCCGCGCGGCACTCATCGCCACGCTCGTCATCCCGATATCGTTCCTGATGATGGCAATGGGGATGAACGCCACCGGCACATCAGGCAATTTGATGAGCCTTGGCGCGCTCGACTTCGGGCTGATCGTCGATGGCTCGATCATCATCATTGAAAACTGTCTCAGACGGTTGGCTGAACGACAACATCACGAAGGGCGCGTGCTGACCCTGACCGAGCGATTGCACGAGGTGTTCGAGGCCTCGCGTGAAATGGTGCGCCCCACCATTTACGGGCAGGCGATCATCTTCCTCGTCTTCGCGCCCCTGCTCACATTCACGGGCGTCGAGGGCAAGATGTTCTCGCCAATGGCGATCACCGTAATGCTCGCCTTGGGCGGTGCATTCATCCTCTCGTTGACCTTCGTGCCGGCCATGGTTGCCTTGCTCATTCGCGGCGAGGTGTCTGAAAAGGAGGTGAAGGCGGTGGCACTCGCCAAGGAGCGCTACATTCCCCTGCTCGACAAGGCGGTGGCGCGGCCCTGGCCGTGGATCGGCGCGGGCGTGGGCGCGTTCGTGCTGGCGGGACTGGTGTTCCTTATGCTCGGCCGCGAGTTCATCCCGCAGCTCGACGAAGGCGATATTGCGCTGCAAGGCATCCGCATCCCTTCGACTTCGCTGGGCCAGTCGCTGACTCTGCAACGCCAGATCGAGAAGGCAGCAATCTCGTTGCCCGAGGTCGCCTATATGTTCTCTAAGACCGGGACGGCGGAGGTCGGCACCGATCCGATGCCACCAAATATCTCGGACTCGTTCGTCATCCTCAAACCCAAGGACGAATGGCCTGCTGGCGTGACCAGCAAAGACGAGGTGATCGAACGCCTCGAAGCCACGCTCAAACCCTTGGTCGGCAGCGCGTTCGAGATTAGCCAACCCATCGAACTACGCTTCAACGAGCTGATTGCGGGCGTGCGCGGTGATATTGCAATCAAGCTCTACGGCGACGATCTCGAAGCAATGAGCGCGGCGGGCGCGAAAGTTGCGGCAGTGCTGAACACCGTTCCCGGTGCGGCCGACGTCAAAGTCGAGCAGACCGAAGGCTTTCCGCAGCTTGATGTGAAGTTCGACCGCGACGCCATCGCGCGTTACGGCCTGACCTTGCAGGACGTGACCGACACCGTGGCCGCCGCACTTGGCGGGCGCGAGGCGGGGATCGTCTTCGAGGGCGACCGGCGGTTCGATATTGTCGTGCGCCTGCCCAATGCGGGCCGTGACGATCTTGATGCAGTGGGCGCTCTGCCGGTCATGCTGCCGCAGGAAGGCGCGTCGATCCCGCTGAGCGCGGTCGCGAGCTTTGGTTTCTCCGAAGGTCTCAATCAGGTCAGCCGCGACAACGGCCAACGCCGGGTCGTCGTCCAAGCGAATGTGCGCGGGAACGATCTAGGCAGTTTCATCGCCGAGGCGCAAAGCAAGGTCGCAGCGCAAGTCCAATTGCCGCCGGGCAGTGCCATCGAATGGGGCGGACAGTTCGAGAACCTGCAAGCCGCCTCGCGGCGCTTGTCGCTGGTCATCCCCATCGTTTTCGCGGCGATCTTCGGCATCCTGTTTGTCGCCTTGCGCGGATTTCGGCCGGCGATAGCGGTCTATTCGGCAATCCCATTGGGGTTGGCGGGCGGTGTGTTCGCATTGGCGCTCGCCAGTTTGCCCTTCTCGGTATCGGCAGCAGTAGGCTTCATCGTGCTGGCGGGTGTCGGCGTCTTGAACGGCCTTGTCGTGATGACTGCGATCAACCAGCGGCTTGAGGAAGGTCTGGCAGTGGCTCAGGCCATTGTCGAAGGCTCGCTCGAACGCTTCCGCGCGGTGCTGATGACCGGGATCGTTCCCGCTATCGGCTTTGTGCCGATGGCGCTGGCGACCGGCCAGGGCGCGGAGGTGCAAAAGCCGCTCGCCATCGTCGTGATCGGCGGGCTGATTACCTCGACGATCCTGACGCTGTTTGTCCTGCCTGCGATCAGTCAGTTGCTGCTCAGGGGCAAGCACAAGCATCACGAAACAGGTGAGTACTCCGATGTCGATACGCTCGGCAGCGAGCTTCCGGCGTAGGGGGAAAGAAATGGGACATGATCACGACGTAGCCGGAGGTGGGCATGCCGGGCATTACCACGGCGCGGGAGCAAGCACCAAGCGGCTCGCCATCGCGCTTGGGCTGACCACGGTTTTCCTCATTGCGGAGCTGGTCGGCGCGTTCGTGTTCGACAGTCTCGCGCTGCTTTCGGATGCGGCGCATATGTTCACCGACAGCGCGGCACTGGCCATCGCGCTTGCGGCTGTGAAGATCGGCCAGCGCCCGCCCGACGACCAGCGCACCTTCGGCTATCGCCGCTTTGAAATCCTCGCTGCCGCATTCAACGCCATCCTGCTGTTTGCGGTCGCGGGCTATGTGCTGGTCGAAGGCGTAGGGCGCTTCTTCGACCCAAGGCCGGTCGAATCGGTTGGAATGTTGATCGTCGCCACTATCGGCCTTGTCGTGAACCTGATTTCGATGCGCATCCTCGCGGGCGGCAAGGACGACAGCCTCAACGTGAAGGGTGCCTATCTCGAAGTTTGGGCAGACATGCTCGGGTCGATTGGCGTCATCGGTGCGGCCATCGCGATCTATTTCACCAAGCTCAACTGGATCGACCCTATCGTCGCCATCGGCATTGGCCTGTGGGTACTACCGCGCACCTGGACCCTCTTGAGCGATACCACCCACATACTGCTGCAAGGCGTCCCGCGGGGGTTCGACTTGAAAGCGATCCGAGCGGCGATGGGCGAGGTTTCAGGCGTAACAGGTGTTCACGATCTGCATCTTTGGTCTGTGGCAGGTGACGACGCCAGCCTCACCGCGCATGTTGCCGTCACCGAGGGGGCCAAAACCGAAGGCGTCCGCCGCGCACTTGCTGAAATGCTTGAAGCGCGGTTCGCTATTCACCACGCGACGATCCAGACAGAAACAGAGCCGTGCGGCGACGAGGAGAGCCTGCACAAGTGATGTGCGGCAGCCGAACCTGACCGCAGCCATTGCTACAGTTGATTCCTTGAGGCGTCGCCGTGCTTCGGGTCGCAATTCGATAGAAACCGCAAAAAATTCTACACAGTTTCTACACAGCCTCAGAACGGCATATTTTTCTCAATACAATCAATGTATTGGAAAAATCCGATAGTTTGGTCGGGACGACAGGATTCGAACCTGCGACCCCCACACCCCCAGTGTGATGCGCTACCAGGCTGCGCTACGTCCCGACCGCCGAATCCCCGTCAAAGTGGTCCCTTGACGGGCAACCGGAAGCGGGCCCTTACGCGCGTCTTTCTCCAAGGGCAAGACGGGCTTGTCTTTGAGGCCAATCTGGTGTGCAGCATGATCCTATGGCTCTGACCCGCCTTGCATTGACCGATT
>JAGNSY010000102.1 GCA_017987825.1 Sphingorhabdus sp. | reverse complement strand
ATGAAAAAAGCTGTCCTGCTCCTCCTCGCTGCTGCGCTCGGCTCTGCCAGCGTCTCTGCACCGGTCTATGCCCGCAAGGGCGACGATCAGGGCAAGGCGCGTGAGCAGATGAATATGGGCAAGGTGCTGTCTTTGCGCGAGATTGAGGGGCGCATCATTCCCCGGATGCGCGGGATGGAATATTTGGGCCCTGAATATGATGGCAATGCGCAGGTCTATCGCTTGAAATTCATCGATTCGGGTCGTGTCATCTTCGTCGACGTCGATGCCCGTTCGGGCAGTGTGCTGCGGCAGCGCTAAGAACTCAGGCCAGACGCAGCCTTTGTTTGCGCCTGTCGTTCAATCTGTTATCTCCGGTAAACCAAGAATAACCAAAGGGAGCAAGGAAGCGATATGCGCATCCTGATCGTGGAAGATGAACCGACACTGGGCCAGCAGCTCAAATCGACGCTGGAAGGTGCTGGCTATGCCGTGGATCTGTCGACAGACGGCGAAGACGGGCATTTCATGGGCTCCACCGAAAATTACGATGCAGTCATCCTTGATCTCGGGCTCCCCGAAGTCGACGGATTGACCGTGCTTGATCGCTGGCGGCGGGAAGGCAAGAAATTCCCTGTTCTGGTGCTGACGGCGCGCGATAGCTGGTCGGACAAGGTGGCCGGGCTTGATGCTGGTGCCGACGATTATCTCGCAAAACCCTTCCAGACCGAGGAATTGATTGCGCGCCTGCGGGCGCTGATCCGCCGCGCGTCGGGCAATGCCTCTTCTGAACTGACCGCTGGTGACGTTCGCCTTGATACCCGTTCAGGCCGTGTCACGCTCAACGGCGAACCAGTGAAACTGACCGCGCAGGAATATAAACTGCTGTCTTACCTGATGCACCACAAGGGCAAGGTCGTCAGCCGCACCGAATTGATCGAACATATTTACGATCAGGATTTTGACCGCGATTCGAACACGATCGAGGTGTTCGTGACGCGTATCCGCAAGAAACTGGGTCAGGATGTGATCTCGACGATCCGAGGTCTTGGCTATAGCCTGGAAGAACCGCGCGGCTGACATCATGGCGGATGAGGCGGGCCAGGTTGCTCCGGTAACGACAGCAGAAAAGCCCGCACGCGGCACCGGCTCGCTCAGCCGCCGCATGATCATCATTGCAGCAGGCTGGATCACCCTGCTGCTGATTGCGGGCGGTCTGGCGCTTGACCGGGTGTTGGTGAACGCCGTTTCCGACAATTTCGACGACCAGATGGAATATGTGCTGACGGCGATGCTCGCCTCGGCCGAAATCGGGCCGGATGGCGAAGTGCGTCTTAACCGGCCGTTGGGGGACCAGCGCTTTCTGGAGCCCAATAGCGGGCTCTATTGGCAAATCAGCGGCAAGGGCAAGATGGCCTTTCCATCGCGCTCGCTGTGGGATCGCACCTTGCGAGTCGATTTGAGCCACACCGATTCCAAGCCGCATTTCCGCAACAGCGCCGAATTTGACGGCGAACCTCTACGCATTGTCGAGCGGGCAATTGTGTTGCCTGACAGCGAAACCCGCTGGATATTCATGGTGGCGCAGAGCCGTGAAAGTCTGGACGCGCAGATAACCGAATTGCGCACCGTGCTGGCGACGGCTTTCGCGGTGCTCGCCTTTGGCTTGATCATCATGGCGGCTTTGCAGACCTTTTACGGACTGTGGCCGTTACGCGACGTGCGCCGCGAGATTGCGGCGATGCGCAGCGGGAAACAGCACCGTATTCAGGATGCATTGCCTGATGAGGTTATGCCAATGGTTAATGAACTCAATGCGTTGCTTGATCATAATGAGAAACAGGCTGAAGAGGCGCGGCGCCATGCCGGCAATCTTGCCCACGCCCTGAAGACACCTCTGACGGTGATCATGAACAGCGCGACTGCGCAGGCGCCTGACCTGTCGGAAACGGTGATCCGCGAAGCGACGACGATGCGAAGACAGGTCGATCACCATCTGGCACGTGCACGTGCGGTCGGACGCCGTGGCCACAGCCATAGCCGCGCCGAGGTGTGGCATAGTCTCGAATCGGTCGAGCGCGCTGTTGGCCGCCTCTATCGCCACGTCCGGCTCGACATGGCCGGGCGGCAAGATCTGGCGGTGCGGGTCGAACGGCAGGATCTGGACGAGATGATCGGCAATCTGGTCGAAAATGCCGCCAAATATGGTGGCGGCAGTGTTTTCGTCACCGTCGAAGATGCCGACGATATGGTCGCGATTGTGATCGAGGATGATGGTCGCGGTATTCCCGAAAAAGATCGCGCCCGCATTTTTGATCGTGGTGTTAGGCTGGACAGCGGCAAGCCCGGCACCGGCCTGGGTATGGCGATCGTTCGAGACGTAGCCGAAATCTACAATGGCACCATCGAACTGGACGAGAGCGAGGATATGGGCGGGTTGCTGGTTCGGCTAAAACTGCCGAAAGCCTGAGTTCAAACCGATAATTGGGTGATGTCGCTGCTGCCAACCCGCAGCAGCCATTCGCCATCGCCTTCAACCTGATAGCTGGCGATATGGCCCGCGCTCATGGGCATATGCTTCATGAACTGGTTGAATTCACCCATATGGTCACCGGCCAGATGCGCCGCTTGCGCAGCCTTGTCGCGCCACCGTTCTGAAACCCAGATTAATCCGGGGATCCCTGAATCTTCTGCCAGGCTATATTGCATGCAGCCATCCAGCGCCTGAACACGCGCCGCATGCAATGCAATACGACGCCGGTATTTGGCAAAATCTGCAGCCTGAACTTTGATAAAACCTTGAACTATAATCATGCCGTCGGGTTAGCACAGGCCAATTACCAACGCGTGAATCCGATTATTGTCCGTTGCTGCGAATCCGCTCATGGTGGCGGATCACCTCATCGATGATGAAGCGCAGGAATTTCTCGGTGAAATCGGGGTCGAGATTGGCGTCCTTGGCCAATTGGCGCAGCCGCTCGATCTGCCGCTCTTCACGGCCCGGGTCGGCTGGTGGTAGCTGGGTTGTCGCTTTATACTCGCCTACCGCTTGCGTAATCTTGAAGCGCTCGGCGAGCATGAACACGAGTGCGGCATCGATATTGTCGATGCTTTCGCGATACCGGGTGAGCTTGTCGTCCTGTGCCATCGGCCTTTCCATGCCGTGCCAAGCCGCGACAGGCAAGCAGCATTGCAGCTTTTGCACTTGCGCACCTGCACCGCGCTTGCCAAGGCTTTGGAGGATATGACTGCGACCATCCACCAACTTGGCGCCGCGCGCACGCCTTCGCTCCAGCCGATGCTGAATCTTGTGGCCCCTGAAATGAACCGGGTGAACGCGGTGATTCTTGACCGGATGCAGTCCGAAATCCCACTGATTCCAGAACTTGCGGGGCATCTGATTGCGGGTGGTGGAAAGCGGATGCGGCCGATGCTGACGCTCGCCTGCGCTCGCCTGCTCGACTATCCGGGGGACAGGCACCATAAGCTGGCTGCAGCAGTTGAGTTCATCCACACCGCGACGCTGCTCCACGACGATGTTGTCGATGGCAGCGACATGCGGCGCGGCAAGACGGCCGCGAACCTGATTTTCGGCAATCCAGCGGCGGTTCTGGTGGGCGATTTCCTGTTCAGCCGCTCGTTCGAGCTGATGGTTGAGGATGGTTCGTTGAAGGTCCTCAAGATACTGTCCAATGCTTCGGCGGTGATTGCAGAAGGTGAGGTCAACCAGCTCACTGCGCAGCGGCAGATTACGACGAGCCAGGAAAAATATCTCGACATTATCGGATCGAAAACGGCGGCGCTATTTGCCGCAGCTTGCCGTATCGCAGCTGTGGTGGCTGAACGCCCTGAGGCGGACGAACTGGCTCTTGATGCCTATGGCCGCAATCTGGGGATCGCCTTCCAGCTCGTTGATGATGCCATTGACTATGTCTCCGACGGTGCGACGATGGGCAAGGATGCGGGCGACGATTTCCGCGATGGTAAGGTGACGTTGCCCGTAATCCTCGCACACAGCCGTGGCGATACAGAGGAAAAGAGTTTCTGGCACAATGCGATGCTCGGCCACCGCGTGAGTGCCGACGATCTGGCCTATGCCACCAGCCTGCTGCGCAAATATAACGCCATCGATGATACGCTGGAGCGTGCGCGCCACTATGGCCAGCGCGCGATTGATGCGCTTGGCCCATTCCCTGCCAGCGCTGCCAAGGACGCACTGGTCGAGGCGGTGGAGTTTGCCATTGCCCGCGCCTATTAAGGCTGCGTGACCCTTCCTGTCGAAGCTGTACTGCCCGAATTGAAGGCCGCGCTTGCCGCGGGTTCGAACGCCGTGCTGATTGCCCCGCCGGGTGCGGGCAAGACCACGATGGTCGCCTCCGCTTTGCTGGGCGAGCCTTGGTGCAACGGCCAGATATTGATATTGTCGCCGCGCAGGCTGGCCGCGCGTGCCGCTGCGGAACGGATTGCCGAACTTTCAGGCGATGCGGTCGGTGGGCTGGTTGGTTATGCCACCCGCATGGACAGCAAGGTCTCGGAAAAAACCCGGATATTGGTGCTCACTGAAGGGATATTCCGGCGCCGGATTCAGGATGACCCCGAACTGGCGAATGTAAGTGCGGTGCTGTTCGATGAAGTCCATGAACGCAGCCTAGATAGCGATTTCGGTTTGGCTTTGGCGCTCGATGCCCAAGGAGGTTTGCGGCCCGAACTGCGGCTGGTGGCGATGTCGGCCACGCTCGATGGCGGGCGCTTTGCCAAGCTGATGGCCGCGCCGGTCATCGAAAGCGAGGGCAAGTCATGGCCGCTCGAACTGCGCCATATCGGGCGCAAGGCGGAGGCGCGGATTGAGGATGAAATGGCCGCCGCCATTCGCCGTGCCTTGACCGAGGAGAAGCAGGGCGATGTGCTTGCCTTTCTGCCGGGTGTCGCTGAAATCGAAAGAACGGCGGAGCGGATTGAAGGCGTATCGGCCGAAGTCCACCGGCTGCACGGCAGCCTTGACCCCGCCGAACAGCGGGCAGCCATTCGCAAGGGCGCGAACCGCAAGGTCATTCTCGCCACCTCCATCGCCGAAACCAGCCTGACCATCGACGGTGTGCGGATTGTCGTCGATAGCGGGCTTGCACGCCGCGCGCGCTATGACCGGGCGGCAGGTTCGACCAGGTTGGTCACCGAGCGCGCAAGCCAGGCCGCGGCGACGCAAAGGGCAGGGCGTGCCGCAAGGCAGGGTCCGGGTGTCGCCTACCGCCTGTGGGAAGAAGCCGCGACCGCCGGAATGCCGCCCTTTGATCCGCCCGAAATATTGGAAGCCGACCTGTCGCCGCTGCTGCTCGATTGTGCTTTGTGGGGGGTAGGCGAGCCGGCATCGCTGCAATGGCTCGATCCGCCGTCTAAGGTAGCTCTTGACGAGGCGCGCACGCGATTGGTCGAGTTAGATGCAATCGATGTGGATGGAAGGCCCACCGAGCACGGTCGCGCGATTGCCCGCCTTCCGCTTCCGCCGCGCCTTGCGCATATGCTGGTTGCTGCGTCGCCCAAGGGTTTTGGCGGGCTTGCAGCGGAGGTCGCCATGCTTCTGTCCGAGCGCGGATTGGGCGGCAACGACACCGACCTTGAACGGAGGCTTGAACGCTGGCGTGGTGAGCGTGGACAACGTGCCGAAACCGCGAGGGGGATTGCCAAACGCTGGGCCAGACTTGCCCCGGTCGATGGCAAGGCCAGCATCGACGGAAGTGTTGCAGCAGCTGTCGCGCTTGCATACCCCGACCGTATCGCCAAGCGCCGAGATGCTTCGGGCGAAAACTGGCTCAGCGTAGGGGGCAGGGGGTATCGGCTTGATCCCGCGCATCCGCTGGCCAAAGCGGAATGGCTGGCCGTCGCCGATATTCAGGGCGCGGCATCGGGCGCGCGCATCCTATCCGCAGCGGCAGTCGATTTTGCCGAGATTGAGGCGCTTTACGGCGATCGCATCACCAGCGGCGCGCATGTGACCTTCGATGCTGCAACCGGAGGGGTGCGGACGGAAAGTGGTCGGCGGCTGGGGGCGATTACTCTGTCGAAGGGGCAGGATACCAAAGCCGATCCTGAAGCGATATCGGCGGCGCTGTTGCAGGGCGTGCGGGAGCATGGCCTCGGTCTGCTTCCTTGGCCAGAGGGCACAAGCCGCCTGCGCGAGCGCGCCCTATGGGCGGGTATTGCAGGATTGGGTGACACGGAGCTTGCCGAAACGCTCGACCTGTGGCTGGCACCGTTGCTGGCGGGCAAGCGGCGTCTTTCCGAGATTGACCCGGGTGCCCTCCATAATGCGATGCTTGGCTTGATCGGTTGGGATGGGCAGCAAGCCATTGAAAGGCTAGCCCCGCCACACTTTACCTCACCGGCAGGCACGACCCATGCAATTGACTACTCGGCTGAAAGCGGGCCGATGGTTGAACTGCGCGTGCAGGCGCTGTTTGGTCTTGCTGAACATCCGGTAATCGGAACGAAGCGAACGCCTCTGGTCCTGTCGCTGACGTCACCTGCGGGCCGCCCGATCCAGACCACACGCGATTTGCCCGGCTTCTGGAAAGGCAGCTGGGCGGACGTCGCCAAAGAAATGCGCGGGCGTTATCCCAAGCATAATTGGCCCGATGAACCGACAGCTGCTGCGGCCAGTTTGAAGACCAAGAAGAAGCAGGGGTTGTGATGAAATCTAACCGTCGTCCTGAGCCTGTCGAAGGACGACGGTTTGGTATTGATTGGTTGGTCTAAATCAGCGAAAGGCCCAACATGACTCAGGCACGGATCGTTCAGAAATCGAAGAATGCATTGCAATCGGGCCGCTTTGGCACCGGGCAATGGTTGCTCGAATATATTCCCGCTGATGCGCAGCGCCCTGACCCGCTGATGGGCTGGGCCGGCTCGGCGGACACGCGTCGCCAGTTGAATCTGAAATTCGCGACGCTGGATGCGGCCAAGGCCTATGCTGACAAAAATGGCATCAGCTATACGGTGATCGCAGCGGCACCCAAGGTGCTGAAGTTGCAGGCCTACGCCGACAATTTCAGATAAGCTGCGGGCCCAAGAGCATCAATAGGCGGACATCTACGCCCATGCCTTGTGCACGTTTGCCATCCAGAAAGCTCTGAAGCGCGCT
>JAGNSY010000014.1:20708-27021 GCA_017987825.1 Sphingorhabdus sp. | reverse complement strand
AACGCATGTTCGACGACAGCGACCTGAAGCCCGAATTCAAACGGCGCGTAAAGGGCTTCAAGGCAGGCAGCGGTACCTTCCGCATGAATGTGGCACTTTCCGAACTGCCCAAATTCACCTGCCTGCCCGAACCCGGCGAGCATCACCAATCGGGCATCATCATCGCGCCGACGCTCGATTATATGGACGAGGCCTTCCTCGACGCGAAGCGCTATGGTTGGTCGAAGAAACCGATTGTCGAAATGCTGATCCCGTCAACCGTTGACGACAGCCTTGCTCCCGAAGGCCAGCATGTCGCCAGCCTGTTCTGCCAGCAATTCGCACCCGAACTGCCCGACGGTCGCGATTGGGATGCCGAGGAAGGCAAGGCCGCCGATACGATTATCGACACCGTTGAGGCCCATGCACCCGGCTTCCGCGCCTCTATCCTCGGTCGCCAGATCCTTAGCCCCAAGGGGCTTGAACGCAAATTCGGTCTGGTCGGTGGCGACATCATGCACGGCAATATGAGCCTCGACCAACTCTGGTCAGCGCGACCGGTGCTGGGACACGGTGCCTATCGTGGACCGGTCAAGGGCCTATATATGTGCGGGGCGGGTTCGCATCCGGGTGGCGGTGTCACCGGTGCGCCGGGGCATAATTGCGCTCAGGAAGTGCTGGCGGACCGGTCGTTCTTCGGCAGGCTGCGTCGCGTCCACCAATAAAGTGGCAAGCCGGCAAGCATAAGCACGATGCTCAAACCGCTGGCATCGAGTCCAGCGCCCCACAGGCTCCAAACGCCGAACACCAACCCCAAAAGGGCAAACGGCACGGCGATCTTGCGCTTCAACGCGACGGCAGCACAGGCCAGATAGAGCCACAGTGTGACCGAGGTGGTCAGCAGCGCCATGAAGCTGAATAGTCCGGCCATCGACTGGCTGCTGTTCGCCAGCACAAGCAGGCTCCCCAATAGTGTCGCTAACAGCAGGCCGTTGATCGGCACGCCATTGGCAGTGACCCGCGCAAACCATGCGGGCATCATCTGCCGCTTAGCCATTTCGAGCGGCAACTCGCCCTGCACCAATGTCCAGCCATTGACAGCACCGATCGCACTGATCGCTGCGAACGCCGCGACAAAGGATGCTGGGCCGGGCGACCAAAAGGTCGAGACAAACAGTTCAAACGGCGCTGGCGAGGCCGTGACCTTGTCGACAGGCAGCATCAGCGTGATGCCCGAGCAGACAATCAGGTAGATGATGCCCGAAAGCAGCGCGCCGTAGAAAGTCGCGCGCGGTACGTTGCGCTGCGGATTGTCAATCTTGTGCGATGCGGCACAGGCGGCCTCGAAACCGATCATTGCCCACAGCGTCATTGCGGCAGCCGTGTTGACCGACGGCAGTGAGAGCCCTTCCGCCGGGAAAGGCGCGAGCGCGGCGGTGCCTTCGCGACCGAAAATCATCCCGATCAGGACTGCGACTACGATCAGCGGGGTGAGTTTCAACAGCGTTGTAATCACCTGAAACGATCCCGCAGACCGCACCCCGAGCAGGTTCACCCCCGTCATCGTCCAGATCACCCCCAACGCTGCGAGCGCGGGATATTCGCCCAGCACGGGCAGAAAACTCGACATATAGGATGTCGCACCCACCGCGATGGTCACGCACCCCGTCCAGACCGAAACCCAGAAAGAAAAACCTATCAAGAAGCCCGCTAATGGCCCGAAACTGCGCTCCACCAGTTCTGATGGACCGATCGCACCTTCATGGGCAGCGGTGAGTTTGGCAAGCACATGGGCAAGGCACAAAGCGCCCGCGATGGTTATCACCCAGCCCGCAATTGCGTTCCAGCCAAATGGCGCAAGGCTTTGTGGCAGCAGAAACACGCCCGAGCCGATCATATTGCCCATGACCAGCGCCACAGACATGAAAAAGCCGAGCTTTTGGCCCGGCTTTTTCGTTTTTTCGTTCATCAATCCAGCGATCAGAAATCGCGGCTGAATTTGAGGCCAATCACACGTGGTTTGATCAGCGTGTCATAAAATACGCCGCCTCCAGCGGTAACTCCGCCATCATCGCCACATGTCGTCTCGAGGCATTGCAAGCCAGTGTTGACTACACCAAACTGGTCAAACAGGTTGGTAGCAAAGGCCTCAATACTCCAAGTGTCATTCTTCACGCCGAAGCTCAAATCGACTGTCGAATAGCTCTTAAGTCCGCCTTTGATCGCCTTTTCAGCAGTTCGCAAGTCGCTGTTACGGCTTCCTGTGTGGTTTGCCGCCAATTGAACATGGCCGTTCCAGTCCGCAATCGGGAATTCATATCGTGCAACGATATTGCCTTTGAACTTGGGTGTAACTGGCAGCCGCGAACCTGACGGAGCAAGCAGCGAGTTGCCCGGCGTCGTGCAATCGAACGCAGCATTGGCTACACGACAGAAATCGCGACGGATCTCGGCATCATTATAGCTCATCCCTGCATTGAGGGTGAAGCCGCCTGCACGGTATCCAACATCAATTTCGGCACCTCGAATGCGCGCAATGCCAGCGTTTCGAATTTCGGTCAGGCCATTGGCGCCCAGAAACGACAATTGGATATTGTTCCAATCAAGCTGATAAACCGCACCGTTGAACCGGAAGGCCCCGAAATTGGTTTTCCAACCCAATTCGTAATTGTCCAATTCGTCAGCACCATAAGGTGGCAACGACCCCCGGCGATTGATCCCGCCCGGACGGAATCCGCGTGACCATGTTGCATAAACCAATGCGTCATCGTTGATCTTGTATGTCGCATTCACCTTGAAGATCGAGTCAGTGTCCGACGTGCTTTTGTTCACATTCGTACACGGCGAACCGTCGACGATTGCAGGCCCCTGACAAAGATAGGTCGGGTTGCCGCTATATCCCGGATTATTATAGCCAAAAAATCCGACGAGTGAATTGTCGTATTTATACAAGCGCGCACCGCCAGTCAGCGTCAACTGATCGGTTACATCAAAGCTCAACTCGCCGAAAGCCGCATAGTCGCGGTCGGTGCGCTGCTGCTTGGTCAACCAGATGTTATCGCCTGTGCCAGGGACCGCCGAAACATCGGACAAGTTATCGATGATATAATTCTGTTCGATATTGTGGCTCTGTCGCTGCCAGAACAAGCCGCCGATAAATCGGAGCGATGCATCTTGAGGCGAAGAAACGCGGAACTCGGCAAAGCTTTTGCGATAACGGTCAATGCCCTGAACATATTGATTGGGGCTTATGGTGTTGCCGCCATTGTCGACCCACGACGATCCATAAATGGCATCGTAGAAATAACTATAATCCGAATAGTCGCTTTCGGTTAAGGTTTTGCGACGCAGATGGCCGCCAGCCAGCGTCATATCCCAATTGCCAATCTTACCCTCGATAGTTAGTGCGGCGTTGATCCATTTATCTTCGCTGCTCTCGGGATTGTACTGCACAGTCGTATATTTGCCATTCGACTGGCTGGAACGCTCGCGCGAGTAATTGCCTTCGGTTTTCTGCACTTGGCCCATCAAGGTCGGCTTGATGGTCCAGCTGTCGTTTAGTTCAATTCCAAGTGCCAATCGTGCACCGTACGTCTCAGCATCGTTATAATTTTTCTCAACTAACGCAGCATTGTTCTGCGAAAAGCCAGCGGTTGAAAAAGTCCGGGCGCCTGGCAGGTTATCGATATAACCACCATCGTCGCGGTACCAGCCGACCAGACGCAGTGCGGCCTTGTCGCTTAGCGGCGCGTTGATGAAGCCTTCAAAAACTGAACCAAAATCGCCATGTGCGACATTGTTAATTTCAACACCGGCATTGCCATAAAAGCCCGAAGTGTCAGGCGCGTTGCTGACCAATTTGAGCGTGCCGGCCATTGAGCTGGCACCATATAGCGTACCCTGCGGCCCGGCGAGTGCCTCGACGCGCGCCAAGTCATAGGCGTGAATATCGAGCGCGCCCTGAATGGTCGTGATCGGCATTTCGTCGAGATAGGTGCCGACCGTTGGCAGCGAGGACGAGTGGTTGGCATTTTCGCCCGATGCGACGCCGCGGAAATAGACTTGCGCAAAACCCGGCCCACCCTGTTGGATAGTCACCGAAGGCAGGAACTTTACCACGTCGGCGAATTCGTTCACCTGAAGTTGGTCGAGCTTCTCGGTACCGATTGCGGTGATCGCAACAGGAACGTCCTGCAAATTCTGTTCGCGCTTTTGCGCGGTAACGACGATTTCGTCATTGTCTGCGTCGGCAGCATCCTGAGCGAATGCAGGAACGGACATCGCCATCGCGCTTGACGCGAGCAGCGTTGCGACCGCTGAACGAACATAGATATTGCTGTGTGTTTTGCGCATTGCGCACCCTCCATTATGTTGCAATGCCGCAATTCCACATATTTATGGAATCGTGGCAAGAATTTTTCGTCAAATGACGCTTGGTCGTTAATTTATTCCGAACGCTGTGGCATATGCGCAACGCCTGATAGCAACACTGACACACCCCGAATACAGCCAAGATGTCATATGAATATGCTTGCCTAAATCACTGCCCCCGTTAGGGCGTTGCGAAACAAGAGGGGAAGCCGCACTCAATGCAAACATCTATGGCTTTGCTTCGCAAACGGCGGTTCCTGCCGCTGTTCGTGACCCAGTTGCTCGGCGCGTTCAACGACAATCTGTTCAAAAATGCCATGGTCCTGTTCGTGGTCTATGGCGTTTACAACGACGAAAAGGCAGAGGCGCTGTTCAGCGCGGTTGCCACCGCGGTATTCATACTGCCCTTTTTCCTTTTGTCGGCTCTGGCGGGCCAATTGGCGGATACGCGAGACAAGGCGCAGATCATTCGGATCGTCAAATTCTGCGAAATCATCATCATGCTGGTAGGCGGGTCCGGGCTGGTTCTGGCTTGGCTCGACATCGCGGTAACGGTTGTCGCCATCCCGCTGATGATGCTCGCGCTGTTTGCGATGGGCGTGCATTCGACCTTTTTCGGACCGATCAAATATGCGATCCTGCCGCAACATCTCAAAGACGATGAAGTTCTGGGCGGCACCGGGCTGGTCGAAGCGGGCACCTATATCGCCATTTTGGTGGGCACTATTCTGGCAGGCATTATTGCTGTCGAATGGGCGGCCTTGGGCGTCGTCCTGACCGCCATGCTGGGATATGCAACAGGACGGCAGGTTCCGCCCGCTCCGCCCGAACATCAGGAAACTGGAATCGACTGGCACATCCTCCGCTCGTCGGTCACGCTGGTCAAAGGCACGATGCATATCCGCAAGCTGTTCCTCGCCATCATGTCGATCAGCTTTTTCTGGACCATCGGTGCAGTGCTGTTCATCCAGTTCCCGCCGCTCGCAAAGAATGTTCTGGGTGCAGATCAGGAGGTCGCCAGCCTTTTCCTGGCTATCTTCTCGATTGGCATTGCCATCGGCTCGGTCGCCATTAACCGGTTATTGAAAGGGCAGGTCTCGGCACGTTTCGCCCCGGCAAGCGTGATCGCAATGGGCCTGTTCGTGGTTGCGTTCCACTTTGTCTGCCGGAACTGGCAGATCAATGGCGACGGCGAACTTTATACGATTGGCAGCTTCGTCAATCATGACGGCGCGTGGATGCTTTTGGGCACATTGCTGGGCATCGCTGTTGCAGGCGGCATGTTCGTTGTGCCGCTCTACGCATTCCTGACGACGACCGTGCCCAAGGACCAGACCGCACGCACCGTGGCGGCCAACAACATTGTCAATTCAGGCGCGATGGTTGTCGGATCTCTGATTGCCCTTGGCCTCAGCGCCGCAGGCATAACTATGGTCAATCAGTTGCTGCTCGGCGCGGCAATGTGCGTTGTATCGGCCTGGCTTGCGCAATTGCTGCACAAGGCCTGCGACTGAAGTCAGGCGATAAAGGTGTAGAACACCGTAAAGAAAGCACCAAAACTGACCACGAACAGGTGCGCGTCTTCGCGCTGCCACCATTTGAGCGGCTTGGGCTTCCACTCGGCGGGGACGGCGAACACATGCGGCGCCAATGCCTGCCGAAACGGATGCCGTGCGCCTTCACTCGTCTGAACCAGTTTCCTTTGCATGTCGCCTACCCCTTAATCTTTTCGTTACCGCAGACGTTAACGATTCATTAGGGATGTTGGCGAGGGGCAAAGGTGGTTAATCACGGACGCCTGCGCGACCGTATCATTTTGCTACAGGTTTTGTGGAGTGGTGCCCCTGGCCCGACTCGAACGGGCACATCTTTCGATACTCGATTTTGAGTCGAGCGCGTCTACCAATTCCACCACAGGGGCATTGCGGGGGAGCCTCTAGCGAAGCTCCCGCCGGGGCGCAAG
>JAGNSY010000014.1:0-20608 GCA_017987825.1 Sphingorhabdus sp. | reverse complement strand
TGGTGCCCCTGGCCCGACTCGAACGGGCACATCTTTCGATACTCGATTTTGAGTCGAGCGCGTCTACCAATTCCACCACAGGGGCATTGCGGGGGAGCCTCTAGCGAAGCTCCCGCCGGGGCGCAAGCCTACTTGCGCAATTCGCGTTCCAGCGTCTTATGCGTCGACTTGCCATAAGGCGGCTTGAAACCGGCCATGCCAGCAACATCCATCGACGGTTGACGGTAAACCGCACGCATGTGGCTGAAGGTTTTGAAGCCATCCTGACCATGATAATTGCCCATGCCCGACGGGCCAACGCCGCCAAAAGGCAGGTCTTCCATCGCGTTGTGGAACAACACATCGTTCACCGTCGCGCCGCCGGAAATGGTGCGGGTAAGCACGCGGTTTTCCTCGGCCTTGTCGTTGCCGAAATAATAGAGGCCGAGCGGACGATCATGCGCGTTCACATAGTCGATCGCTTCATCCATCGACGAATAGGTCATGACCGGCAGGATCGGGCCGAAGATTTCTTCCTGCATCACCTTCATGTCGTCACTAACATTACGGACGATCGTCAGCGGCATCTTGTTGCCATTCGACGATCCAAAGTCTTCATTACCCGGGTTGATTTCTATCAGTTCGGCACCCTTTTCCTTGGCATCGGCCAGATAGCCCTGCAGGCGATCATAATTGCGGCCATTTACGACCGACGAGTAATCATCATTGTTGAGCAGCGTGGGGTACAAAGTCGACACGCCGTTAACGACGCCGTCGATCATCTCCTGCTCCTGATCCTTTGCCACCAGCAGATAATCGGGCGCGAGACATATCTGCCCGGCGTTCATCATCTTGCCGAGCGCAATGCGTTCGCCCGCTTTCTTCTTGTCGGCGCTGCGCCCGATGATCGTCGGCGATTTGCCGCCCAGCTCGAGCGTGACAGGCACGAGATTGTCCGCCGCCGCGCGCATGATATGTTTGCCGACGCTGGTTGCGCCGGTGAAGATCAGGTGATCAAAAGCCAGCTTCGAAAATGCCGTGCCAACCTCAACCCCGCCGGTGAACACCGCCATTTCTTCTTCGGCGAAATATTTGGGGACAGCTTGAGCAAAAACCTCCGCCACGCGCTCGGTATATTCGGACGGTTTGACCATCGCCCGATTACCCGCGGCGAGAATGCCAGCCATCGGCACCATCACCATGCCAACCGGAAAATTCCAAGGCGCGATCACCCCGACCACGCCCTTGGGCTGATAGACCACATCCGCCTTGGCGCCGATCAGGCCGAGCGGGAAGGTCGGCTTGCGCTTTTCGTTACGCGCCCAGCTTTCGAAGTGCTTTTTCGCATGTTTGAGTGCACTGACCGACGGCATGATGTCGGTCATTAGCGTCTGTTCGGTGCTGCGATGGCCGAAATCGGCGGAGACCGCCTTTGCAAATTCATCCTTATAATCGACCAGCAGCGCAATGGCGCGGTCGATGCGGTCGCGGCGAACCGACATCGGTTCTGGCATGGCTGCAGTCGCGGCTGCTTTCTGCTTCTCTAATATGGTTTGCATATCGGCGGTCATGTCATTCTCCTCATTTAATCGCGGAATTAACATTTCTGGATACGAATGCAACGCGTCTGCGCATTGTGTTGCGGCTTTCACGGGATTAAGGGCGAATCCGTAACGTCTCCCAAGCCAGAGGAATGTAGCCATGAGCAGCACCGATCCCGTCGTCATCCTTTCCTATGCCCGCACCCCGATGGGCGGCATGCAAGGCGTGTTCTCCGATGTCGCCGCAACTGATCTGGGTGCCACTGCGGTCAAGGCTGCTGTCGAGCGCGCTGGCGTTTCCGGCGACGATATCGAGCGCATCTATATGGGGTGCGTGTTGCCCGCTGGCCTCGGCCAAGCCCCGGCCCGTCAGGCAGCGATCAAGGCTGGCCTGCCCAAGTCGGTGCAGGCAACCACGGTCAACAAGGTCTGCGGCAGCGGCATGCAAACCGTGATCATGGGTGCAGAGGCCATCGCCGCCGGTTCGGTTGACTATGTCATCGCTGGCGGCATGGAGAGCATGACCAACGCTCCTTATATTCTTAAGAAGCACCGTTCGGGCGCGCGCATCGGCCATGACACCGCCTATGACCATATGTTCCTCGATGGTCTGGAAGACGCCTATGAACCCGGTCGCGCAATGGGCACCTTCGCACAGGAAACCGCAAATGAGTATCAGCTGACCCGCGAAGATCAGGACAATTATTCGATCGAATCGCTGCGCCGTGCGCAGGAGGCGATCTCGTCGGGTGCTTTCGTTTCGGAAATCGTGCCCGTCACCGTTGTTAGCCGTGCTGGCGAAACCGTGGTTGACACTGACGAACAGCCCGGCAAGGGCCGCCCCGACAAGATCCCTTCGCTGAAGCCTGCCTTTGCCAAGGACGGCACGATTACCGCAGCGACGTCTTCATCGATTTCGGATGGTGCCGCCGCGCTCGTTCTATCGCGTGCCTCGACGGCTGCGGCAAAGGGCCAGACCCCGGTCGCACGCATCGTGGCAAGCGCGGCGCATGCACAAGAGCCTTCGGCTTTCACCACTGCTCCCGTAGGCGCGATCAACAAGTGTCTCGCCAAGGCAGGCTGGAGTATCGCTGATGTCGACCTGTTCGAGGTCAACGAAGCCTTTGCCTGCGTCGCGATGTTCGCGATGCGCGACCTTGGCATCCCGCATGAGAAGATCAACGTGCATGGCGGCGCAACCGCACTCGGCCACCCGATCGGTGCATCGGGCGCGCGCATCATCACCACACTGATCGGCGCGCTGAAGCATAAAGGTCTGAAGCGCGGCGTCGCCAGCCTTTGCATCGGCGGCGGTGAAGGCACTGCGATTGCGATTGAGCTGGTTGATTGATACCGCGCAGGTGAACATCGTCTTCGTCCTGTTCGACAATGTCACCCAACTCGATTTTTCGGGGCCAGTCCAATTCCTGTCACGCTTGCCCGGCGCGAAAACACATGTCGTTTCGAAGGATGGCAAAGCGATTTCGACGGATTGCGGCTTTGCGATCGTCCCGACCGGAAGCTTTGGCGATTGCCCGCAAGCCGACATCATCTGCGTGCCGGGCGGTCATGGTGTGCGTCAAGCTATCGCCGATGAAGCGCTGGTCGCTTTTGTGCGAGAACAGGCAAAAAGCGCCGAATGGATAACCAGCGTCTGCACCGGGAGTTTCATCCTTGGTGCTGCAGACTTGCTGCACGATAAACGCGCAACCACGCATTGGGCCTATACCCAGTTGTTGCCGCTGTTCGGCGCAACGCATGAAGAGGCTCGCGTCGTGCGCGATGGCAATCTGGTAACAGCGGGCGGCGTGACTTCAGGCATCGATTTCGCGCTGAAACTGATCGCATTGGCGCAGGGGGAGGATGTCGCACGCACCATCCAGCTCGCGCTCGAATATGATCCTGCACCGCCCTTTGATGGCGGTCATCCAAGCCGGACTGCGGCACCGCTCGTTTCCAGCTTGCGTGACCGCGTGTATCATAAAGCCGCCGCCGATATGGAGGCTGCAATCAAGGCAATCGTCTGACGGGCAACTTAGCGCTGGACCGACTCTGCATCGCACGCTAGCAATTTAATCGAGGGATTAAATTCGGGAGAGAGAGCGATGCGTTTTCGGCGTAGTGCGGTATTGGCTTTGGCTGGTGTGGCCGCTTTGGCGGTGTCTGGCTGCAAATTGGCAGACAATAATCCGGGGGCGCAAGACCCCGACTTTGCCAAGATTGACGGCGAGTTTCTGAAGACCGGCGGCAATGGCGACGATTGGGCCTTTCCCGCGCAAAGCTACGGCGAGCAACGCCATAGTCCGTTGACGCAGATAAGCGACAAGAATGTATCCGAACTGGGTATCGCATGGTTCGCCGATATGCCCGATGCACGCGGCCATGAATCGACCCCCGTTGAAGTCGACGGCACGCTCTATGTGACTGGACCTTGGTCGAAGGTGTTCGCTTATGAAGCCAAGACCGGCAAGCCGCTGTGGCAATTTGACCCCGGTGTCGACAAGGCGCGCGGGGTGAAGGCCTGCTGCGACGTCGTCAACCGCGGCGTCGCCTTCTGGAAGGGCAAACTGTTCGTCGGCACCATCGACGGTCGCCTGATCGCTTTGGACGCCAAGACCGGCGGCGAAATCTGGTCGGTGCAAACGCTTGATCCCAAATCGAACGGCACAATTACCGGCTTCCCCCGCGTGGTGAAAGACAAAGTCATCATCGGCAATGGCGGTTCGGAATTCGGCGCACGTGGTTTTGTGACTGCTTACAATGTCGATACGGGCAAACAGGCTTGGCGCTTCTACACCGTTCCCAACCCCAAGGGTGAGCCCGACAATGCGGCGAGCGACAAGGTGATGAAAGAACTCGCCTATGACACATGGAGCAAGACGCCGAAGAAAGACGATTGGCGCGACTCAGGCGGTGGCGGCACCGTATGGGATGCGATTGTCTATGATGCAGAACTAGATCAGCTCTATCTCGGCGTCGGCAACGGCAACCCGTGGAACCACGGCATTCGTTCGAACAGTGAAGGCGACAATCTGTTCCTGTCGTCGATCGTCGCACTTGATCCTGATACAGGCGAATATAAATGGCACTATCAGGAAACGCCCGCCGAAAGCTGGGATTATACTGCGACCCAGCCAATCATCCTCGCCAATGAGCAACGCGAAGGCAAAGATGTGAAGGTGCTCTACCACGCACCGAAAAACGGCTTCTTCTTTACGCTCGATCGGACCAACGGCAAGCTGCTGGCGGCCAATCCGTTCATCAGCGGCATTACCTGGGCGACCGGTTATGACCTCGCCTCTGGCCGCCCGATCGAAAATCCGGAAGCACGTTACGAAAAGACCGGCAAGCTCTACATGGCGAACCCGTCGGCGCTCGGCGCGCATAACTGGCACCCGATGAGCTACAATCCGGCGACCGGCCTTGTCTACATCCCGGCACAGCAATTGGGCGGGGCTTACATGCCCCCTGCAGCTCCAAACGAACAGGGCCGCAGCTCGATGGGCTTTAACACCGGCGGGGCGATAGCCACGGCGGATGTGCCCGACGATTTCAACATGGTGAAGGCAATCCAGGCAGTCACCACCGGCCAGCTTGTCGCGTTCAATCCGAAAACCGGCAAGGCGCAGTGGACTGTCAACTATCCCACCCCGTGGAATGGCGGCACGATGACGACCGCTGGCAACCTCGTCTTCCAGGGCAATGCGATGGGCAAGTTCCAGGCCTTCGCCGCCGATACTGGCAAACTGCTCTACAGCCTTGACGTGCAGTCGGGCGTGCTGACCGGCGCTTCGACCTATCTGGTCGACGGCGAGCAATATGTCGCCTTCATGACCAGCAAGGGCGGTGCCTTCCCGCTGGTGTCGGGCTATGTATCCGGTGCGAGCCAGGAAGTGCCGAATATCCCGCGCCTGATCGTGCTCAAGATCGGGGCCAAAGGCAAATTGCCACCGCTTCCGCCTGCGGAAGATTGGGTTTGGAACCCGCCTGCGTTGTTCGGCAGCCCTGAAATCATTGCGGCCGGCCAGTCCAGCTATCAACGCTACTGCCTCGTCTGCCACGCGCCGGGTGCGGTCGGGTCTGGCGTGCTGCCTGACCTGCGCAAATCGGGCACGATTGCTGACGCGGCGACCTTCAAGTCGGTGGTCTATGATGGAATCCTCGCAAAGAATGGCATGGCCAGCTTCAAACCCGTGCTGAAACCGGAAGAAGTGGAAGCTATCCGCGCCTATCTGGTCAGCCGCGCGCATTTCGCCAAGGCTAATGACGCCAAGTTCAAGGTCAGCCGTAAGTGATGCCCATGAATCTGGCATCTGCCTAAAAAACAGGCAGCAAAAATAGAACAAGCCCCGTGCCTTACCGCGCGGGGCTTTGTTTTTGCGCGGTTGTCGCACCTCCGCAAACTGGCACGATCCTTGATAAGCTTATGACATGACACTCGCGCGCGCGGGTTTTCGCGGTGCGCCAAGACCTGAGGAAAGCCATGAAAAAGATCGAAGCGATCATCAAGCCGTTCAAACTCGATGAAGTGAAAGAGGCGCTGCACGAAGTCGGCGTGTCGGGTATCACAGTGACCGAGGCCAAGGGCTTTGGCCGCCAGAAGGGCCATACCGAACTCTATCGTGGCGCCGAATATGTTGTCGACTTCCTGCCCAAGGTGAAGCTTGAAGTGGTCGTGGACGATGCACTGGCCGACCGTGTTGTCGAAGCCATCGCCGCCGCCGCGCAAACCGGCCGCATCGGCGACGGCAAAATCTTCGTTATTCCTGTTGAAACCGCGCTGCGCATCCGCACCGGCGAGCGCGACAGCGATGCCGTCTAAATCCAAGAAATCCGCCCAAAAAACAAAATCGGGCAAATCCAAACAATCCAAGTCAAAGAAGGAAAGCATCATGGCTTCAGCCAAGGACATACTGAAACAGATCAAGGAAAATGATGTCGAGTGGGTCGATCTGCGCTTCACCGACCCGAAGGGCAAGTGGCAGCACCTGACGATGTGCGCAGGCGTCCTCGGTGAGGATGAACTGGAAGACGGCCTGATGTTCGATGGTTCGTCGATCGAAGGCTGGAAGGCCATCAACGAATCTGACATGATCCTGCGCCCCGATCTTGACGCGGTCTATATGGATCCGTTCAGCGCGACGCCGATGATGATCATCTGCTGCGACATCGTCGAACCCTCGACCGGCGAACTCTATGCCCGCGATCCGCGCTCGACTGCCAAGCGCGCTGAAGCCTATGTCAAGGCAACCGGCATCGGCGACACCGTTTATGTCGGTCCCGAAGCCGAATTCTTCATGTTCGACGACGTGACTTTCTACGACGGTTATGATGGCTCGGGCTTCCGCATCGACGACATCGAACTGCCGACCAACACAGGTCGTTCGTATGAAACCGGCAACCTTGCCCACCGTCCGCGTGCCAAGGGTGGCTATTTCCCCGTCGCCCCCGTCGACAGCGCCGTCGACATCCGTGGCGAAATGGTCACGACCATGCTCGAAATGGGCCTGCCCTGCGACAAGCATCACCATGAAGTGGCGGCGGCCCAGCACGAACTCGGGCTGACCTTCGGCACGCTAGTGCAGACCGCCGACCGTATGCAGGTTTACAAATATGTCGTGCACCAGGTCGCGCATGCCTATGGCAAAACCGCGACCTTCATGCCGAAGCCGATCAAGTCGGACAATGGCTCGGGCATGCATACCCACATTTCGATCTGGGAAAAAGGCAAGCCGCTGTTCGCGGGCAATGGCTATGCCGGCTTGTCGGACATGTGCCTGTACTTCATCGGCGGCGTCATCAAGCACGCCAAGGCGCTGAACGCGTTCACCAACCCGACCACCAACAGCTACAAGCGTCTGGTGCCGGGCTTTGAAGCCCCGGTGTTGCTCGCTTATTCGAGCCGCAACCGTTCGGCGTCATGCCGCATTCCTTACGGCACCGGTGACAAGGCGAAGCGCGTAGAATTCCGCTTCCCCGATGCGCTCGCCAACCCCTATCTGTGCTATTCGGCACTGCTGATGGCGGGTCTGGACGGCATCCGAAACAAGATCCACCCCGGCGACGCGATGGACAAGAACTTGTACGATCTGCCCCCGGCAGAACTCGCACAGGTCCCCACCGTCTGCGCTTCGCTCCGCGAAGCACTCGACAGCCTTGGCGCTGACCACGACTTCCTGCTTGAAGGCGATGTCTTCACCAAGGACCAGATCGAAGCCTATATCGATCTGAAGTGGGACGAAGTATCGCGCTGGGAAACCACGCCGTCACCGGTCGAATTCGACATGTACTACAGCGGCTAAGCTGGGGGGCAGCCGCAATCGAAAGGGCGTCCGGAGCGATCCGGGCGCCCTTTTTCTATGCAGACTGTTATCGCGGCATCATCAAACCGGCGCGCGTCGCCGAGACAAAGATTGCTAGCAGCATGCCACCGGCAACCAATGCGACCAGAGCAAGGGGTGTTGGTGCCGCGGCCAAACCGACCGCAGCTGCAGACCCCCAGAGCATAAGAATAGTCCCGATCCCGCAAAAGGCGAGATTTCCAGCGTCCCGGCTCAACTGCCACATCATTTCATCATAATATTTCCAGTCGCGCGCGGTAATAGCTACCGAAACCACCAGTGCGGCTACGATCCCACCAAAACCAGCCAGCGGCGATACTTCTGCTCCAGGGGCGGCCAGCGCCAATGCGGCCAACGCAGCGCCGATGGTGGCCATCGCGATCGATGATCCCGTCAGCATGCGACGTTGTTCGCGAATTTCCTCTTCATCCTCGACATTGAGGATCTTCGATCCCAGCTTTGGAGCAAGCAGGCCAAAGCCTACGAACAGCCCCATCAGCAAATAGATAAGACCGATGCCGCCGACGATGATCTGATCGACATTCATTGTCTTCGGATCGATCAGGCTCATTGCCGCGTAAGAGCCAATTCCGCCGACCAAGCCGCCGGATATCAGCTGAACGGCCAGCTTGCGCGTTTTTTGGGCGTTATTTTCTGTTGAAACATTAGTCATTTGAGTTTTCCTCGGCTTCCCAATGATCGATAAAAATGTCTGGCACCTGACAAGCGAATAATTTTGCCATTCGCAGCGCCAATGGAAGGCTGGGATCATATTTGTTGGTTTCAACCGCGTTGATAGTTTGCCGCGAAACGCCCAACCGCCTTGCCAACTCTCCTTGGCTCCAGCCGACGCCTTCACGATAGGCTTTCAAACGATTTTCCAAATGGCTTGCTCCTGCCTGTAAAGAGCTCTTTACAGACTTTGGAGCGTCGAGTCACTAGCTTGTTCCGCTGACGCCGAAGAAAGTTTGTATATGTTTCGGCACTTCCCGCCAGCACCAGACTACCGTTATGCGACGTCAACAGCTCTAGTCGGCAGCCACAATTTCAAACGGCTTCCCGCGCCGATGCTGCTTTCGATATCGAGTTTCGCTGCCAGTTGCCGGGCCCGCGTCCGCATGTTTGAAAGGCCGCGCCCCGGACCTGACTGTTCAGCGATCTCAAATCCGCGACCATCGTCAGAAAGGACCAACTCGACGCCCGATCTCCCCTCCCTCTCCGAAGGGTGACAGGCTATGGTGATGTTGCTGGCACCCGCATGCGACAAAACATTGCTGACACCTTCTTGAATAATGCGCAGCATGTGGAGCGCATTGGGGGCGTCGAGCCAATCTAGCGACGGGCATGGCTCAACCCGCCAGATGCACTTCACCCCGGCCTTTTCCATATCGGGTTCCATCCGGTGGCGCAGATTGGCGAGCAGCGCGACAACATCGCCCTCAACCGGCGCAAGCGAATCCACGGTCAGCTTCAGATCGGTAATCGCGCGCTGCAATGTTTCTTCAGCGACCGGCGCTTCACCCTGCTTTTTGACGACGGCCAATGCGGTCACAAGATTGGAACCGATGCCATCATGCATTTCGCGCATCAGCCGCTCTCGCTCGATACCAACCGCATGTTCGACCTCGATTTTCTGCCGGGCGTGCTCGCTTGCGGCCAAGGCATGCGTCGCCGCTTCGACCCGCTGTTCGAGGCTGGCATTCAGCGTTTCGACTTCGACCAGCGCACGCAGATATTTTCGGCCTACAGACAACAAGAACACGCTGAACAAGAGCAGACCCGTATAAGGCTGAATGTGAAAGCCAAGGCCCTGCCACCAGTTCACATTTGGTATCCGGCCAACGTCGTGAAAGCCTAGTGCAGTCGTGAACAGCACGATGGCAATCAAAGCGGCGCTTTCAAGCGTCCGGTGGCGCAGCCAGTCTGCGACCATCAACCCGCATATGACGAGCGATACGCCAAGCGTCGCAAGACTAGTCGCCAGATCGGTCCGGTTGGTCGAAGTGATAGCTGCACGAAAGATGCACAGCGCAACACCAATCGCAAAAAGTACGACTATAATCCGGCGATAATTGGGAAGTTTCAAAAAGGCGACGCAGAAGCTGAGCGATGCGGCTACCGCAAAATAGAGCGAATAATAGCTGACCTGCTGAAACCAATAGGGATTAAGCGGTGACTCTTCGGCGAAAAAGTGGAAGTCGCGCACAAACCAGAGCAGCCCCGTCATCACCAGCCAGAAAATTTCGGTTTCCGATCGCCGCGCCATCCACATCAGGAATGCCGCAAAGGTAAGGAACAGCATTGCATAATTGGCGGCAGATGCGCCTGTGACCCTCCAGAACTGCTGATAGTTATATAGCCTGCCCAGCACTTCCTGCGACCCGACCTTGACCGTCCCGACCCCTAACGAGAATTGCCGGTCCGACCCGACGCGCAACACCAACTCATTGCCCGTATCGCGCAACAGTTTTTGCGGGACGGGAATGATATAGGGCCGGTTCCAGCCCAGCGTTTGCGACGATGCGCTTCGATAATTGCGGAACAGCTCAACGCCGTTCAGATAGACCGTCAGGCGCTCGCGATTATTTTCGGTGTAGATGGCAAGCGGCTCGCTCGGCATCTGGTTCCGGTCAAAGTGAAAGCGCCCCCATGCGGTCAGCCTGCCGTCCAGCTTTGCCCGAGCCTCATCTGACAGCCAAGCCGCAGGCATAGCGCGCCTTTCCCAGCCGGCTGCAGGAACGTCGCTCTGGTCGGCAAAGGCAATATCACCGCTGCGAAATTCGAGCACGTCGGTCGGTAGCCTGCTTGGTGCAGCAGCAGCCGGGGTTGTAGCATAGCAGACAAACGCAGCTATGCACGCAACCAGCCATCTAGCGAATATCAAGCATACCCCGGTTCGACGCCTCGAATACCGCCTCGGCACGCGAATTGACCTCAAGCTTGCGGTAGATATGTTTGACATGCGTGCCCACCGTATGCTGCGAAATCCCCATCAAATCCGCGCATTCCGAATAGGTAAATCCGCGCGACAGCAGGTGCAAGGTTTCCTTTTCCCGCTCGGACAGCTGCTCTTCGGTCGCAGTGGTTGGCGCGGCCTCTGGTGGCGACAATTCCTTGAGCAAAAGCCGGGCGATGATTGGGCTTATTGGCGATCCACCCTTGCGCACCTCACGGATCGCGGCAACGCATTCGCCGAGCTTTTGATCTTTTAGCAAGTAACCGCGTGCTCCTGCACGAATGGCGTCGAGCACCTTGTGGTGATCGGCGAACATTGTCAGCACCAATATGTCGATGTCCGGATATTGCGCCGCGGCTTTGCGGATCAGCGTCGTACCATCGCCGTCGGGCAAACCAAGATCACATACCAGAACATCAAAGCCGCCTTCATCGATCAATTTGCAGCCGGTTGCGACCGAGCCTGCAAAAGCGACCAATTCAACATCGTCAGCCTGCCGGATCACCTCGGCAATATCTGCGGCGATGCGCGGATCATCTTCAATGATGGCTGTACGGATCATGCAGGCGACTGTCCCACTAACCGGTCGACTAGACAATGGGCCAAATAGCCGCCGCAGATTTCGTCCGCTTCCGTCACAATGGGTCGCGTATTATGACAGAAGCGGACGGCCACCGGATAGGAGGACAATGCTCGCTCCGCCATCCCATGAATTGGGGATGCCGATACGCTTTTCAACAGTTGGCAGGCCCGGTCGCATCGGCCTGAGGGCAAAGTGCACGATAACTTACGGCACTGCTCCCATCGATCAAAACAGCAGCTGCGCGCAGTTTCTGGCGCGTTCCTGTGTCTTTTCATCGAATCGCCGATAGGAAACCCCGGGCTTTTTTAATCGCGCGATTGAACGCGCTGTTGACCTTGGCGGAAAAAGTCCCAAATCAAAACCGAAGCCTCGCTTTCGCGACTCGCTGGGACATAAGGAGAGAGACATGGACAGCTATCTGAAGCACTATATCAACGGCAAATGGGTCGACAGCATCGGTGGCAAGCGCCACGAGGTAATCAGCCCTTCGACCGAAGAGCCCTGCACCGAAATCACGCTGGGCACACAGGCCGATGTCGACGCAGCGGTTTCGGCGGCACGCCAGGCTTTCAAGACATTTAGCCAGACGAGCCGTGAAGAGCGCATTGCGCTGATGAACCGCATCATCGAGGAATATAAGAAGCGCATTCCCGATTTCGCCAAGTCGATGGCCGCTGAAATGGGCGCGCCGGTCAGCTTTGCAACGATGGCACAGGCGCCCGCGGGTCTCGGCGGCTTTCTCGGCACCCTGCCCGCGCTCGAGAACTTTGCGTTCAAGGAACAGCATGGCGCGAACACTGTGGTCTATGAACCCATCGGCGTCGTCGGCCTGATCACGCCTTGGAACTGGCCGCTCAACCAGATTGCGCTGAAGGTCGCACCCTGCATCGCAGCAGGAAACACAATGGTGCTGAAGCCTTCGGAAGAATGCCCCGGCAACGCGGCGATCTTTGCAGAAGTGATGGATGCAGCCGGTGTACCGCCGGGCGTGTTCAACCTTGTGCAGGGTGATGGCCCGACGGTCGGCAATGCAATTTCGGCACACCCCGATGTCGATATGGTCAGCTTCACCGGCTCGACCCGTGCCGGTATCCTTGTCGCCAAGGCGGCGGCCGATACTGTGAAGCGTGTCCATCAGGAACTGGGCGGCAAATCGCCGAACGTTGTTCTGCCCGACGCAAAGTTCGAAGAGGTCCTGCCCCCCACGGTACAGGGCGTCCTCATCAACAGCGGCCAGAGCTGCATCGCTCCGACCCGCATCCTCGTACAGAAAGACCGTGCGCAGGAAGCCGCCAATTTCGTCAAGGCGATGTTCGAAGGGACCTCGGTTGGCGATCCGCTGCAGGAAGGCATGCACATCGGCCCAGTGGTCAACAAGGCACAATATGAGAAGATCCAGGGTCTGATCCAGTCGGCTATTGACGAAGGCGCGACGCTGGAAACTGGCGGCACCGACCGCCCGGCCGACCTCAACCGTGGCTATTATATCAAGCCGACGGTCTTCTCGGGCGTGACCCCGAACATGCGCATTGCCAAGGAAGAAGTGTTCGGCCCGGTCGCAACGATCATGGCCTATGACGATCTCGATCAGGCGATCGAAATTGCCAATGATACCGAATATGGCCTGTCAGCAGTTGTCTCTGGCGATCCAGCCAAGGCCGCCGAAGTGGCTCCGAAGCTGCGTGCGGGCATGGTGGCGATCAACAATTGGGGCCCCAATCCCGGTGCTCCTTTCGGTGGTTACAAGCAATCAGGCAATGGCCGCGAGGCTGGCCTGTTCGGCCTCAAAGACTTCATGGAAGTGAAAGCGATCAGCGGCCTGCCTGCATGAGCGTTGCTTTGACGAAGATAGTGCGCCAGTCCCTCACCTTAACGGGTGCGGGGCTGGCGCTCGCCTTTTCAACCCCGGCATTTGCGCAGTTGAGCAAGGCCGAGACGAAGATGGTTGCGACCGTCGATGCCGAATATGAACGCTCGGTCGCTTTGCTCGAAAAACTGGTAAACCAGAATTCGGGCTCAATGAATTTTGACGGCGTGCGCAAGGTCGGCGACATGATGCGCACCGAACTGGAACCGCTGGGTTTCAAACTTGAATGGCTCGACATGTCGGCTGCTGGCCGTGCGGGGCATCTGGTTGCAACCAAGCAGGGCAAGAAGGGCGCCAAGCGCCTGTTGCTGATTGCGCATCTGGATACGGTGTTCGAACCCGATAGCCCCTTCCAGAGATTCATCCGGAAAAAGGATGGCACGGTTGACGAGGCCGAGGGACCTGGCGCAGGCGATGACAAGGGCGGGATGACGGTCATCGTCGCCGCACTCCGCGCCATGCAGGCTGCAGGGACGCTCAAAGACGCCAATATCGAAATCCATATGACCGGCGACGAAGAGGATGCAGGCGATCCCATCGAGGTCACGCGCGCGCCATTGATCGCCGCGGGCAAGCGCGCCGATGTCGCGCTCGACTTCGAAGGGCTCGTGCGCGACGAGGGGCGCGACATGGGCTCTATCGCCCGGCGCTCTTCAAACAGCTGGAAATTGGAAGTAAGTGGCAAGACCGGCCACAGCTCACTGATCTTCAGCAGCACCTATGGTGATGGCGCGGCGTTCGAATTGGCGCGCATCCTCCACCGTTTCCGTACTGAACTTCCCGAGCAAAACCTGACCTTCAACGTCGGCCTGATTGCGGCGGGACAAGAAGCTGCGCTCGATGCAGGCGGTATTCGTGCGACCGCTGCGGGCAAGACCAATATCATTCCGGGTATTGCGTTGGCTCGTGGTGATTTCCGTACCTTGTCCGAGGAACAAACGGCCAGGGTGAAGGCCAAGATGCTGGCGATCGTCGCTCAATCGACACCCCTGACCAGCGCCAAGATCAGCTTCGATCCGGGAGCGTATCCCGCGATGGCACCGACCGTCGGCAACAAGGCGCTGCTCGACAAACTGAACGTCGTAAATCGCGATATGGGTCTGGCCGTAATGCCCGCTCTCGACCCGCTCAAGCGCGGTGCAGGCGATATCAGCTTTGTAGCACAGGATGTTGATGGGTTGGCCGGTCTCGGAACCTACAGTCGCGGCGATCATGCGCCGGGTGAGACGGTCGACCTCGATAGCATCAGGCGACAGGCCAAACGGGCCGCAATTTTGATGACACGGCTGAGCAAAGAAAGGGCGAATTAAACGGCCTTCCCGCCCCTAACCGAGGAAGCCACCAGCCGCGCCAGCAAACCGCGCAGATTTGGATAATTTGCCTTGTCATAATTGCTGCCATCGCCGAATTTGGTAGCAAGGCGGCGATGCACTTCGGGCAGTGCATGGTAAGGCACGCTGGGGACAAGGTGGTGCAACGCATGATAGCGCAAGCCAACAGGTGCCCAGAACTCGCCCATTATGCCCGGCGGCGGCACATTCACGCTATCGAGGTATTGTTCGGTGACGCTCAAAACCTCGCCATCATTTTCCCACAAATGCGCGACCAAAGTGCGAACCTGATTCAAGACCAATGCAGCAGCAACGATAGCAAGGTAGATGAGGAACGCCTTCAGCGGGATCCAGCCCACCGCTACAGCCGTCAATATCCCGATCGACCAAAGGCTGGCACCCGTTTCCATGATGATCCAGTCGCGGCGGAACTCGCCTTCGGGCATGGCTCTGCGATAGGACGGGTTGATGGACAGGGTCGAAAACCGCGCGACGGTTTCACGGCGAATCCATGAACTTAGCAACGACAGCGGCGACAGGATCGCAAAGCGGATAAGGAAACCGATAGAGCCCAATGCTGCGACGCCCATGAAAAAGACCAGCATATGCGGCTTCATAAGTGCAAGTGGCAGATATTCGGGATCACGATCGGTCCCGTACCGCATCTTTGAATGATGCTGGTTGTGCGTGTCTTCATAGGTGAAGGACGGAATCAGCATCGGGATGCCGACAAGGAAATTCCACACCCAGCGGAAGCCCGGGACATGGTCACGTTTCATATGAGTGATTTCGTGGATGAACAGTGCTGCGCGATAGAGGAAGGTTATCGCGACAGCGGCACCTGCCAACTGAATCGCCAATGAAGAACCGGCAATCGCAAAATACAGACCGATATATCCGACCAACGCCGAACCGAGAAAATCGGGCCAGTAGATACCGGGTTTGGCAACGCTGAATTCGCGAGTCAGGGCGGCTGCCTCGCGGATAAGATCATTATCCTCGGACGCCTTTACCTTTGTAGCAGTCACATTTTCCATGCGCGCCATATAGGACGTCACACGCGCAAGGTCACGCCCTGTGAATTGCAAAACTTTCCGATTTGAGTAATCGCCGCGAAACTCAGAACGAGCGGCGGAGTTGCTCGATCAAGCGATGCGGCTCAGGCTGGTTTTCCTGATCGGTGTAAATGTGGCTGCTCATCCGCTGCACCCGATAATATAGATCCTCGCTCGTCATGATGAGCGTGCGGGCTTCGTCGGGCATGCGCTGGACCATCCAGTCGTCGGTCGCGGGGGCATAGCCCAGCTCATCGAGTTCGCGCATTACATCCGAAGGATGGATTTCACCGGCACGGATAGCCTTTTGATTTAGCAGCCAGGCGATAACATGCATCAGCCGCGTTGTGACCTTCAGCGACTCGCACGAGAAAGCGACCGCAACATCTGCGGGCGAAATCTGCCGCGCCCGATCGCTATCGAAATAGGACCGCGCCTCGTCGGCCAGCAACATGGCTTCGGTGTAAAGACCGTCGATCAGCTTGGGTGTAATTTGATACTGCGGAGCATGCATGCAGCCTCCATGCCAAAGCGACTCCGGCACTGTCAGCAACATTTACCACTTTTCCACCGCTAACGGCCAAATGTTCCATGACGGCACGTTAACCAAGAGCGAGCTTAAGCAGTTAATGCTTTGAAGTTTCAGGCTATAATATCCGGGATAATCTGGTCTTCGAGAATGCCAATGCGATCCTTGAGCGCGAGCTTTCGGCGTTTCAATCTGGCGACCTGCAACTGGTCGGCCACCGGATTGGCCTGAAGCGCAGATATGGCATCATCGAGATCGCGATGTTCGATCTTCAACAGTTCAATTTGCTGCCGGATTCCGTCGTCGTTCATGGCGCCCCAGTGGATATATAATATATTTTCAAGCCTGATAGCCCCGCCAGGACCGTGTCGCCAGAACGAAAATGATCTGCGGCGAGATGGATGCTTTTTCGCAAGACAGCCTGTGGAAAACATGTTCTATTCTTCTTCTTGGCTCTGGTGAGTCGAAATGGATCGACTCTCCTGGCGACAAGCAAGAAGGAGATAGCGGTGAGCGAAAATCATCTGTCGGCCCTGCGCCTGAAACATGCCGAACTCGAAGCGCAACTTGAACAAGAAGAAACCCGGCCCCACCCAGATGATGATTTGATCCACCGCCTCAAAAAGCAGAAATTGCAGCTGAAGGATGCAATGGCGCAGGAATTGGCGTCCGCCTGACAAAATAGGCATACGTAATTTTTTCGGTTGATGCCCGTAGGGGTATCGCATGCTGCCATGCCATCTGCTAACCGGGTGGCATGGAAAGCGCAGCAATCGCCGCACGTAACATATTGACCGGCCTGCACGAGGTGATGGCCTCGGGCAATCACGCGCAGGCCAAACTCAATCAGGTCGTCAATATTATCGGCGAAGCGCTGTCGAGCGAGGTGTGCTCGATCTACCTGCTGCGCGACGGTGTGTTGGAACTGTTCGCGACCCGCGGGCTCAATCAGGATGCCGTTCACGTCACAAAGCTCGCATTCGGCGAAGGCCTTGTGGGCACAATCGCCGACAATGTCGAAACGCTGAACCTTGATGAGGCTGCTGCCCATCCTGCCTTCCGTTATATGCCCGAAACGGGCGAAGAGCGGTTCCACAGTTTTGCTGGCGTGCCGATCGTAAGGTCCGAGCGCGCCGTCGGCGTGCTCGCTGTTCAGCATGCCGATCCGCGCAAATATGCCGAGGTTGAGATCGAGGCCCTGCAAACCACTGCGATGGTGCTGTCAGAACTGATTGCCTATGCAGGCCTGATCGACGACGCAGGCACGATTGGCAGCGGGCAAACCGGCACAGTCGTGCTGAACGGCCTGCCGCTCGTCTCTGGCGTCGCAGCGGGCGTTGCAATTTTCCACCAGCCCAATGTTCGCATCGAACATACGATGGCGGAAGATACCGAAGCCGAACGCGCGCGCGTCTACTCCGCCTTTGACAAGATGCGCGAACAAATCGACCGCATGGCCAATATGGCGGAATTCGGCGCTGGCGGTGAGCATGCCGAAATCCTCGATACCTATAAGATGTTTGCCTATGACGAGGGCTGGTCTAGGCGTATCAATGAAGCGATCGACAGTGGTCTGACTGCCGAGGCTGCAATCGAGCGGGTGCAGCAACGCACCCGGATGCGGATGCGGCAGATCGACGATCCATTGCTCGCCGACCGCATGCACGATCTGGAAGACCTGTCGAACCGGTTGCTCCGCATCGTTTCTGGCCAGATGGGCACGGCGGCGCAATTGGGGCTCAAGCAGGATTCAATCCTCGTCGCCCGCAATTTGGGCCCCGCAGAATTGCTCGAATATGACAAGCGACGTTTGCGTGGTGTCATTCTCGAAGAAGGCTCTTTGACCGCGCATGTCACCATAGTGGCGCGAGCTATGGGCGTGCCTGTGCTCGGCCGGGCTGCAGGCGTGCGCCAGACAATCCGCGATGGCGACATGCTGCTTCTCAATGTCGATGATAAAAATGTCATCGTGCGGCCATCGGCTGCGGTGCAAGAGGCTTTTTCGAGTGAGCTGGCCGACCGGCAGAAGAAAAAGGCCCGCTATGCGGCGCTACGCGACGAACCGTCGGTCACCAAGGATGGCCAGAAGGTCGCTTTGCTGATTAACGCCGGTCTGCGGGACGATGCGCTCGCTATCGGCCTTTCAGGCGCAGAGGGCATCGGCCTGTTCCGCACCGAATTCCAGTTCCTGATTTCGGCAACACTGCCGCAGCGCGAAAGGCAGCAACGCTTCTACCGAGAGGTGCTCGATGCCGCCGGGGACAAGCCGGTGGTATTCCGGACCATCGATGTCGGTGGGGACAAAGCACTGCCCTATCTGAAGCATATCTCCGAAGAAGAGGAAAATCCGGCCATGGGCTGGCGCGCCCTGCGGCTCGCTCTGGACCAGGAAGGGCTGATGAAGGCGCAAGCGAGGGCGCTGCTTGAGGCTGCAGCGGGGCGCAACCTCAACGTCATGTTCCCGATGGTTTCCGAACCGTGGGAGTTTGACGCGGCAAAACAGGTGTTCGAGGCGCAACTCGAATATCTGGCAGCGCGCAAGAAACAGCTTCCGTCGCGTATCCGTTATGGAGCGATGCTCGAGGTTCCCGCACTTGCAGAGATGCTTGATATCTTGTTGCCCAAGATCGATTTTCTCTCGATCGGTACCAACGATCTGACCCAGTTCCTGTTCGCGGCCGACCGGGCAGACCCGCGTCTGGCCGAACGCTATGACTGGTTGAGCCCGGCCATCTTGCGTTTCATCCGCCGCGTCGTCATTGCTTGTGATGCGCACAAGGTCGATTTGACGGTCTGCGGCGAAATGGGCGGCCGCACATTGGAAGCGATGGCATTAATCGGCATCGGAATTAAGCGCCTTTCTATCACTCCGGCCGCAGTCGGTGCGATCAAGGCAATGGTGCGTTCGCTCGATGCGGCAGCCATCGACACTGAAATGGCCACGATATTGTCATCTCCTTTGGGCAGTATCAGACAGCGGCTTGAGTCATGGGCGCAATCCCAAGGCGTTGAAATATCTTGAGTTGCGGCGGCACTAGACCTTTTAAACATTGACTTTCGTTATACCGCCGTCATTGTTTCACAACCGCCCGTTAGAGGCGTTTTTATTCGGGTCATGGAGTGCGGTTAGGTGGACGATCGCGATCAGCAAGATATTGAAGACGTGAACACCGATGAAGGCGAATCTGCCCTGCAGTCCGTCGGCGCGAAACTGCGCGCGAAACGCGAGGCTGAGGGCCTTTCGCTCAACGAAATCGCCAATCGCACACGCGTTCCTATCCGGCATCTCGAAGCGATCGAGGCCTCCGAATATACCGCGCTGCCGGGATCGACCTACACCATTGGGTTCACCAAATCCTATGCCAAGGCACTCGGGCTGGATGATGTGGCAATTGCCGCCGAAATGCGTGCCGAGCTCGAACAGGGTGGATATCAGGGCGTGGTCGCACGTGCCCCAGCTTACGAGCCGACGGACCCAGCCCGTGTCCCGCCGCGCTGGCTTGCATGGAGCGCGGCAGGTTTGGCCGTCGCGCTGGTGGTAGCCTATTTCGTCTGGCGCAGCTTTGCTCTGTCGCCGGAGGCAACATCGCCTGAGCCTTCCAAAACCGTTGCCGAAGCCGTGATCAAGGAACAGCCCAAACAAGACCCGGCAAAAGCGATTGACCCGGCGGGCGAGGTCATAATCGTTGCGCGCGAGGCAGCTTGGGTGAAGATCTACGATGCCGACAACAAGCGGCTTTACGAAAAGGAAATGCAGCCCGGTGATCGTTTTACCGTTCCTGCCAATGCCAATAACCCTATGATCGTTACCGGCAGACCGCAGGTTCTAGACGTAACGATAGGTGGCAAACCGGTGCCAGCATTGGGAACCGGCGAACGCTCGATTGCCGATGTCGGCGTGAGTGCGGCAGCGTTGCTCGCACGAAAGGCAAACACCTCGCCTGCTTCCACGAACGGAGCGCAGCCCGCCAATTCAGCAGTGCCGCCATCCCCGGCCACGCGCTGAGCCTTTCTGCAATCCACAGTTATTTGCAGCGTTTTGGAGCTTTTGTCCGTCAAAGGCTTTATTCGGGATTCCGGGTCAGTTATAGTTAATCCGGACAGCGAAATGCGCAAAAGTGGCAAAATCCAGTTTGTTAGCCGGGAGGGCTGAGATGAAGTTCCGATATTTCCTGACTGCAGCAGCAATATTTTCCGCAGCGCCCGCAGCACAGGCGCAGGATACGAATGTCGAAGGCCGCGTTGTCAAACTGGAAAAAGAAATGAAGGCCGTCCAGCGCAAAGTCTTTCCGGATGGAGCGGGAAAATTCTTCGAACCCGAGATCCAGCCCGATGGAACCAAGCCCGCGACGACCGGAACGCCATCGTCCAGCGCGGTTTCCGACCTGATCGGACGCGTTGATGCGCTTGAAACACAATTGGCAAC
>JAGNSY010000013.1 GCA_017987825.1 Sphingorhabdus sp. | reverse complement strand
CCCTTGTTGCGCAAAATGTCGATAAACACACGGTACCGACCTTCCGCGTGCAGCCGATCGATAGCTTTGTCGAAAATTTCGTCGTAGTTCATGGCAAGCCGAGCCCTGTTATTTGTCCGCCCAATAATGCGGGTCAAAACGGAAATCCAGCGCGAACTATTCGCAATAATCCGATTAGAGTGACATGATCTGGGTCAAATTGTAACGCGAAAGCGCCGGGCGATAGGGCTCGATCTGCTCGACAGGCCCTGTGGAGATAAAGATTCCGTCGGCAGGATGTGTCGGCCAAGCCTGACCGTCGGTCAAATAGGAAACCCGCCGAGCGATCCCTTCGGAGCCGTCGACAAAACCTAGATTTGCGTCCAGCCCTGCTGCAACCGCGGCCTTTGACAGCTCGACCTGCACCAGTGGAAAATGGGTGCAGCCCAGAATGATGCGATCGATCCGCTTGCCATTTGGCTGGTTGGCAAGGCCCGCAATCGCCGTGGCAAATATGTCTGGGTCCGAGACCTCACCGCGCAATTTGGCCTCGGCGGCTGCGACAAGATCGGGCGCGGCGAAGCGCAGCAATGTTTTACCTTTCGCATGTTCAGCCTCAAGCTTGTCGACATAGGTCTGCCGGATGGTTGCCTTGGTCCCAAGCAGGCCGATCACACCGCTTTGCGTCTGCTCGGCGGCTGGCTTGATCGCTGGAACGGTGCCAACAATCGGAACGCCCAGAACGGCGCGGGCATGGGCCAGTGCGATTGTGGATGCGGTATTGCAGGCAATAACAACCAGTCGCGGGCGATAGCGTTCCGACAGGCGGCCAAGAAACGCGCAGACACGCGTCGCAACTTCGATTTCGCTCTTTTCGCCATAAGGAAGCCCGGCATAATCGGCTGAATAGACAATCGGAGCCTGCGGCAGCGCGTTGCGGATTTTCGATAGCACCGACAAGCCACCTATGCCGGAATCAAAAACCAGTATCGGGGCGTCGGGCGCGATCATGCCGCCGAGATAGACGCGGACCGGCGCAGAGGCAACCGGCCTTGAGTGTGTCGGCGGATGGCGATAACCATCGCGCAACAGAGGGAGTCGGATATGCCAACAGGCTGGATGGAAATCGGAAGTGCGGCCACGCTGGGCTATCTGCTGGGGTCGATACCCTTTGGCTTGCTACTCGCCCGTTTTGGCGGCGCAGGCGACATAAGGGAAATCGGCTCGGGCAATATCGGCGCGACCAATGTGCTGCGTACCGGGCGCAAGGGGCTGGCCGCTCTCACGTTACTCCTTGATCTGCTGAAAGGTGTCGCAGCGGTGCTGCTGGCGCGCCAGCTGGTGCCGGGCTGTGAAGTGATTGCTGCCGTCGCCGCCTTTTTCGGGCACCTCTATCCTGTGTGGCTGGGCTTCAAAGGCGGGAAGGGCGTGGCCACCTATGCGGGCATCCTGTTCGGCCTGCACTGGCCCTTGGGCCTGATTTACGCCGGTGCTTGGATCGGTGTGCTGCTGATTTCTCGCATTTCATCGCTGGGCGGGCTTGTGGCGGCGGCTGTCGCGCCGCTGGCCGCTGCATTTCTGGGGCTCATCGATATTGTCATTCCGCTGGTCGCCTGCAGCCTGATTATCTTCTGGAAGCATCGCGAGAATATTCAGCGGCTGATGGCGGGAACGGAACCGCGCATCGGGCAGAAATAATTCGCAATGGCTATTGGCGACAGCGACGTTTTCGATCGGCTGCGGCTGATCCGTTCGCCCAATGTGGGGCCTATCAGCTATCGCCAGCTGGCGGCGCGGTTTGGATCAGCGGGAAAGGCACTCGAAGCGCTGCCCGATATGGCGGCCCGGGTTGGGGGGCGCAAATTTGCAGCAGCGCCGTCTGAAGCAATCCACCGCGAAATAGACCAACTCGCCTCACTGGGCGGGCAATATCTGTTCATCGACGATTTGGCTTATCCCGCTTTGCTCGGTGAACTTGAAAACGCTCCACCGGTTTTGACGTACAAGGGCAATATTGCTCTCGCCAGCCAGACAAATGTCGCGATGGTCGGTGCGCGCAATGCTTCTGCCGCGGGTTGCCGCATGGCGCGCAATATCGCCCAAGACTTGGGGCAGCGCGGCATAATGGTGACGTCAGGGCTGGCACGCGGGATTGATGCAGCGGCGCATCAGGGCGCGCTTGGAACCGGAACGATAGCGGTGATCGCTGGCGGTATCGACATAATCTATCCGCCCGAGCATGCCGAATTGCAGGCGCGGATCGCTGCTGAAGGTCTGTTGGTCGCCGAAATGCCACCCGGAACCGAGCCAAGGGCCCGCCACTTCCCCTATCGCAACCGCATCATCGCCGGACTGTCGGCGGGAACCGTCGTGGTCGAGGCCATCCCCAAATCAGGATCACTGATTACCGCAAGGCTGGCAGGTGAGGCGGGCAGGGAAGTGATGGCCATTCCAGGATCCCCGCTCGACCCGCGCTCGCGGGGCTGTAACCAGCTCATCCGCGAGGGAGCAACGCTCGTGCAGGATGCGGGCGAGATAGCCGAACTGATCGCGCCGCTCGACCAACGCGTGCGATCGAAGCCGTCAACTCAGCCCCAATTTGATTTCATTGCCGAAGCCGGCGACGGCGAACGCAATGCCATATTCGAACTGCTCAGCCCCAATTTTGCAGCAGTCGATGAACTGGTGCGCCTGTCCGGCATGCCATCAGCGCAAGTGCAAATGGTATTGCTCGAACTTGAACTGGCCGGTCGTCTCGAACGCGGGGCTGGGGCAAGAGTGCGTCTGACCGCCTGATTTTTGCTGCTTGACGACCCCAAAATCACCCCGCCAAACTGTGCGCGTACGTGAGAGTGTGAGAAAAGATCATAAATCCATGAAGTTAGTCGTCGTCGAATCACCCGCAAAAGCCAAGACAATCGAGAAATATCTGGGAGCCGGATATAAGGTTCTCGCTTCTTATGGCCATGTCCGCGATCTGCCTCCAAAAGATGGTTCGGTCGATCCCGACGATGGCTTTTCAATGCTATGGGAAAATTACCCCGACAAGGCGAAGCAGCTGAAGGCGATTTCCGATGAGGCCAAAAAGGCCGACAGTCTGATACTCGCAACTGACCCTGACCGCGAGGGAGAGGCCATCAGTTGGCATGTGCAGGAGGTGCTGGCGAACAAGAAGGCGCTTCCCAAAAATGTGTCGCGCGTCACCTTCAACGCTATCACCAAACAGGCGGTCACCGACGCGATGGCGCATCCGCGTGAGCTCGACCATGACCTGATCGACGCTTATCGTGCCCGCCGCGCACTTGACTATCTGGTGGGTTTCACGCTGTCGCCGGTTCTTTGGCGCAAGCTTCCCGGAGCGAAATCGGCGGGGCGTGTGCAATCAGTGGCGCTGCGCCTGATTGTGGAACGCGACCGCGAGATTGAGGCTTTCAGGGCTCAAGAATATTGGTCGGTCACCGCCAAAATGGAGCACAAGGGGCAGGGCTTCGACGCTCGCCTTGTGCGCTACAAGGGCGAAAAACTCGACAAGATGGCGCTGGGTGAGGCCGGATCGGCAGAAGCCGCAAGAGCTGCTGTCGAGGCCGGGCATTTCTCGGTCGACAGCGTTGAAACCAAACCGGTCACACGCAATCCGCAGCCGCCATTCACGACCTCGACCTTGCAACAGGAAGCAGCGCGCAAGCTCGGTTTTTCGGCCAGCCATACGATGCGGATCGCGCAGAATCTCTACGAAGATGGCGCGATCACCTATATGCGTACCGACGGTGTGCAGATGGATCATAGCGCGATTTCGGCGGCGCGTGGAGCAATCGCCAATCGCTATGATGCAGGCTATCTGCCCGACAAACCGCGCGTCTATCAGACCAAGGCGAAAAACGCGCAGGAAGCGCATGAAGCGATCCGCCCCACCGATTTCGGCAAGGACAAGGTCGGGTCAGGCGATCACGCCAAGCTCTATGATCTGATCTACAAACGCGCCCTAGCCAGCCAGATGGCCTCGGCGCGGATGGAGCGGACGACTGTCGATATGCTCGACGGCACGGGCCAGATCGGACTCCGCGCAACCGGGCAGGTAGTCAAATTCCCCGGATTCCTGGCACTTTACGAAGAAGGCATCGACGACAAGGACGATGAAAATGGCGCTTTGCTGCCTGCGATGGACAAGGGCGATGTGCCGGCGAAAAAAGCAGTCGAAAAGACGCAGCATTTCACCCAGCCCCCGCCGCGCTATTCGGAAGCCAGTCTCGTCAAGCGGTTGGAAGAACTGGGAATCGGTCGTCCGTCAACTTACGCCTCGACCATTCAGGTGCTCAAGGATCGCTCTTACGTTCGCGTGGAGAAAAACCGTTTCTTTGCAGAGGAATCTGGGCGACTTCTAACTGCATTTCTTGAACGGTTTTTCGAGCGTTATGTCGCGTATGACTTCACTGCCGGTCTTGAAGACCAGCTTGATGAGATCAGCGCGGGTGATGCCAATTGGCAGCGCGTGCTTGAGGCCTTCTGGCGCGATTTCAAGCCGAAAACCGCCGAAGTCATGGAACAGAAGCCTTCGGACATCACCGCAGAGCTCGACAAGTTCCTTGCACCCTATCTTTTCCCCGAGCGCGAGGACGGCACCGACCCGCGCATCTGCCCCAAATGCGGTGATGGAAAGCTTGCTCTTCGTGGCGGACGTTTTGGCGCTTTCGTCGCTTGCTCAAACTATCCCGAGTGCAAATTCACCCGCAAATTCGCCCAACCCGGCGGCGCTGACGGCATGACGTCAGATGGCCCTGAAGTGCTTGGAAAACATCCCGAAACTGGCCAAGAAATCAGCCGCAAGTCCGGACGCTTTGGCCCCTATGTCGAAATGGGTGAAGGCAAGGAAGCCGTGCGCGCTTCTATTCCCAAGGATATCCCGTCGGAGGATTTCGGGCTCGACTGGGCAGCCAAACTGCTGTCGCTGCCGCGCACCATCGGTCCGCATCCCGAAAGCGGCGAACCTGTGACTGCCAGCATCGGGCGCTATGGCCCCTATCTGGCGCATCAGGGCAAATATGCCCGCCTGCAGTCGACCGTCGAAGTTTTCGAAACCGGGATGAATGCCGCGGTCGTCAAACTGGCAGAGGCGGCCAATGGCGCTGGCCGTTCGCGCAACGGCGGTTCGCGTGAGCCCCTGAAAGTGCTGGGCAACCACCCGCGCACCGAAGCTGAGATCAAGCTGATGGAAGGCCGTTACGGCAATTATGTCACCGACGGCACAACCAATGCGACGTTGCCCAAGACTGTTGCGCCTGACCAACTCACGCTTGAAGAAGCCGCACAGTTGATTGACGAGCGCGCTGCCAAGGGTCCGGCAAAGGGCAAGGCGAAGAGGAAAGCGCCCGCCAAAAAAGCGCCAGCCAAGAAGGCAGCGCCGAAGAAGAAGGCCAAATAAATTGTATGCGGCCCCGGCCTGCGCTGGGGCAACGCAGGGCTATTCTACCCAGTCCAGTCCCATGTCGCGGTACACAGAACGATCCTCGTCCCACCCGGCCTTCACCTTGATGTGGAGGTAGAGGTGGACGGGGACGCCCATCAAGTCGGATATCTCTTTGCGCGCGGCGGCGCCAATGGCCTTGATCCGGCTGCCGCCCTTGCCGAGGACAATCGCGCGCTGGCTTTCGCGTTCAACGAAAATTTGCTGGTAGATTTCGACGCTGCCGTCGGGCCGCTCCGAATATTTCTCGGTCTCAACCGTGCTCGCATAGGGCAGTTCGTCGTGCAGCTGCAGGTATAGCTGCTCGCGCGTGATTTCGGCAGCGGCCAAACGCTCGGAAGCGTCGGAGACCTGATCTTCGGGGAAGTGCCATTCGCTTTCGGGCATCGCCGCGCCAATGGCTGCTTTCAGTTCCGCCAAGCCGTCTGCGGTCGCAGCGCTGATGTAGTAGATTTGCTCGAATGCGCATAAATTCAATAGTTTCTCGGTCAAAGCCAGCAGCTTTTCCTTTGCCGCGATATCGACCTTGTTGAGGATCAGCCATTTGCGCTCGGGCCGGTTGACGAGCCCCTCGATGATCTTCTCCACCTTGGGCCCTGCACCCGCCCTCCCATCGACGACAGCCAAAATCAAGTCGGCGTCGGATGCACCTTCCCAAGCGGCAGCAACCATTGCGCGGTCGAGCCGACGATTGGGCGCGAAAATACCCGGCGTGTCGACCAATATGATCTGCGCGTCTCCCTCAATCGCGATACCCATCAGGCGCGTGCGCGTGGTCTGGGCCTTTGGGCTGACAATCGCCACCTTCTGGCCGACCAATGCGTTGACCAAAGTTGATTTGCCCGCATTGGGCGCGCCGATAACGGCGACATGGCCGCAGCGCTTCGTCATATGTGTTTCTCCAGAAATGCTTTTGCAGCAGCGGTTTCAGCAGCCTGTTTGCTGTTGGCGGTGGCCGATACGGGATCGAAGCCCTTAACCGTCACCGTCACTTCAAAGCGCATGGCGTGGGGCGGACCTTCCTTCGAGGTCACCTCATAAATCGGAACCTTACGGTTATGCGCGGCGCTCCATTCCTGCAGCGCCGATTTTGGGTGCTTGGGGGCCGCTTTTGCGGATTCGAGCAGGGGTCGCCAATAGCGTTCGATAAAGCTGCGCGCCCGATCGAGGCCCAGATCGATATAGATGGCGCCAATCAGCGCCTCGACCATATCCCCCAGCACATAGTCGCTTTCCTTCGCGCCATCGTCGCGGGCCTGCTTGCCGAGCCGCATATGCGCTTGCAAACCGATTTCGCGGGCTACCTCGGCACATGTCGCCCCTGAGACAAGCGCATTTAGCCGATGCGAAAGCCGCCCTTCGGGCTCGTCGGGGAAGCGTTGAAACAGCATCGATGCAGCAACCAACCCCAGCACGCGGTCGCCCAGAAACTCAAGCCGCTGGTAATGCGCTTCGCCCGTGCTGCCGTGGGTCAAAGCTTGTTCGAACAGCTTCATCTCGGCGGGCGCGGCTCCGATAACCTCTTCAAGCCAGTTTGAAAGATCAGACAAGGTCAGAAACCTTCGCCGACGCGATCCCAGCGGGCAGCAGAGAACCATGTCCAGGGCAGCAGCCAGCGCGCCGAGCCATCGGTCGAAAAGACTACAAATTGCGCCCGACCGACCAGATTTTCGGTCGGCACCAATCCGATCCACACTCCGTCTGCTGGATAGCGGCTATCGGCGCTGCGATCGCGATTATCACCCATCAACAGTAATTGGCCTTCGGGTACCATCTTGGCTTCGGTGTCGTCGCCTTTCTGGTAGGGTTCGATATCGAGCGAAAAATAGCTTTTCCCTTCGGGCAATGTCTCACGAAATTGCGGATATCGGCATTGGGTGCCGCCACCCTTGGCAGGCTCCTCATATTGGGGCTTCCAGCAGGGAAATTCGGTGCCTTCCAATGCCGCTGCATCGCGCATGCCCTGGGTCACCGGCGTCACAAAATCGCCGACACGTACCTTTTTCACAGGTTTGCCGTTTATTTCGAGAATACCCGCTCGCATTTGGATTACATCGCCCGGCAGGCCTATCACCCGTTTGATATAATCTACATTGGCATCGCCCGGTGCGTGGACGACTACTACGTCGCCGCGTTCGGGCAGGTTATTGAAAATCCGACCTTCGAACAGAGGTGGCGAAAAGGGCAGGCTGTAGCGCGAAACGCCATAGGGCCATTTCGACACCAGCAGATAGTCGCCGATCAGCAGGCGCGGGTGCATCGATTCCGACGGAATGTTGAACGGCGCAAAGACGAAACTGCGGAATATCAGCACGATCGCCGCCAGTTTCAGCAGGAACAATCCATATTCGCGCCACTCGGAAGCGCTGCTCTTTTCAACACCGGCCGTTTCGGTTTGGGTGGTTTCAGTCAATTGCGATGCCCCGACATTCGATTTCATGGTTTTGGCGCCATACGGCTCTGGCCTTCTAATGAGCGTCCGCGCTATTGGCCAGTGCCGAGATTCTCCGTGCCAAGGAAACGCCATGACTGCCAATATTTGGGCCGCAATCGAAAACACGCCATCGAAGAAGCTGGAAGCCTTGTTCGACGAGGATGCACATCGTGTCGATGGAATGACAATTTCGCAATCGGGGCTGCGTTTCGATTTTTCGAAGACCCATCTTGATGCCGGTCTGCTCGCGGCATTTGCCGAACTGGCGAAAGCGATGGACCTTGATGGCGCGCGGGAGAAGCTGTTTACCGGCGCCGTGGTCAACCCGACCGAAGGCCGTGCCGCCACGCATGTTGCCGAACGCGGCAATGGCTCTGCCGATGACGTCGCGCAGGCGAAAGCGCTGCAAAACCGGATGCGCGGCTTGATCGATGTGATCGAGGCAGGGGCGTTTGGTGAGATAAAGCATATCCTGCACATCGGCATCGGCGGGTCGGCGCTGGGACCCAAGCTGCTGATCGATGCGCTCGGCCGTGATGGTTTGCGCTTTGACACGAAGGTCGTGTCCAATGTCGACGCCACGGCTTTGGCCGAAGCCGTCAAGGATATGGACCCTAAAGCGACTTTGGTGGCGATCGCGTCCAAGACATTCACCACCACAGAAACGCTGATGAACGCAGAAAGCGCGCTCGAATGGATGCGCGAAGGCGGGGTTGAAGACCCATATGGCCAGTTGATCGCGCTGACGGCTGCGCCTGAAAAGGCAATGGAATGGGGCGTCGACCAAAATCGCATCCTGCCTTTCGCAGAAAGTGTCGGCGGGCGCTATTCGCTGTGGTGCTCGATTGGCTTTCCGGTTGCAGCTGCCTTGGGCTGGGGCGCGTTTGAGGAGTTGCTTGAGGGTGCTGCCGAAATGGACCGACATTTCCGCTCTGCTCCGTTGGCGGCAAATGCGCCAGTGATGGCGGCCTTGGTCGATCTCTATTATACGCAGGTTCGCAAATGTCAGACCCGCGCGGTTTTCGCCTATGACGAGCGGTTGCGGCTGCTGCCCGACTATCTCCAGCAGCTTGAGATGGAATCGAATGGCAAGTCAGTCACCGCCGACGGTGCGCCGCTGGGACGTGCGAGCGCGCCAGTGACCTGGGGTGGGGTCGGGACCGATGCCCAGCACGCGGTGTTCCAGCTGCTGCATCAAGGCACCCACACCATTCCGGTGGAGTTCATCGCCAGTAAGACCCCCGGCCATGATTTTGATCCTGCGCATCACGAAACGCTGCTGATCAACTGCTTCGCCCAAGGAGCCGCATTGATGCGGGGAAGGGACAGTGCAGACAAAGCACGTAGCTATGTCGGCGACCGGCCTTCGACAACGATTTTGATGGATGACGTCACGCCTTCGGCCGTTGGCGCACTGATCGCTTTTTACGAGCATCGCACCTTCGCCAATGCTGTGTTGCTGGGCATCAATCCGTTCGATCAATTCGGCGTCGAACTGGGTAAGGAAATCGCACGCGGGATAGCCGAAAATGGACCTGCTGGCTTTGATCCGTCGACCAGCGCGCTAATTGCTGCGGCAGGGATGTAACAACATAGGCTTTCATGCCGAACAGCATTTTCAATTGGCATTTCGGCCACGGCATCGCCATCTGGCGTGCAAAGGATTGAACCATGACATTTGATTTTGACCTGTTTGTCATCGGCGCAGGCTCCGGTGGGGTTCGCGCGGCACGTATAGCTTCGTCGCATGGTGCGCGCGTCGCGGTGGCGGAAGAATTTCGCGTTGGTGGCACCTGCGTTATCCGCGGCTGCGTGCCCAAGAAGCTGCTCGTTTATGGCTCGCACTTTGCCGAAGATCTGGCCGATGCGCAGCGTTTTGGCTGGAACACCGAAGGCGCGACATTCGACTGGAAAGTGCTGCGCGACAATGTCGCAGCCGAGGTTGACCGGCTTGAGGGGCTTTATGGTCTGACGCTGGGCGGTGCCAAGGTGGAGATTTACCGTCAACGCGCCGTGATCGCTGGCCCGAACCTAATACGGCTTGCCGATGGCAATGAGATCAGCGCCGCCAATATCCTGATCGCGACCGGGGCTTGGCCGTCAATCCCTGATATCCCGGGCGCCGAATATGGCATCACTTCGAACGAAGTATTTCACCTCGAAAACCTGCCCAAGCGTGCCGTGATTGCAGGTGCCGGCTATATCGCCAACGAATTTGCGGGCATCTTCAACGAACTGGGTGTCGAGGTGACTCTGGTGACGCGCGGCGACAAGATGCTGCGCAGCTATGATCAGGAAATCGTTGAGAAACTGGTCGGCATCAGCCGTGAAAAGGGCATCGACATCCGTTTCAACTTCAAATGCCCGGCAATCCGCAAGCAGGCGGACGGTTCGTTGCTCGTCGAGAGCGGCACGGGCGAAGATGTCGAAACCGACCTGGTGCTGTTCGCAATCGGGCGGGTACCCAAGACGATGGATCTGGGGCTCGAAACCGTTGGCATTGCGCTCGACAAGGATGGGGCTGTAATTGTCGACGACTACAACCGCACCAATGTGGCGGGCATCTATGCCGTGGGCGATGTCACCAACCGCGTGCAGTTGACACCGGTCGCGATCCGCGAAGGCCATGCCTTTGCCGATACCGTGTTCGGCAATAACCCGCGCACCATCGATTATGGAACAATCCCGACTGCCGTTTTCGCCAATCCGCCGATCGCTGGCGTCGGCATGACCGAGGAGGAAGCGCGGGCAAAACTCAGCGACGTCAAAGTCTACAAGAGCGATTTCCGCGCGATGAAAAATGTCCTCGCCGGACGCAACGAGCGCGCACTCTACAAGATGATTGTCGATGGAAAGACCGACAAAGTTGTGGGATTGCACCTCATCGGTCCGGACAGTGCCGAAATCCTGCAAGCGGCCGCGATAGCTGTGAAGGCAGGGCTTACCAAACAGGCGTTTGACGATACCGTCGCCTTGCACCCGAGCATGGCCGAAGAGCTGGTGCTGATGAAATAGGCTTAGCCGATCCGGTAAGGCACAACGCTGCGCCGGTCAGGGTCGACAATGATTTCGCGGTCGCTTGGCGGAAAGGCGCGCTGGTCGCAATCGGGGCGGGGGCAAAGGCGGCAGCTGATGCCGATAGGCGTCGCGTTGCGCCCTGTGAGATCCAGTCCATCAGCATAGATGAATTCGCGCGCATGGTCGATTTCGCAACCCAAGGCGACGGCGTAACGGCGCGGGGCGCGGTCATAGCTGCCCGAAGGCTTCACCAAGCCCTTAGCCATCGACACATAGCGCACGCCGTCGGGCGTTTCGGCGAGTTGGACAAGGATGCGGTCAGGGATCGCGACGGCTTCATGCACGATCCACAAGGGGCAGGCGCCGCCGAAGCGGGCGAATTGCAGGCGGGTGGCGCTGTGCCGTTTTGTTATGTTCCCCGCCATGTCGACCCGGCAGAAGAAGAAGGGCACGCCGCGCGCATTGGGTCGCTGCAGCGTCGAGAGCCGGTGGCAGGCTTGCTCAAAACTTACATTGAAAGACTGGCACAGCCGGTCGATGTCATGCCGAACCGCGCGGGCCTCCTCACGGAAACGGCGATAGGGCATCAGGATCGCGCCTGCGGCATAGTTGGCAAGGCCGATGGAGAGCAATTGTCGTGAGGCTGGGGTGCGCAGCTTCGCCGCTTCCACCACCTGGCTGATCTCGTCGCGTAAGGCCATGGCCACCAATTGGTGAGCCAGCTGGAAACGGCGGCTTTCGGCGGGTTGGCTCTGGTCGATCACCAAATGCCCCATTTGCGGGTCAAAATCGCGCAAGCCCGCATTGTGCGAATAGAGCAGCGAGATCGACAGCGCATTGCGCAGATAGAGCTCCAGCCCTTCGATAGCAGGCGTCAGTTGTGCACCACGCAGTTTGTCGCCCAGCGTTTCGGCGGCACGATCGAGGATATCGACATAATTACCCGAATTGTGAAACCAATCGCGCACTTCCTCCCATGGCAGGCGCGAGCCCCCGGCATTGTCGCTGGACAGGGCTTCGTCGACAATCTGCAATCGCTGTCCGGCGTGGAGATAGGCCTGATGCAGTGCGACAAACTGGTCAGCAAGAGCAGGCTGTTGCTCTGCAATGCGCGCCAGTTGTTCGGGCGATAGCGGGGTGGCGAACAACGGGTCTGCTGCAGCCTCTTTCAGCGCGGCGGCGCGGCGGGTGGCAGCATCTTCTTCATCGACATCCCAATCCAGTGGAAAATCGCGCGCCAAAATTTGCAGCAGGGCAGGGGTCAGCGGGCGATCGTCATGCTCGATCTGCGAAAGATAGGACACCGAAATGCCGAGCCGCTCAGCCATCTCTGCCTGTTTCATGGCATAAGATGTTCGCACATTGCGAAGTCGTTCTCCAGCAAAGACGCGGCGCTTGGACATTAAGCTTCTATAATTTGCAAACTATGACTTTGCAACTTTGCAATTTCACATTGGACAATCGCCTTTTGCAGCGCCAGACAGCAGGCTTGTCATTTTGCGAAGGGGTGTAAATGTCCGCAAATATCGCTGAAATGGAGAAGCGCCGCGCGCAAGCTATGCTGGGTGGCGGGCAAAAGCGTATTGATGCGCAGCACGCCAAGGGCCGCCTGACGGCGCGCGAGCGGCTCGACATATTGCTCGACGAAGGCAGTTTTGAAGAGATCGACATGTATGTCGAACATAACTGCACTGATTTCGGCATGGAGGAGCAGAAGATCCCCGGCGACGGTGTGGTCACGGGCAGCGGCACGATCAACGGCCGCCTTGTATATGTCTTCAGCCAGGATTTCACCGTGTTTGGCGGCTCGCTGTCCGAACGCTTTGCGCAGAAGATGTGCAAGGTGATGGACATGGCGATGAAAGTCGGCGCGCCCGTCATCGGCCTGAACGACAGTGGCGGCGCGCGCATCCAGGAAGGCGTGGCGTCGCTTGGCGGTTATGCCGAGGTCTTCCAGCGCAACACGCTGGCATCGGGCGTGATCCCGCAGATCAGCCTGATCATGGGCCCATGTGCGGGTGGCGCGGTTTACAGCCCTGCGATGACCGACTTCATCTTCATGGTGAAGGACAGCAGCTATATGTTCGTCACTGGCCCCGATGTGGTGAAGACTGTGACCAACGAAGTGGTCACGCAGGAAGAATTGGGCGGTGCGACCACACACACCACCAAATCGGGTGTTGCCGACAATGCGTTTGAAAATGATATCGAGGCGCTGCTCGCGGTGCGCGATTTCTTTGACTATCTGCCCGAAAATAACCGCAGCGGTGTTCCCGAACGCCCGACGACCGATCCGTGGGACCGCATTGAGCATAGCCTCGACACGCTGATCCCGCCTAATGCGAACCAGCCCTACGATATGAAGGAGCTGATCCGCAAAACGGTTGACGAAGGCGAATTCTTTGAAGTGCAGCCGAACCATGCGGGCAATATCCTGATCGGTTTCGGTCGCGTCGAAGGCCGCACTGTGGGAATCGTTGCCAATCAGCCGATGGTGCTGGCGGGCGTGCTCGACATCAACAGCAGCCGCAAGGCAGGGCGTTTCGTGCGTTTCTGTGATGCCTTTGAAATCCCAATCATCACCTTTGTCGATGTGCCCGGCTTCCTGCCCGGCACCGCGCAGGAATATAATGGTATCATCAAGCATGGGGCAAAGCTGCTGTTCGCCTATGCCGAGGCGACTGTGCCCAAGATTACCGTGATCACCCGCAAAGCCTATGGCGGCGCGTATGACGTGATGGCGTCAAAGCATCTGCGCGGCGATTTGAACTATGCCTGGCCCACCGCCGAAATCGCGGTGATGGGCGCGAAGGGCGCGGTGGAAATCATCTTCCGTTCGGACATTGGCGACCCCGAAAAAATCGCCGAGCGCACCAAGGAATATGAAGACCGCTTCGCCAACCCGTTCGTGGCAGCGAGCAAGGGCTTCATCGACGAGGTGATCCACCCACATTCAACGCGGCGGCGGATTGCGCTGGGTCTCCGCAAATTGCGCAACAAGCAGTTGGAGAACCCTTGGAAGAAGCATGATAACATTCCGTTGTGAGCACGAAGAATGATCTTTCGAGCAATAACTAGGCCGGTTGCCTATTCCTTCGTTGGCGACCGAATGATTGAGTTTGAAGGAATCCTTGATGGCGAAGCCATTGCGGCGTCAATCAAGGTACGTATCAACACAGTTGCCGTTACCGTTCACGAATTCAGCGCAGCTGCTGACTTTCTCTTGAATGTCGGCAAACTGGATAGTTCGAATTGGGCGAACGAGACAGCCGTAGCGCTGCATTATAGTTTCGAGCGAAAGACGGCCCATTTGGTAATAGGTTTGCAAGAGCATGATTGGCTGAAATTGGAAAGCTTGACACCAATCATTTTTACTAACGAGCAGCCGGACATATTTTTTTCATGCATCGGTCCCGTGTTAGGAGAGGCGCCTTCAGACACCATCGAGACTCCGTCTCGAGACGAATTTGAGGCAGGAACGTGGGTAGCTATGAAGCCCAAAGCTCACATCACTTTGAAAGTTAAGTCGAAATGAAACTAGGCCGTCTCAACCATATTGGCGTCGCAACGCCTTCCATCGCGGACAGCATCGTCTTTTACCGCGATGTGATGGGTGCGACCAAAATCCATGATCCGTTCGACCTGCCCGAACAGGGGGTGAAGGTTTGCTTTGTCGATACGCCCGGCGCGGACGGGGCTTTGAATGGCACGCAGATTGAGCTGGTCGAGCCGCTGCCGGGCAACACCAGCATATCGGGCTTCCTTGAGAAGAACCCTGCCGGTGGCCAGCATCATATGTGTTACGAAGTGCCCGATATCCACGTCGCCAAGGCCGAGTTCGAGGCAATGGGCAAGCGCGTGCTGGGCGAACCGCGTATCGGCGCGCATGGCACGCTGATCTTCTTTGTGCATCCGCGCGACATGGGCGGAGTGCTGACTGAAATTATGGAGACGCCCAAAGAAGCGCATTGAGTTTGCCCCTCTCCCACAGGGAGAGGGTCGCGAAGACTTGCAAGCTTGCTTGCTAGTCGAAGCTGGGTGAGGGGATGGCTGCTACCGAAAAGGCAGAACCCCTCACCAACTTCGCCTAATCGCCAGAGGCGATAAGGCTTCATATCCTCTCCCATAGGAGAGGATGCAGTTGACGGATTATGAGGAGAGAGTTGAACATGACTTACGAAACCATCCTGACCGAGCGCAAAGGCGACGTATTGGTCATCACACTGAACCGCCCCGACCGTCTGAACGCGGCGTCGATCCCGCTGGCCGAAGAATTGGGAGCTGCCTTTTACGACCTCGACGGCGCACGTGCCGTGCTGATCACCGGCGCAGGCAAAGGCTTCTGCTCGGGCGCGGATCTCGCCGCGCGCGGCGAGGCGAGTGCGATCCAGCAAAAGGGCGGCAGCCACCGTGCGCTGCAGAACTACTATAACCCGCTGATCACCCAAATCCTGCGTTGCCCGGTGCCGGTTATTACCGCGGTCAATGGTGCAGCCGCCGGTGTCGGCTGCTCGATCGCGCTGGCGGGTGATTTCGTGTTGGCGGCAAAGAGCGCTTATTTCCTGCAGGCCTTCGTCAATATCGGCCTCGTGCCCGACGGCGGCTCAACCTGGCTGCTCGCTCGCGCAATCGGTCGCGCACGCGCCACCCGGATGATGATGCTGGGCGAGAAGATCGGCGCGGAGCAGGCCGAGGATTGGGGCCTGATCTACAAAGCAGTCGATGACGCGACGCTGATGGACGAAGCACTGGCGCTGGCGACGAAGCTGTCGCAAGGGCCGACCGTTTCCTATTCGACGATGAAGGCGAACATCCAGACCGCGCTCGACGGCACGCTGTCGCAAGTCCTGCTCGCCGAAGCCGAAGGGCAACGCATCGCCGGGGCCAGCGCCGATGCAATGGAGGGGGGCCTCGCCTTCATCCAAAAGCGCAAAGCGGAGTTCAAGGGCAAATAATGCTGTTCTTCAACAGCCCGAATCCGGCGCCTAACCCGCGCCGGGTCCGCATTTTTGCGGCGGAGAAGGGGATCGTGCTGCCGATGCGCGATCTCTCCATCCCCGATCGTGAGCATAAGGCGGACGAATTTCTGGCGTTGAACCCGCGCGGCCAAACCCCTGCATTGCAGCTGGACGACGGCACGGTGATTGCGGAGAGCGTCGCTATATGTCGCTATTTGGAAGGGCTGCATCCGGAGCCGCCCTTGTTCGGTCGGAACCCGCGCGAACAGGCGCTGGTCGAGATGTGGAGCCGCCGGGTCGAAATGATCCTGATGCCGCCGGTCGGCGCGGTGTGGGTGCATACCCATCCATTCACTGCGCGCTTGCCGGGCCGCAATTCCGAATGGGGCGAGTCCAACCGTCCGCGTGTGGAAGAGGCGCTCCGCTTCTTCGATTCTGCGCTGGAGGGCCGCGAATTTCTGGCCGCCGACCATTATACGATGGCCGACATATTACTGCTGACCACGGTCGATTTCGCCGGGTTCATCGGCGTTTCCATGTCGGATGACCTTGCTTCCCTGCGTGCATGGCATGCGCGCGTTTCCGCCCGGCCCAGCGCCGCAGCTTGAATGGTGTAGAGATGAGTGAAAAAAACCTTTCCGACTGGCAAACCGCCGCCGCAAAAGAGGTAAAGGGCAAAGACCTGACCTGGCACACGCCCGAAGGCATCGAGGTCAAGCCGCTCTATACGGCCAAAGACGTGACGGCCGATCCGGGGCTACCCGGTTTCGCACCGTTCACCCGCGGCGTTCGCGCGTCAATGTATGCCGGGCGTCCTTGGACGATCCGCCAATATGCGGGCTTCTCCACCGCTGAGGAATCGAACGCATTCTATCGTCGCAACCTCGCTGCTGGGCAAAAGGGTCTTTCGGTCGCTTTCGATCTCGCCACGCACCGTGGTTATGACAGCGACCATCCGCGCGTAGTCGGCGATGTCGGCAAGGCGGGCGTCGCGATCGACAGCGTCGAGGATATGAAAATCCTGTTCGACGGCATCCCGCTCGACCAGATGTCGGTTTCGATGACGATGAATGGCGCGGTGATCCCGATCCTCGCTTTCTTCATCGTGGCAGGGCAGGAGCAGGGCGTTCCGACCGAACAACTCGACGGCACCATCCAGAACGACATCCTGAAGGAGTTCATGGTCCGCAACACCTATATTTACCCCCCCGAGCCCAGCATGCGGATCATCTCGGACATTTTTGCCTACACCTCGGCGAACATGCCCAAGTTCAACAGCATCTCGATTTCCGGCTATCACATGCAAGAAGCCGGGGCGACGCAGGTGCAGGAGCTCGCCTTCACCATCGCCGACGGCATGGAATATGTGAAATATGGCGTGGCATCGGGCCTCGATATCGACAAGTTCGCCGGACGCCTGAGTTTCTTCTTCGCCATTGGCATGAACTTCTTCATGGAAGTCGCCAAGCTGCGCGCCGCGCGTGTTCTGTGGCACCGGGTGATGACCAAGCTGGGGGCGCAGGACGAACGGTCAAAGATGCTGCGCACCCATTGCCAGACGTCGGGCGTGTCGTTGCAGGAACAGGACCCCTATAACAACGTTATCCGCACCACGATCGAGGCGATGGCGGCGATGCTGGGCGGTACGCAGTCGCTGCACACCAACGCACTCGACGAGGCGATTGCGTTGCCCACTGATTTCTCCGCCCGCATCGCGCGCAACACGCAGATCGTGATCCAGGAAGAAACCGGCATGTGCAATGTCGTCGATCCGCTGGGCGGCAGTTACTACATTGAGGCGCTGACGCAGGAACTGGTCGACAAGGCTTGGGAGATTATCGAGCGCGTCGAAAGCGAAGGCGGCATGGCCAAGGCGGTGGCGGCAGGCTGGCCCAAGGCGATGATCGAAGAAGCCGCTGCAGCGCGTCAAGCACGCGTCGATAAGGGTGACGACGTCATCGTCGGCGTCAACAAGTACCGGCTAGCGAGCGAAGACCAGCTCGAAACGCTGGAGGTCGATAACCACGCTGTGCGCGAAGGCCAGATTGCGCGCCTGAAGAAGATGCGCGAAACCCGCGACGAGGCCAAATGCCGCGCGGCGCTGGCGGCCCTGGCCGAAGGTGCCAAGGGCAAAGGCAATCTGCTCGAACTGGCAGTCGAGGCCGCCCGCCACCGCGCCTCACTGGGCGAGATTTCGGATGCTATGGAGGCGGCCTTTGGTCGCTATGGAACGACACCCACGCCGGTCAAAGGCGTGTATGGCGCGGCCTATGATGGCGATGCGCGCTACACGCAGGTGCTGGAGGGCGTCGCCGCCGTCGAACGCCGTCTGGGACGTAAGCCGAAATTGCTCGTCGCCAAGATGGGGCAGGATGGCCATGATCGCGGCGCCAATGTGATTGCATCGGCCTTTACCGACATGGGCTTTGATGTTGTCTCCGGTCCATTGTTCCAGACGCCTGAGGAAACGGTAGTGCTGGCGCTGACCGAGAGCGTCGACATTGTCGGCGCGTCGAGCTTGGCAGCGGGGCACAAGACTTTGATCCCCGAACTGATCAACCGTCTGCGCGAAAATGGACGGAGCGATATCAAGGTGATCGCCGGCGGCGTCATCCCACCGCAGGATTATGACTATCTGCGCGATGCGGGCGTGCAGGGCATTTATGGCCCCGGCAGCAATGTCGTCGAATGCGCGGCCGATGTGCTGACGCTGCTCGGCCACAATATGCCGTCGCTGGGAGAATGACGATGGCCCACCGCTTCGCATTGGCACTGGCTTTGGTCGCAGGCTGTTCGTCGAACGCCTTTGCTGCCCCGCCTGCCAAAACCGATGTGAAACTGGTGTCAATCGGCGAAAGCCACAGCTTTGTATCCGATGCTTTGGGCGAAGAGCGGACGATTAATGTCTATTTGCCGCCCAATTATTCCGATCCCAACCGAAAATTTCCGGTGCTTTATGTCGTCGACGGCGGGTTGGATCAGGATTTCATGCACGTCGTCGGCACCTCGCATCTGGGCGCCGTCTGGGCGCGGTCGCAGGAGGTGATCGTCGTCGGCATCGCAACCAAGGACCGACGCAAGGAATTGACCGCACCTACCGGCAACCCTGAATTGCTGAAGGAGTTTCCTCAGGCCGGTTATTCGGGGTTTTTCCTCAAGCATCTCGCCGAGGAAGTGAAGCCCTTCATTGCGCGCAGCTTCCGCGTGAACGGGCAAGATGCGATCATCGGGGAATCACTCGCCGGAATGTTTGTGGTAGAGGCCTATCTTCGCCAGCCTGACCTATTCGATGCCTATGCCGCGATCAGCCCCAGCCTGTGGTGGGATGACCAGCGGCTTGCAAAGCAGGCCGAAGGTTTGATGAAGATACGCAAGAAGGGCACGGACCCCCGCCTTTATCTCTCCATCGCCAATGAAGGCGGCGATATGCAGCACGGCATGGACCGCGTTGTCCGTGCCCTGCTTGGCCGCAAAAACTGGTGCTACACCCCGCGCAAGGCGATGCGGCACGACACCATCTACCACCAGTCGATGGCATTGGTGCTGCAATATCTGTTTCCGACTGATACCCCGGTCGCACCAGAAAGCGGCTTCAAAATCCGGTGCGATAAAAAGGGATGAGCATGCGTACGGACTCGACCCGCATGACGGCACAGGTGCCCCTGCGGTCTTGCAAAGCGGTGGAAGCAGTGGAGTGAAGACGCTGTTCGAATATCTGCAATGGGCTTTCGAGAAGGTCGTTTTGACCGCAATAGCGGTATTGATCGCGGTCGGCGCTCTCATTCATTGGGTATCGTTAGACGAGGACGGCCCCGATGGTTTCTTCGCGCTCGCCGGGGTGTCGTTATCGGGTTGGGTGGTCTTTTTCGCTGTTGCGATTTGGGTTTTGTATCGAGGCTATCGAATTTTGAGAGACAATAGGAAATAGAATGTTCAAGAAAATCCTGATCGCTAACCGGGGCGAAATCGCCCGCCGTGTTATCAAAACTGCCCGCCGCATGGGCATAAAGACCGTCGCCGTCTATTCGGATGCCGATGCGCGTGCGCCGTTTGTGTTCGATGCCGATGAGGCGGTGCATATCGGGCCTTCGCCCGCCGCCCAGTCCTATCTGATCGCCGAGAAGATCATCGAGGCGTGCAAGGCCACGGGTGCCGAGGCTGTGCATCCGGGCTATGGTTTCCTGTCCGAACGCACCAGCTTTGCCGAAGCATTGGCAGCAGAGGGCATTGCCTTTATCGGCCCGCCGGTGAACGCGATTGCGGCGATGGGCGACAAGATCGAATCGAAGAAGCTCGCCATGCAGGCGGGCGTCAATGTCGTCCCCGGCTTTGTCGGCGAGATTGACGATACCGAACATGCCGTGCGCATCTCGAACGAGATCGGCTATCCGGTGATGATGAAGGCGTCTGCCGGTGGTGGTGGCAAGGGCATGCGGCTTGCCTATGACGAGAAGGATGTCCGCGAGGGCTTTGACGCGGTGAAGCGCGAAGGGCTGAATTCGTTTGGCGACGACCGCGTCTTCATTGAAAAATTCATCCTCAACCCGCGCCATATCGAAATCCAGATATTGGGTGATCAGCATGGCAATATCCTCTATCTCAACGAACGCGAATGCTCGATCCAGCGCCGCCACCAAAAGGTTGTCGAGGAAGCGCCGTCGCCCTTCGTCACCCCCAAGATGCGCAAGGCAATGGGTGAGCAATGCGTCGCATTGTCACGCGCGGTGGGATATTATTCAGCAGGCACGGTCGAACTGATCGTGTCTGGTGCTGACCCCACGGGCGAAAGCTTCTACTTCCTTGAAATGAACACCCGCCTGCAGGTCGAGCATCCGGTGACCGAATGCATCACCGGCATCGACCTGGTCGAACAGATGATCCGTGTTGCCTATGGCGAAAAGCTGTCCAAGACGCAGGACGATATCAAAATCGACGGCTGGGCGATCGAGAACCGAGTCTATGCCGAAGACCCCTATCGCGGCTTCCTGCCCTCTACCGGCCGCATCGTGCGTTACAATCCGCCGGTGCCGGGCTGGGCAGGGGATATTCGCGGCGTTGATGGTGTACGCGTCGACGATGGCGTCGCCGATGGTGGCGAGGTCAGCATGTTCTACGATCCGATGATTGCCAAGCTGATCACCTGGGGTAAAACCCGCGACGAAGCCGCGGACAAACAGGTTGCTGCACTCGACCGGTTCGAACTCGAAGGCCTTGGCCATAATATCGATTTCGTATCGGCAATCATGCAGCACCCGCGTTTCCGCTCGGGCGAGCTAACCACTGGCTTTATCGCCGAGGAATATCCCGATGGCTTCGCAGGCGCCCCCGCATCCGAAGGCCTGATCCGCAAGCTCTGCGCGATTGCAGGCGTGGTTGCGACCAGCACGTCCGAGCGTGCGCGCCATATTGACGGGCAGTTGGGTGATAACCTGCCTGCGATCCGCAACTGGCTGGTGTCGGTCGATAAGCAGAAGCATGATGTGATCGTCCACAACGGTCAGGTGACCGTCGATGGGCAGAAGATGGAGCTGCAGACCGACTATGTGCCCGGCGCGCGGATGGTGCATGCCGTTGCCGATGGCGAAAGCCTTGCGGTCAAGGTTGCCAAATCGGGCTCGGGCTTCAAGATGACGACGCGTGGGGCGAGCCATAGCGTGATCTGCCTGCCCGAACATGTAGCGCCGCTGTCGACGCATATGATTGAAAAGATCCCGCCTGATCTCTCCAAATATCTCATCTGCCCGATGCCCGGCCTGATCACCGCCGTGCACGTCGATGTTGGCGACAAGGTGGAGGCGGGTCAACCGCTTGCAATTGTCGAGGCGATGAAGATGGAGAATATCCTGCGTGCCGAGAAATCCGGAACGGTCAAATCGGTCAACGCCAAGGCGGGCGACAGCCTTGCGGTCGATGCGATCATTTTGGAAATGGAGTGAGGCTGGTCTGAAACACCGTCATTTGAGGTGTTTCATGGCCTCGCGCTTGCTCAACGGGCTCAGGCGCTCTTCGTTCGCTGCCACATAGCGTCGCACTTCGTCAGGATCGGTGCGCGCATATTGGCGCAGCACCCAGCCAATGACTTTGCGCAGGAAGAATTCCTTTGAAGCGATGGACGGCTCGATACAGGCGTAGAGCAAGTCGAGGTCCATCTTGGCCTTTGCATGCAATTGGCACAAAATGGCGCTGCGCCTGACCCACATATTATCGTCCTTGGCCCAAAGCAGCATCGTCTTGCGCATAAAGTCGCGTTCGGCCTCGAGAATGTCCCAGAGGCGGTAGGGGGCAATGGCGTCGGTCGTGTCCCACCAGCCACCGCTCTCGATCATCTCTCGGTACATGGACAGTGCGGCTATCCGCTGGAACGGGCGGGCATAGCGCATGCCTGCCAGTTCGATGGCCGCATAATATTCTTCGCGGTAGTGCGCGCCGCGCCAGATCGCCAAGATATCGGTGCGCCAATCATCGGCATTGGCATATTCCAGCCCTGCAAAAACTGCCTTCGACGTTCGTCGCATATCGGCGGACGCGACGCCCATATAGGGCATGGCTGACTTCATATAGGCCTGCATCGCTGGGGCGCGAGCGGGGTCAGCTATAGCCAGCAACCGCGCCCGTAATTCCGCCGCGAGCGTCACGGATGTCAGCTGCCCAAAAGCCGTTTGGCTAGGAACAGCTTGAAGACCACAAATGCGACTAGACCGACCGCCGCCGTGCCGACGTGGAACAGCCAGAATGTCGGCGTCGCCATGGTTTCATACCATGTGCCGACTTCGCCCACGATCTTGTTAGCGGCGAAGAAGGACAGATAGTATATGCCGATGATCGTGGCGTTCAGCGCGCGCGGTGCCAGCTTCGTGAAGAAGGCAAGACTGACCGGCAGGATATGCGCAAAGCCGATGCTGTTGAAGATGTGGAACATCAGCGGCCAGAATAGCCCGATCTTGCCGTCACCCTGCGTTGCCGCCGCCATATAGAGGCAGAGCCCGCCCGCGATGGTGAAGAAGCTGCCGATGATCATCTTACCCAATTCATCGGGCTCCTGCCGCCTTTTGCCATACCAGACATAAAAGGCCGCAACCGCCGCCAGCATCGAAAAGCTGGCAATCGCATCGATGGTGATCATCCAGCTGGTCGGCAGCGTCTGGCCAAAGAAGGTCAACTGAAACTGTGTGTCTGCCCAAACCAGATAAGCGTTGAAAATCTGCTGATTGGTCAGCAACGCGACCGCGAGAATGGGGACCAGCGAGATAACCGCAACAATCCGCAGCCAATCCTGACGCGTCAGCGGTTCTTTGGTGGCACTGGCTTTTGTGCCTTTGGCGGGCCGGTTGTCGGCAGGCAGCCAAGGCCCGGCCATGATATAGAGAATAAGGCCGATGACCATCACGATACCGGCAGTACCAAAGCCCCAATGCCAGCCCACACGCTCACCCAATGTGCCGGCCACCAAGGGAGCGGCAATCACGCTGACGTTGATCGCGATGTAGAAAATCTGGAACGCCATTGCGCGGCGCAGATCTTCGGGTTTGTAGAGTTCGCCCACCTGGCTGGCGATATTGCCTTTGAACAATCCGACACCCACGATCAGCGCCATCAGCGCGAACAGGAAGCTGCCTTCAAACGCCATCAGGAAATGACCCAGCGTCATGAAGAGCCCGCCGACGATCAGCGTTGTCCGTCGGCCCAGCCAGCGGTCGGCAATAAACCCGCCTGCGATCGGCGTCAGATAGACCAGCGAGGTATAGTCCCCGAATATCTTAGACGCCAAAGGCTGCCCGTCGAGGCCATACCAACCCTTCAGCCAGTCGAGCCCGATTACCCCTGCAGCATTTTCAGGCAACAGCAGATATTTGACCATGTAGAGCACGAGCAAGGTCTGCATCGAATAATAGGAAAAGCGCTCACAGCCCTCGACAAAGGCCAGATAGCCCAGTCCCTTGGGATGGCCCAAAAAGGCGCGATCAGATCGATCGGTGAGATCGATTTCGGGCGTGGCTTCGGCAATGGTCATTCTATAACTCCCCCGAGTAATATTCTTTCACTAGCCATATCGTTTCAGGCGAAGTTTGCCAGTAAATTTCGATGATTGGCGCGGGCGGTATTAGGGGTTAAGCTGCGACCAATATCAGGGGGAGAGTTTCACATGCCAGTTCCGGTTACAGCTTTTGTCGCAGCGATCTGCGCTCTACTTTTACTGCTCACAGCCATCGACACTGTCCGTCAGCGCATTCGCGCACAGGCCGCTTTTGGCGATGCCGGAGATGCCAAGTTGATCAGCGCAAGCCGCAGCCACGGCAACCTCGCCGAGCATGCGCCGACCGTCATCCTGCTGCTCGCCTTCCTCGAGCTCGGCCATGCCTGGCATATGGGCCTTATGGCCATCGGCGCGATCTTCCTCTTTGGCCGTGTGATGCATATCTGGGGCCTCTATCTGCCCGCCAGCAACAAGCCACCGCTACCGCGGTCGCTCGGCGTGATTATCACTTGGTTGACGCTGGCGGTGTTGAGCGGATGGACGCTCTATCTGCTGGTGACGCAAAATCTCTAATCAATTAGCGCCACGGCCCTGATCCAGCCCGCACTGGCACGCTGTATCTTGACCGGAAAGCAGCTCAGCTTCCATCCGAAAGGCGGTAGTGCGGCAAGGTTGGTCAGTTTCTCGATCTGGTAATAGGGTTGGATACGTCCAGCCTTATGGCCTTCCCAGATGATCGAGGGATCGCGTGCTTCGGCCCAGCGTTTGGCGGTGTGGCTGAACGGCGCGTCCCAGCTCCATGCATCGGTGCCGACAACTTGCACACCGCGTTCGGTCAGATAGAGCGTTGCCTCTGCACCCATGCCGCAGCCCTGATCGGTGAAGTTGTCGGTTCCATAGACCGCACCCGATTGGACCAGCACGATGTCGAGCGGCTGCAGCTCGTAGCCAATCCGCGCCAGTTCAGCCTCAACCTCGGCTGCGCTCACGACATGACCGTTTGGCTTGTTCGAGAAATCGAGTTTCACCCCCGGGCGGAAGAACAGGTCGAGTGGTGCTTCGTCAATCGAAGGGGCAGGGGAGGCGCCGCTGTCGGTGGTCGAATGGAAATGCCAGGGCGCGTCCATATGCGTGCCGTTGTGCGTGCTGAGCGTCAGGCTTTCGACCGCCCAGCCTTCACCATCGGGAAGGTCGTCGCGCGTCAGCCCGGGGAAGAACATCGCGATCTGCTCCCATGTATTTTCATGGGTCATGTAGGTGATCTGCGGACGTATCACCGGCGGGTCGGAAATCACATCATTGGTGATCGGGATAGAAAGATCGATGAACTGAGTCATTGCGGCAGAGCCCTGTCGCCATGATCGAGCACCATCGCCGAAGAACGGCGCGCCATCGCAAGGAACATGTCGTCGCCGCGGTCGGTGCGTTCGACCACCATTGCGGCGGTTACGCCCATCAGGAAGCCTGCGACGGCGGAGCGGCAATAATCGTCTTCTATATGCGCCAGGTCGCCCTTGGGCACACCCCGCACGATCAATTGCGACCGGTAGCGCGCTAGCAATTCCTTCTCAATATCACGGCGGTGGCCGGCATCAAATGCGGTGCCGGTATAATAAGCGATATCGCCGACCCCGATCCCCACGCCCGTTGTCTGCCAATCGACGATCACAATCGGCTTTACCGGATCGCCGACGTTAAACAGCATATTGTCCGGACGAAAGTCGTTATGCGTCAGGCAGCGCGGGCTTTGGCGTGTGTCGTAATTGGCATTAAGCTTACCCAGAAATGCTTCGCCCACCGTCCGCATATTGGCATCGACGCGGTCGCCATAACGATCGCAAAATGCCGGCCAGAACATGCCGAACAGCATATCACTGTCGAGTTGTGGCGGAACCGCTTTGGTTCCGTTGGGCCAGTCGAGCGTGTCGATCATTGGATCGCCCCACCAGGCAGCGTGAATGCTGGCAGCGGCATCGACCGCAAGCAACGCTTCCTCACGGCTGGGCTCGCCCAGCTGGTTGCCCTGCACATGGCTAGGCAGGTCGTGCATGATCAGGGTGAAATCGTGGCTGTCTTCATCAAAGGCGATGTAGAGATGATCGGGCACCGCCATCGGTTTTTTGCCCGCGAAGGTCTGGTAGAAACGGCTTTCGCGCAAATAAGTCAGATGCGATTTGCCGGTCGTCCGGCTAAGCTCGTCATTGGACGGCAGCTTGGCAACGATGGTGGGCGGGAAGCCCTTCGGGTCGCCTTCAAAATTCAGCTTGATCCGATAGGTCGCGCCTACTTGCCCGGTGCCAATGGCTTTGAGTTCGACCGAAGCGATAGTGACGTCATGGCCTTTGCCGCGCAGCATCCCGGTAAGCCAGTCGGCGGTGATTTCATCGCGCGAAAGGACGGGAAGTCTCATGCGCCAGCACCATCATTCAGCCCTTTGAACCCGCTCGGACCATGCGGGCCAAAGACGAGCTGTTCGACAATTCCAATACCTTCGGAACTTGCCCCGCCGCCTTCATGCCGCGCGATAGCAACGTGCTGGATATGAAGGTGTGGCATGAGCAGCGGATCAAGGTCGGCAGGGCGGAAGTCTTCGCGTTCAACCGCCAGTTCTCCCTTGAAACCACCATGTACCCATTCGCTATGGCCATAGCCGATACCCTTCATCATAAAGGTGTCAATCGGTTCCCAAGTTACAACATGATCGCGCCCGCCATCGTCACGAACGTCGAGTCTTGCAGCAGTCGCGTGGCGTTTGCCGGTGGCCCAGTTCATCGTGAAGTGGTCATCATGGAAATGCATTCCGCCTTCCTGATTGGCTCCGTCCATCATCAGTGTCGCGCGGCGGTTCCAGGCCTCTCCCTTTTCGTCCTCGTTGACATGGGCGTAGAGCGACAGGTTGGGGAAGTTGGTCGGCGCCCACAGCCAGTAAAATTGCGGCATGGTGGCAGGGATTGCGGGCTGCGGGTCTGCTGCGCCAATCGGACGCACGCCCCAGCTTCGGTCGCGCGTACCAAAGGCCCCATCATACGCTTCGCGCTTGCCATCAACCTCGACCCAACCCGAGACATGGCAGTTCACAGTGAAACGGGTGAGATCCATCATCATCCGCGAACCGTTGCGGCGGGTGAAGCGGGGTTCCTGTATTGGGGCAGAGCGGACCTCGAAGGTCAGGTCGGCGGAAATGCCTTCCTGATTGTCGACGACGAGACGCACCGTCTTGAGCGGCTCGACAACCTCGATGCGGATCGGCCCGCAATGCATGTCCATCCGCTCGAAACCCAAGATGCGCGAGGCATGGATGCAATGCTGCGTGCCATCCCTGATGATCGAGAAATGCGCATCAGCAATATTCAGGTGCGGATAGACACCAAAGGCCGCGCCAAAATAGCCAGAACCATCGCGGCGATAGCCGCAGAAAAAGAAGCGATCGTAAAAGTTCCGGTCAGTGCCCGAAAAGGCAATCGGTTCCGCGGTCTGGTGGATTGGGTACTCGTCGCCCTTGGTCAGCATCTCTCTCTCCTTAACTCT
>JAGNSY010000012.1 GCA_017987825.1 Sphingorhabdus sp. | reverse complement strand
TTGGCAAGATTATCAGGCGAACCAGCCTGGACGAGCTGCCACAGCTTATTAATGTGATCCGCGGTGATATGAGCATCGTTGGGCCACGACCCGATGTCGAGGCGCAGGTGGCCGGATACCAGCCCGAGGAGTGGCAGCTTCGCTGTTCGGTTAGACCCGGCATCACTGGCTTGGCGCAAGCGCAGCTTCGATCAAGCGCAACGCCCCAACAGCGGCTCGCGCTTGACCTTCAATATGCCCGAAACCCGGGTTTGTTGAAAGATTTGGGCATTATATTTGCGACCGCGGTCGGGTTGTTTGGAAAGGGCACCAACTAAAATGTCCGCAGGCAAACCACACGCTTTCCTGACAGCCTATGGAGGCGGCCACATTTCAATGGTCTTGCCTGTCTGCAAGGCTCTGCGCGAACGCGGCTGGAAGGTTACATTGCTTGCCCTGACAACTGCAGCCGCCAAGGCCGCGCAAGCTGGCGAACCTCATATCGGCTATGCTGATCTGATGCATCATGCCGCTCCGAACGCTCGGACATACGCTGATCAGCTATGCCCGAACCTCGATCCAAATGGTCCGGTCAGCATCGACGAAACGCTGGCTTATCATGGTGCAAATTTTGCAGATCTGGTTGAGACCAGCGACGAGGCATCTGCATGGCAGCGATGGAAAGATGACTCCCGTCAGGCCTTTTTGCCGGTGAATTTCATGCAGCGGGTTCTCGCCGAGTTTTCGCCAGATGTCGTCATTACCACCAACAGCCCCAGGACCGAACGAGCCGCAATCATGGCAGCGGGTGAGCTTGGCATCCCTGCGCTGTGCATGGTCGACATGTTCGCTCTTCAAGAGGTGAAGTGGATCGGAAAGCCGGGATTTGCAGACAGGGTTACCGTACTTAACGACGCGGTTCGCCAGATGTTCATCGATCATGGCCGCCGACCGGAAGATGTGGTCGTCACGGGCAATCCGGCATTTGACGTCATTAATGCGCATTCGACCATTTCTGCGGGAGCCGCATTGCGTAATGCGCGCAAGTGGGACGATGGCCGCCTCAACATTTTGTGGGCCTCAACAGTTGAACCGCAGAGGCACCCATTTACAGGTGAGGTTGGCGACCCTGAATTGCCCAGACGCGTTGAAGCGTGTTTGCGCGAAATTGTAAGTCGGAACGAGAATTTACGATTGATCGTTCGATATCATCCAAGCGAGAATATCACGTTCGAGCCTGCGCCGAATGTCGAACTCAGCCCGGTAGATGAGCCGCTGCACGCTGTGCTGCATGCCATAGACGCCGTCGTTGTTACGGCTTCAACGGTTGGTCTTGAGGCATGGCTGGCCAAGCGCCCGGTTCTGTCGGTCGATGGCTCAATTTTCACGGCCGACGCACCGTTCGCAAAAATGGGCATTGCTCAGGGCGTATCTACATTGGAAAAACTTGCAGAATTGTTGCAAGACATGGCTGGCAAGCAGATCGCTTTTCCACTATCGGGCCAATTGTCACCACCTTCCCTTTCGGCCACAGCTAAAGAAGCAGTCGTCATGGAAATAGAAAAAATCTCGAGAATACAGCGGAGTGTTTAATGCAAAAAATTGCCTATCCTGCGAACATAGACAAAGCACCATTCACGCTGGATAACCAAGACCCATCGACCAAATACGGCCTCCCGCAAGAAGTCGTATTCTGCAAAAGATGCGTCATTTCCAATCAGCGCCCAAATTCCGCAGTCGAGTATAATCATACCAAAGACAGCAAGAAGGCTACGATCTATTTTGATGAAGAAGGCATTTGCGACGCGTGCCGTTTTGCCGAGAAAAAGCATCAAACGATCGATTGGGAAGAACGCGAGCGCCAGCTGATGGATTTGTGCGACCGGCATCGCAGCAAAGATGGCCAATATGATTGCATCGTTCCGGGCTCGGGCGGCAAGGACAGTTTTTACGCGTCACATATTCTGCGAACCAAATATCGCATGAACCCGCTGACCGTTACATGGGCACCTCATGTTTACACCGATTGGGGATGGAAGAATTTTCAGGCGTGGATCCATGCCGGCCACGACAATTTGCTGACCACCCCCAATGGCCGCGTGCATAGATTGCTGACAAGGCTGGCAGTCGACAATTTGTTTCATCCGTTTCAGGCTTTCATGTTCGGGCAAAAGTCGCTCGCGCCGAAAATGGCTTTGCTGCACAAGATTCCGCTGGTGTTCTTTGGCGAAAATGAAGCCGAATATGGCAATCCGATTGGCGATACCGACACCGCAAAGCGTGACTGGTCTTATTTCACCTCTGAAGACCAGTCCAAAGTTAGCCTTGGCGGCGTTTCGGTGCCCGACCTGAAGACGCATTTTGGCGTCGTTCAGCAGGATCTGCTGCCTTATCTGCCTGCCGACCCGCACCAAATAGAGGAACAAAAAGTAGAGGTTCACTATTTGGGTTATTATTTGAAATGGCATCCGCAAGCTTGTTATTATTATGCCGTAGAGCATGGCGGATTCCAGGCTTCACCGGAACGCACACCTGGAACCTATTCAAAGTATAATTCGATCGACGACCGTATCGATGATTTCCACTATTACACAACAGGGGTCAAATTCGGTCTTGGGCGTGCAAGCTATGATGCGGCTCAGGAGATCCGATCGGGCGATATCACCCGCGACGAGGGCGTGGCGTTGGTCAAGCGTTTCGACCATGAGTTCCCCGAGCGTTTCGCCGACGAAATTTTCCAATATTTGTCGATCCCGGAATCGGAGTTTCCAGAGGCGAGTCAAATGTTCGAAGAACCGATTCTGGATCGGGAATATTTCATGAAACTGGCTGAAACTTTCCGTTCTCCTCATCTCTGGGTTTGGGATGGAGAATGGAAGTTGCGGCACGCCGTTTGGCACGACTGATACCTCATGAGCAATGTCCGCATTATTCCCAGGCTCGATATCAAAGGGCCGAACCTCATCAAGGGCATCCGCCTTGAAGGGCTGAGAGTCATTGGCGATCCGCACGAATATGCGCTGCGCTATTATGAGGCTGGCGCCGATGAGCTGATCTACATGGATATCGTAGCCAGTCTCTATGGCCGGAACAATCTGAGCGACATCATCAGCCGCGCAGCCAATCAGGTGTTCATCCCGATTACTGTTGGCGGCGGAATCCGTTCGGTGGACGATGCGAAGCACATTTTACGTTCAGGCGCCGACAAAGTGGCGATCAATACAGCCGCAATCGCCAGGCCCGAATTGATTACCGAAGTCGCTCGCCATTTTGGCTCACAGGCCATGGTGCTATCGATCGAAGCAAAAGCGGTCGGCGATGGCAAATGGGAAGTCTATACCGACAATGGTCGCGAACGAACCGGTCGTGACGTATTGTCCTGGGCGGTAGAGGCAGTATCGCGCGGGGCTGGCGAGATCCTTTTGACTTCGGTCGATCGTGAAGGCACGCGCAAGGGGTTTGAAATAGAGCTCATTCGAAAAGTCCGCGACGCCGTCTCGGTTCCAGTGATCGCGAGCGGCGGCATGGGCGAACTGCAGGATTTTACCAAGGTAGTTGCGGACGGCGGCGCAGATGCCGTCGCTATGGCGGACATTTTACACTACAACCGAGCGACGGTAGGTCAAATCCGCGAACACGCCATCAACGGCGGATTTGCCGTGAGGAAAGTCTGAAATGGCCGCTAAAGTGACTATTGTCGACTATGGCATGTGCAATCTCCTCAACGTTGCACGCGCCTTTACGCATGTTGGCGTCGACGTCGATGTGACGGAAAATCCCGCGACTGCCGCGACAGCAGAAAGGCTGGTTGTGCCGGGGGTTGGTGCGTTCGAGGACAGCGTGCTGGCCGTCCGCGAAAAAGGATTTGATGACGCGATAAGGCGCTTCCAAAGCAGCGGACGTCCGTTTCTCGGCATATGCGTCGGTATGCAGATGCTATTTGACGCGAGTGAGGAATTTGGAGAGCATGCAGGGCTCGGCATCCTCGCAGGTCGAGTAAAGCCTGTGCCAGCCATACAGACCAATGGCGAAGCGCAGCGCGTTCCGCATATTGGCTGGAATGGCCTCACCGCTCCTGAAACCGATCGACGTTGGCATGGGACATTGCTCGAAACTACGCCCGCCAATTCCGCCGTCTATTTCGTGCATTCCTTTGCGGCAGTCCCCGATGACCCGAATGTGCGCCTTGCCGACTGCGTTTACGGAGGGCACCGCATTTGTGCTGCGGTCCAGCATGACAACATCATGGCGACCCAGTTCCACCCCGAACGCAGCGGTGAATTAGGCTTGGATGTCCTGCGACGATACGTGCAGATGTGACCCGCGAACGGCGATGGGCGAATATCCAAACCGGTTCCTGATCGTAAGTCTGGGTAGCATTGGGCGACGCCATTTGCGCAATCTGCGCCTGCTGAATCCCGCTGCCAATATTGCGGTGTTGCGGACGTCCGAAAATCCACAACCGCAGCCACCCGAAGGGGCGGATCTGATTGTTTACAACATCGACGACGCGCTGGACTTCAAACCGCAGGCAGCGATTATCGCCAGCCCCGCCACTATGCATGCCGACATAGCAACCGAGCTGGCAGCCCGCGGCGTTCACTTGCTGATCGAAAAACCTCTCGCTGCGGACCTATCGTCGGCCAACGCCATTTCCCGGGCAGCTGCTGATGCGGGAATAGTCTGCATGGTTGGGTATAATTTGCGCTTCAAGCAGTCGTTGCTCAAAGTGCGCGAACTTTTAAATGCCGGCATGGTCGGGGCGATAATGTCCGTCCGCGCTGAAGTCGGGCAGTATCTTCCTACATGGCGGCCAGGGACAGATTATCGGCATTCGGTTTCAGCCCAATCCTCGCTGGGCGGCGGAGCCTTGCTCGAGCTCAGCCACGAGATCGATTATCTGCTGTGGATGTTTGGGCTGCCAGACAAGGTTCACTGCAACATGGGGCGATATTCAGATCTGGACTTGGATGTCGAAGATTTGGTCAATCTGACCATGGAATATGAATCGCCGAAACGTATGATCAACGTCCATCTGGATTTCCTGCAGCAGCCCGCAAGGCGGCGGTGCAGGTTGATCGGTATCAACGGCACAATCGAATGGGATGCATTGGCAGATCGCATCACATTGACGGGCATTCCGGAAACGGAGGAAGCGCAGGAGCTGGATTTTTCGCCGTCAGACGGAAACCAAACTTATCTCGATGAAATCCGCCATTTTACAACGGCGATTGCCAATAATGAACGCCCCGAGCCAAGTCTGCAAAGCGGTGTTGATGTTATGCGCGTCATTGACGCAGCTCGACGTTCTGCAGCGTCTGGTGCTACCGTACCACTGGAAAGGCCTTAAATGTCAGCGAAACATGCCCAAGCTTTTGTTTTTGCTCGCGGCGGCTCGAAAGGTGTTCCTCGAAAGAATATCAAGCCTCTCAACGGGAAGCCGCTCATAGCCTATTCTATCGACTGCGCCTTGGCATGCCCGTCGCTCGGAAATATTGTCGTTTCGACCGATGATGATGAGATTGCAGAGGTTTCCAGACGATATGGTGCTGAAGTTCCGTTCATGCGACCGGCGACGTTAGCTGGCGATTCTGCATCCGAATGGCACGCTTGGCGGCATGCGGTTGAAGAAATGGACAAGCTCGGGCGGCCGTTTGACATTCTCGTGAGTCTTCCAACAACGTCGCCATTTCGGGCGGTTGAAGATGTTGAGGCATGTCTGAAGCTGCTCGAACAGGATCCAGGCACCGACGTGGCAATAACGGTTCGGAAAGCCGACCGGAGCCCCTATTTCAATATGGTTCAGATCTCGCCTGAGGGAAATGCTGAAATTGTCTGCAAGAGCCGCGAGGCCTTTCAAAGACGGCAAGATGTTCCTGATGTATTTGACATCACAACAGTGGCCTATGCGGTTCGTACGGCGTTGATCAAAGAAGCTGACGGACTGTTTCAAGGCAAGGTACGCGCGGTCGAAGTGCCCGCTGAACGTGCGCTCGATATCGATACGCCCTACGACTTCCTGATCGCGGAGTTGCTTGCCGGACATTTGGAGAAGAGTGGAGACCGGAAATGGTAACGCTGAAACAGCTGCATGACCTTTCTGGTCGAGTAGCCATTATCACTGGCGGAACGGGGCATCTTGGGCGCGCCATGGCGGCGGCGCTCTCCGAGTTGGAATGCACCGTTTTATTGATAGACCGTAGTCGGGAAGTGCTCGATTCATGCGCTCGCGAGCTGCAACTGGACCCTGCCAATTGCTTCGCCGTCGATCTGGAGGCCGACAAGGCCCGGATAGATGTAGCGCGCGAAATCGCTTCAAGGTTCGATCATGTTGACATTCTCATCAACAACGCCGCTTTTGTTGGCGATTCAGGACTGAGCGGCTGGGCAACTTCTTTTACCGAACAAAGCATAGAAACCTGGCGCCGGGCGCTGGAAGTCAATTTGACCGCACCCTTCCATCTGATTCAATTGTTGCACCCTATATTGGCAAAATCTGGCAAAGCCTCAATCATCAATATCGGATCGATCTATGGCATGCTCGGCCCCGACTGGTCGATGTACGAAGGCACGTCGATGGCCAATCCGGCGGCCTATGCCGCCAGCAAGGGGGGCCTGATACAACTCACGCGATGGCTATCAACGACGCTGGCACCCGAAATCCGTGTGAACTCTATCTCACCTGGCGGGATTGGTCGTGGGCAACCTGACTCGTTTGTAGATAAATATGAAGCCCGAACGCCGTTAAAGCGCATGGGCAGCGAAGAGGATTTTCTGGGTATTGTGGCCTATCTTGCCAGCGACGCATCGGCATGGGTTACCGGGCAGAACTTCGCAATCGATGGAGGCTGGAGTGCCTGGTAGCCGCAAAACTTTCATCATCGCCGAGATTGGCGTCAACCATAATGGCTCGCTGCCAATGGCGCGGGAATTGATCGACATTGCAGCCGAAATCGGTGCCGACGCCGTCAAATTTCAGACATTCGACGCGGCAAAACTGGTTCGGCCGGAGGCTGAAAAAGCGGAGTATCAGAAGCTGCAAACTGGCGATGGCGATCAGAAAGGCATGCTCGAAGCGCTGCAACTGTCAGAGAGCGAGCATGTCGAACTGGCCGACTATTGCAGCGACAAAGGCATCGAGTTCATGTCGACACCTTTCGATCTTGATGCTGCCGATTTTCTGAAATCGATTGGCGTTCAGCGGATGAAATTGCCGTCGGGCGACATCGACAATTTTCCGATGCTCCGGAAAATGGCAGGGCTGGATCTGCCGATCATCATGTCGACCGGAATGGCGGACATGGAAGAGGTTCGTTCGGCAAAAAACTGCATCGAGGCGGAATGGGGCCGGTTGGGTCTGATGCAAGGCCGCGAGGACCGGCTGGTCATTTTGCACTGCACGAGCAACTATCCGACAGCGCCCGCAAATGTGAATTTGCAAGCAATGGTTTTCATGGGGCGCGCACTGGGCTGCGCGATCGGTTATTCGGACCATACATGTGGCACTGCAATTGCGGTGGGAGCGGTTGCCTTGGGCGCGGTGGTGATCGAAAAACATATTACTTTGGACAAGAATTTGCCTGGCCCCGACCACGCAGCGTCGCTCGATCCGTCCGAGTTCAAATCGCTGGTCGAACAGATTCGCGCCGTCGAAGCTGCGGCCGGCGACGGCGTAAAGGCACCGCAAGATTCTGAGCTGGCCGTTCGGGCGCTAGTTCGTCGCAGCATTTCCGTTGCCCGGGATTTGTCAGCTGGTGCAACTATCGGTGCAGACGATCTGATAATGTTACGGCCCGCCAACGGTATTTCGCCAACGCGGATAGACGAAGTCATCGGTGCAAAGACCAAACGCGCGATTGAGGCGGGTTCGTTGCTGTCGTGGGACGATTTGGACTGATGCGCCGCCTATTATATCTGTCTGGCACGCGCGCAGACTATGGATTGATGCGACGCACATTGTTCAAGATTTCCGAGCATGATCAGCTGGATCTGGGTATCATTGCAACGGGAATGCATCTGGACCGGAGATTTGGCGAAACCGTGCACGAAATCGAGCATGACGGATTCAGGATCGCCGGCCGGATAGAAACGGATTTTGGATCGAGCGAAAGCTTTATGGCGCGCGCTATTGCAGACACCGTGAAAGGATGCTGCGATATCTTGGAAGCGGAACGGCCTGACATATTGCTGCTTCTTGGCGACCGTGGCGAGATGCTGGCGGGTGCGATTGCTGCATTGCATCTCAATATTCCAATCGCCCACATTCATGGTGGCGAACGCTCCGGAACCGTGGATGAGCCGGTGCGTCATGCGATCAGCAAGCTGGCCCACATTCATTTGACTGCAACCAGCGACGCTGCCGAACGGTTGGTCAAGATGGGCGAGTATAGCGATAATATTTATTGTCTCGGAGCACCGGGGCTCGATGGTCTGCAGGCCGATGCCGTTTTTTCAAAAGAGCAGCTCGTTCAAAAAAGCGGGATTCCAGATGGCTTGCCGATTGCATTGATGGTCTTCCATCCCGTTGTTCAAAATGCGGACGACGGCCCCAGACAAGTTACTGAGATCATATCGGCTTTGCGAAAAAATGGCTTCGCGATCGTCGGTTTGCGACCCAATGCCGATTTTGGAGGCGATGCCATTCGCAATGTGCTGGATTCAGAAGCCGACTCCGGAGAGCTCAAGCTTTACACCCATTTTCCTCGACAGGAATTTGTCAGCTGGATGGCGGTCGCGGACGTCATGATTGGAAATTCCAGCGCCGGTATTATCGAAGCGGCAAGCTTTGGTACGCCGGTCATAAATGTGGGCAGCAGGCAGAATCTTAGAGAGCGCAACGCCAATGTGGTTGATGTGGACGCAGATGCAGCTGCTATTTCGGCGGCCTTGAACCATGTTCTGAAAACAGGCCGGTTCCCGATCCGCAATATATATGGGAATGGCTACAGCGCCGAGCGCATAGCCGATCTTTTGGCGACGATCGAACTCCCCCCTTCGTTACTGGACAAAGCCTGTGCCTATTGAACAATTGCTGATCTATGGAGCGGGCGGACATGCGGCAGTAGTTGTAGACGCCCTTTTTGCGCTAAAAACCCAGTCTATGTTGACCGTGGTCGACAACAACCCTGATTTGGAAGGCGCGCAGTTATTGGGACTGACCATCCATTCCGCATCTGCGTTGGATGGCATGCTTTTCAGCGCTTTTCATGTGGCCGTTGGCGGCGGCACCAGCCGCAAATCTATATATGCAATGCTTTCGGAGAGTGAATGTTCAGCGGCTAGCATCATTCATCCAGATGCGACAGTATCGGCGTTCTCCGAACTGCAGCCGGGCTGTTTTGTAGCTGCAAGAGCCGTTCTGGGACCCCGAAGCAGGATCGGATCGGCAGTAATCGTCAATCATGGCGCGGTTGTCGATCATGATTGCGCGATAGGCAGCTTCAGTCACATTGCCCCCACCGCAAGCCTGGGAGGGCAAGTGGTTGTGGGCGAATGTGTAATGATTGGTGCTGGAGCGAACATATTGCCCGGCATAGTTATCGGCGACGGCGCAACAATCGGCGCCGGAGCGGTCGTGACAAAAGATGTTCCCGAAGGGGCTGTCGTAACCGGTATCCCCGCAGGGCTGAGGAAGAAAAATTGAGATGGTAGATCCGAATGCTTTGAGTGTTACCAGCCATGCGACCGTGCGTGAAACTATGGCGGTTATCGACGCGGGCGGGCTTGGTCTTGCGCTGCTGGTCGATCATGAGGGAAAATTGGTGCGCACGATTACAGACGGCGATCTCCGCCGGTTCCTGATCGGCAACGCATCGCTGAATGATTGCCTTGATACACTCGACAGTCAAAAGCCCTGGACACTGCCTGTCGGAACGTCACGCCGCAGCGCGGTGGATTTGATGCGGGAAAAAGCGATCAGCTGTGTCCCTATCCTCGACAATGCCGGGCGCGTAGCCGAAGTCTGGCGCCAATCCGACATTGACACGCCTATCTTGCTTTCGACGCCGCATATGGGCGATGAAGAACGCGCCTTTGTTGCAAGCGCCTTTGATACCAACTGGATTGCGCCACTTGGGCCCAATGTCGACGCGTTCGAAGCCGAATTGGCCGCCAAGGTAGGCATTGGGCATGCCGCTGCCATATCGTCAGGAACGGCCGCGATTCACCTCGCGCTCATATTGCTTGGCGTGTCGCAGGGCGACACGGTTTTTTGCTCGTCTCTGACATTTGCTGCCAGCGCCAATCCGATCGTATATCAAGGGGCGGAACCTGTTTTCATCGATTCCGATGAAACAAGCTGGAATATGTGTCCAATTGCGCTCGAACGCGCGCTCGACGTTGCACGACGGGAAAACCGCCTGCCCAAGGCTGTTATAGTTGTAAATCTGTACGGCCAAAGTGCGGACATGGAAGCCATATTGGAACTATGTGATGCGCACGGCATCCCTGTTGTCGAAGATGCAGCGGAATCGCTGGGGGCTACCTATAAAGGCAAGGCCAGCGGCACTTTTGGACGGCTGGGCATCTATTCCTTCAACGGGAACAAGATCATCACGACGTCAGGCGGCGGCATGCTGGTTTCGGACGATCCCGAACTGATCGCGAGGGCTCGCTTTCTTGCTACCCAGGCGCGCGAACCCGCGCCATGGTATGAACATAAGGAAATCGGTTTCAATTACCGGATGAGCAATATTCTGGCTGGCGTTGGGCGCGGCCAGCTCGGCGTGCTTGATGACAGGGTACTCTCCCGTCGCCATGTCTTCGAGCGCTATCGCGACGGCCTTTCGCATATCGCCGGAATTCAGTGGATGCCCGAGCCCAAATGGAGCCATTCGACCCGCTGGCTATCCGCCTGTGTGCTTGAAACTGGCGTGGAAGGGCGCGACAGGCTGATTGCCGATCTTGCAGCGGATATGATCGAAGCCCGCCCTGTGTGGAAGCCCATGCACCTGCAGCCTGTATTCGCCAACAACCGGTTCTACACCGCCGCCAATACACCCGTTGCAGACAGGCTTTTCGACGGAGGCATCTGCCTTCCATCGGGTTCGAACATGACGGAAGCGCAGATTGATAGGATCATTCAGGCGGTGCGGGCGTCTTTCCTCTAATTTGCGACGAGCGGATCATATGTCGATCGCGTTATCGACTTCCCATTTCGAGAAATGGCGGAGATAGCCGTCCCATTCGGCTGACTTCAATTTCAGGTAGGAATCGCATACAGCTGCCCCCAGACGATCGCGGAGCGTCGTATTGGCGGCCATCCGCTTCAACGCCTCGCCAAGATTGGTCGGAAGTTTTTCGACATCTTGTTCGTCGGGAATGGCTTCGTACATATTGATGTCTTGCCGGGCAGCCAGCGTCATCTTGTTTTCGAGCCCCTCGAGACCAGCTGCAAGGATTGCTGCCTGCAGCAGATAGGGGTTGGCGGCACCATCGGCCAAGCGCAATTCGAAACGACCTGCGCCAGGGATGCGGACCAGGTGCGTCCGGTTATTACCGGTCCAGGTTACCGTGCTCGGCGCCCATGTCGCACCCGATCGCGTTGTGCCTGGAGCGATACGGCGATAGGAGTTGACCGTAGGATTCATTATCGCTGTCATCGCAGGCGCATGCTTGAGTACGCCTGCCATGAAATGCTTGGCTATCTCCGACAGCCCATTCTCGTCTGAGGAATCTTCAAACAGGCAATGATCGCTCCCGGGTTTCCACCCGGAAACGTGAACATGGCAGCCGTTACCAGTCAGATGCGCAAAGGGCTTCGGCATGAAGGTCGCTTTGAAACCATGCGCTTCCGCCACCGATTTCACCATGAACTTGAAAAATGCATGCCGATCGGCTGTCTTGATTGCCGTATCGTAATGCCAGTTCATCTCGAATTGGCCGTTCGCGTCTTCATGGTCGTTCTGATATGGGCCCCAGCCGAGCGCTTCCATATAGTCGCATATCTCGGATATGACATCATAGCGGCGCATGACCGCGCCCTGATCGTAACACGGCTTGTCAGCAACATCGGCGGTATCAGAGATGCCCTGACCGTCTTGCGAAAGAAGGAAAAACTCCGCTTCCACGCCGGTGCGAAGTTCAAAGCCTTTGGCAGCCGCGTCGGCCACCAGTCGTTTCAACACGTTGCGCGGCCCGTGCTCAAGCACCTTTCCATTGAGTACAAGGTCAGCCGCTACCCACGCCACCTCAGGCTTCCATGGCAGCTGCACGGCAGTGTCCATATCGGGCACTGCCATCAAGTCGCCATCCGCGGGCGTCAGGTCGAGCCAGCTTGCAAAACCGGCAAAACCTGCGCCATCGGCGCGCATGCCGTCCAACGCGCTCTTCGGAACCAGCTTCGCCCGCTGGTAGCCAAAAAGGTCTGTATAGCTGATCAGCCAATATTTGATCGCTGGCTCACGCAAAATATCCATAAGTCGCTACCCCTCTTATTTCGCCAGTTTGCGCATCCAAATCGCACTCATGAACAACGTGCGTAATTCCCTGGTATAATTCGCTTTTTCAGCCTTATGTTCTTCAAGCATCTGCAAGGCAGCGTCGACATTGTAACGCGACGGATCGAGCATGCGAAGCGTGTCGACCGCCCATCCATAGAGCGGGCCCTTCACCCATTCGCCGATAGGCATCGTTGGCATCGATTTCTTGCGGAACATGAAATCACGGTCAAAGAAACGGGTTCCATAATCCTTCAGGAAATATTTGCTCACCGAATCGCGCAGCTTTTGCGTTTGCGGAACCTTGGCAAAGGCCTCAGATATGCGGTGGTCCATGAAGGGCGAGCGCCCCTCAATTGACATGCCTGCACCCATGCGATCGGTCTTGATCAGATTATTGCCGGGCGACAGCGAGGTGCATTCATAAGCCACAATCTGATCGATCGGGTCCAGATGCCGCCAGTCAGCGAGCAAATCTTCAAAGGTGTCAATCGGCTGATCCAGATGGTTGCGGAAATCGCCGGTCAAAAGCCTTTCGCGAGAGGCATCTGGCATGAAGCAGATCCGCTTGAAATAGTCGCCCAACGCGAAATTCGTTCGCGTCTGCGTGCTGAAAAACTCCTGATTGTGCGAAAAACCCGACAGCAGTTCGTCTGGACCGTCGCCATTGAAGGCCACGATAACTCCTGCATCATGTGCTGTCTGGCACAATTCGCGGATCAAAAAGAAAGAAAAGTCGCCATGCGGTTGATCGGCGTGATGCAGCACGGCCTCGATATTGTCAGGCACGATCGAATTGTCATAGCTGATCGGATGGAGGTCGATCATGTCGAACTTGGCAGCGACACTTTTCGCCAAGTGGAACTCGCCGAAACCCTCTTCGCGGCAATCAAGGCCAAACGCCAACATTCTTGGCCGGTTCCATTGTTTGGTCAGATGTGCGGCGATCACCGAGCTGTCGACGCCGCCCGAAAGAAACAGGCAGCCGTCGACATCGAACCGCATTTGCAACCGGATCGCATCATCAAGCAACGCCTCAAAAGCATCGCCCGATAGCTCCTCTTTTTCATTCGAAAGCGGCCAGCTCCAATATTTACGCAGCGTTCGGCTGCCGTCGGGCGCGATTTCAAGATAACTTCCCGGGCTCAAATGGGATACGCCCTTATAGCAGGTCCGCGGTGGCGGGCAGTAGTTGAAGCTGTGCATCATGTTGACGCCGACATCGTCAATCTCTGTCTTAACGCCCGGAAGCGATAGCAGCGATTTGATTTCCGAAGCGAAGGCAAAACCGCCACCTGGTAAATCCATAAGATAGCATGGCTTTATGCCCTGCCGGTCACGCGCCAGAATTCCGCGATTCTGCTTGGTATCCCACAGGCAGAATGCGAACATGCCGATCAGGTCATCGAGCATGGCTACACCTTTTTCGCGCCACAAATGCACGAGAACCTCGGTGTCGCAACGCGATTTGAAGACATAGCCTTTCGCCTTCAAGTCCTCACGCAGTTCGACGAAATTGTAGATTTCGCCATTAAATACAACCCAAACCGTGTCGTCGCTATTCGACATCGGCTGGCCGCCATTCTCGGGATCAACGACAGCTAACCGGGCATGACCCAATTTTGCAGGACCAACCTCGACGACACCTTGTTCATCGGGACCGCGATAGGCGATAAGTTCAATCATCCGCGCAACATCGGCCTTGCCGTATTTACTGTTACCGATGACGCCTGAAATTCCACACATTCTGATAAATCCTTGGTGTTCGAAGTCAAAGTACGAGGCGCGAGATTTTCCGGGTAAGTGGTGCGGAAGCAGCGATATTGCTGTCCCCCCTCGCTTCGTCGACAATCTTGAAAATGATGTCGACCAACCGATCGAGATCGGCCTTGGTTTCGGTTTCCGTTGGCTCGAAAAGCATGGCTTGATTCAGCGCTTCTCCGAAATAAACACAGCCTGCGCCCACAAGCGTTGGCGGATGCACCTCGAAATCGATCATCCGCTTTGCAAGGTCGAAGGTTGAGATTGGCAGCGAACTGCCGTCGAGCAATGCTTCATGCATGCAAAGTTGATCGAAAACGGGCGGAATGATCGGTTCGAGGCGGCGCATCAAATAATTGGCATTGAGAACGGCGTCGCTGGATGCACGGCGCAACCCATCGGGCCCCATTGTGAGAATGTAGCAATAAGCGCGCAACAATACCGAAATATGGCCGAAATATAATTTGGTGCGCAGAGGATCCGGTGCGTTGGCATCCGAAAGTCCTTGCGAAAGATATTTGACCAACGGCGCCTTGACCCCAATAGGGCCCGCGCCCGGGCCGCCTCCACCGTGAGGAGTGGAGAGCGTCTTGTGAACGTTGATATGGGCAATATCAAAGCCCATCAAGCCCGGTGTGGTGTGCCCCATCAAGGCGTTCATATTGGCGCCGTCATAATAAAGAAGGGCGCCAGCAGCATGGGTTGCCGCGATGATATCGCCGATCTCTTCCTCGAAAACGCCGAACGTCGATGGATTCGTAGTCATTACGACTGCCGTCTTTTCGGATAATGCCGCGCGTAGCGCATCAGCATCCATCAAGCCATCGGGACGGGTGGGAATGATACGGCATTTGAAACCAACCATCGTGGCGGTAGCGGGGTTGGTCCCATGTGCACTGTCGGGAATGATGACTTCTTTACGTTGAAATTCACCCCTGTCTTCAAAATAGCGACGGGCGATCATTAGCCCTTTCAGCTCGCCATGTGCGCCGGCTGCAGGGGTTAGATCGACGCCATCCATGCCGATCAATTCGGCAATAAGGCCTCGAAGCTCGTCATAGATGCGCGCCAGACCGGCCAGAGTTTCTGGAGGCTGGAAAGGATGGAGAGCCTGAAAACCAGCCTGTTCCGCAAGCGCATCGTTGCGCTTGGGATTGTACTTCATCGTGCATGAGCCCAGCGGGTATGAACCAGTATCCACGCCGAAATTTTCTCGCGACCAAGCGGTATATTGCCGGATGAGCTGAATCTCGGGCATCGGCTGCAGTTGCGGGTGGTCCTTCAGCGGGCTGCGCAAACAATCCTGCGCCACCGCAAACCGGTCTTTCAGCTGCTTCAATGCGGCATCTGGCTGGGCCGACAGCGCCTGCGCCATCGCCACAATATATGCCTCTAAATCTTGGGGCGTCCGCGTTTCGGTGACCGCAACCAGAAGTTCGCTTGCCCCGAGCCCCGGGTGGCACGATTGGTGGACACCAGCAAAGATGCCTTGCACTGCCAAATCCGAAACCGCCGCTTGCAGGGTTTCCGGCGTGTTGAAGCGGATAACGAACTCATTGAAGATGGGCCTGTCATGAACAATCTCGATGCCATCGAGTTCCGCCAACGCCGCTCGTAGCGATGTCGCATTCCTGACACAGCGGTTTGCAAAGCTGGCGATGCCGTGGGCGCCGAACAGGGACATGAAGGCGCCAGAACGGATAGCGTTAAGTGCCTGGTTTGAGCAGATGTTCGATGTCGCCCGATCACGCGCGACATGCTGTTCGCGGTCCTCATAAACCAGAGCCAGCGCCGGCCTGCCATAAATGTCGCTAACTTTGCCAATCAGTCGGCCCGGCGTCCACCGCCTCAACTCGCTGGTGCATGCCAGAATTCCTAGATGCGCGCCGCCGGCAAACATGTGCAGCCCCAAGGGCTGCCCTTCAAAGGTGATGATATCAAAACCATCGGTCGCCTTTGCACCGTCGAGAAAGGGCAGATAAGCGTGCATTGCCCCTATCAGAAGCGCGCCGTGGCTGTGTGCCATCGCAGCCCAAGACTCCTGATCTTCGATTAGGCCGAGAGCATTGGGTGTTTGGACTACGATCGCGGCAACTTCGCGCAACAATTCCGCGGACAAAGTGTGCACCATCAACTGCCCGGTTACAGGGTCCACCGGAAGATCAATCAGCTCGATCGAACGGCCCCAGCTGTAGGTGTTGATCACCTCTCGGTATTGCGGGAGAATGGCAGTGCTGAGGGCAATTTTGCTCCGGCCCGTATGTTTAACTGCCATCCAGCACGCCTCGGCAAGTGCCGTTGCGCCGTCATAATGCGAAGAAGTTACAACTGGCAAATTGGTGGCCGCGCCAATCTTGCTCGCAAACGCATCCAAAGCGGCGAGCAGACCCTGACTCATTTCGGGCTGATAGGGTGTGTAGGCCGTCAGGAATTCACCGCGGGCTGCGATCGCGTCTATCGCCGCAGGCACATGGTGATCATAGACGCCAGCACCCAAAAAGCAGACATTTTGCAAGCAATCGCTATTTGCGCGAGCGTGTTGGACGAGAAGTCGCCGAAGAGACCATTCAGGGATCGCCTCCGGGAGATCAAGGGGTCGGTTCAATCGGAATTGGGACGGGATCGGCGTGAATAGTGCCTCACAATCGGGCAGGCCTAGCTGCGCGAGCATTGCCAGACGATCAGCCTGTCCATGGGCTTCGAGATGGGTTTCATTCATATTGATTGCCTCCGGGGCGCTTCGTCCAGCATGCGCGACGAGGCATGATACAGCGCGTAAAAATCCCCGATTAAATTAAGAGTGGACATGGGCTCTATTTCGCAGAAGTCATTGGCTTTAGTGTGCATTCTGAAGGCCGCTGTTAGGTTAGAGAATTTGCGATGTCGAGTGGTTTCTGACGCGGTTTCACCAGCTCGATTGATGACTGGTAAGCGATGAGAATATGGGCGACGCGGCATATTTGGCGTTGCCCTGTTTCCGGCGTCTCGGACGAAAATGGGCCCAGCGTCAATCGGGGAAAGGCGAATATCAGGCAATTGTATTCGCCGCGAATGAATGTAATTGGCATTTCAACATTTTCCCATTTGCCTTCGGCCGGCAAGCGGTGTGAATGCACCTGGGTATCTGCGGATGAATATGGTTAAAACAGATCGGCTTGTTCACTTCCGACGTTGGTTGGGACCTAGTTTCTGGCTGGCCGTGGCGCTCACCCTGGGAAGGATTACCGGTTTGCTGCGCGAGGTCACCGTGGCCTCCAAATTCGGCATTAGCATGGAAGCGGACATTGCCGTGTTGTTGCTGGCGCTACCCGACGTCATGGTAGGGCTACTTGTAGCGGGCGGAATCAGCGCAGCTTTTGTCCCTCAACTCAACGCGCGCGACGCTGACGAAGGCAAAGTGCTTATTCGATTCACTGCGATTGTTATCGCGGGAATCTTTGGCTTAATCGGCCTGCTGTTTGCTATATCACCACAAGCGATATTTTTGCTGTTGGCGCCAGGCAACAGAGAGCTCGCCGATGCAGTTCCGCAAGGATTGGCTCTACTGATCGGCCTATCGCTTCCCATTGCCGCGCTAACCGGCGTATTAGGCGGGTATCATAATGCAAACGGCAGATTCTTTGTTGTCGGCGCAGGCACTTTGGTCTTTAATATAGCCATCATCGCAATTCTGCTCGGCTCGACTGGGCTGCTACAGCCTATGACTGCGTTGGCTTTCGGCATCCTAGGCGGCGTAACCGCGCGCTTGTTGCTCCAGCTAAAGGGTGTGCCAGCAGATGTGATCGGGCGCAAAATCCTTCCGTCGGATTGGAAGCGATATTTGGGAGATTTTTCAGCTGGGCTACTCGCGACAGGTATCGGAATCCTGGCGCCGGTTGCGGTTAGAGCTTGGGCGTCTTTCTTCGGCCCTGGATCAGTTGCAACCGTCAACTATGCGCAGAAGCTGGTCGAACTGCCTACAGGGGTTCTATTCGGTGCCCTTTGCACAGTCGCTTTAAGCGAAATGAGTAAAGCCAATGCCCGAAACGATCACGCCGATGCAACCATGCTGTTTGCAAAATATGTTAGGATAGTGGTCCTGCTCGGATGCGTTGCAACCGTCGTTTGCATGGGGCTGTCCCGCCAAATATCTGAAATAGTATTTTCTTATGGCGCGATAAATGAATCTGATATTTCTAAGGTTTCGGATTTCTTTTTTATTGCCGCAATTTCAATACCACTCACAGGTATATCACTAATATTCATCAGCTATTACATGGCATTAAAATTATCCCGACAGGTTTTGGTCTTATCACTAATTAGCTTTCCCGCTTTGATGCTAGCGTGCTTTACATTTTACTACGTTGATAGCTTTGTGTTACTGCCTTTTGCTCTAGTTGTTCATCAAATTGTTTTGGTTTCCATTTTATATTTTCGATCTGAGATCGATCTGAAAAGCATAATTAGCGGCGATTTCGCCAAATTACTTTTATATGCCGTTAGCCCGTTGATCGCTGCGGCAGCGATGGGTCGCTATCTGGAGGGCATCGGGCTTGTTTTTTCGCTCGGCGGCTTTGGCGCAGCGATGCTCGTCAGTGCCGTCATCGTTAGCAGGCTTTGGCCGAGGGGATTCGGCGACTTGGACAGAGCGACATCCGGGATGTCGCTCCGCAACGATGGCCAATTCCGTTGATTATGCCGCAAGGCGGCAATAGAGGCATCATCATGAGTAGTTGCATGTCAAAATATGGCGCGCGAAGCTTTTGCTCGTACAAAAGACATTCTGCCAGGCAAAAGTGATTGGAGTTGCTTTCGATGTACGCACAATCAAAACCGCCTGTTCAAAACCGGATAAACTCTTTTACGGTTCTGAAATTCCTGGCATTGATAACTATTTTCTTAGCAACAATGTACTTTTCTTATATTGGAGTTATTGAATTTAATTCATGGTCACAGGTTGATGATTTGCACAGATCGAATCTTCCTTTGATCTATTTATCGGATCACCCCCATTTTTATCGTTATTTGATTTCAATGCCCGGGCTATTGGCTTCTGAATATTTCGGTATGAATGCATTTTCTGTGTATATTTCATTGTTCATGTTTTTTAGTATTTACATAATGTACAGTATTTTGCGCGATCGAAGCGATTTTGTAGTTTTCTTCGGCTGTGCATGCATTTTCACAGCACATCTATTTATGAATGGCAGAGGAGCCATATCGTGGTTTGGATGGATGATTATATTAAAATTCCTTTCATCTAAAGAAACTCAAATCAATATTAAATCTATTTTCATTATGTTATTCTCTCTTCTTTGCTGTTCTGTTTCATCTGGAACATTTACAGTAGCGTTTTTGACAGTTATTTTATTCTTAGCAATACACTTTCTAAAAAATCGCAATGTAAGTTCCGTCATATTGCTAGTTGTTCTGCTTTATATATATAGCCCCTTGGCAATAGAGGGGATAGAAAGAAATTTGGCGTATTATTCCCTTGGCAATAAAAACCCTATAGTTAATATGCTGGAGCACGGATTTGGTTCCATAGTTGAGTATAGCCCAATAATGGTAGCCCTTATAGCTTCATTGATACTAATAATTTCAACAATATTGCTGTATTCTGTCAATAGAAAGTTTGCTTATTGGGAATTTTTGTGCGTCCTTACCCCATTATTTGGAGGTATATTCGGATACACAACTCTTACTCTTGCAGTTCCATCGATTATTCTTGTCGGCTTTTCACGGATAGGCGAGAGCCGCTCGCAAAAACCGACACTAGCTCGCGCAGAGGCGCCGTTGCGCCCCAAGTTTCGCTATTGATCAAGCCCACTGGAGTGGCGCGGGGAGAGGCATGAATGTGTTAGCCCATTTTCCGTGACGCCTTAAGATCGCGATTCAGCCCCCAGATGCGCAGCGTGCAGATGACAGAGATCGTGACCAAATATGGACGTCATTCCAAGAGCACGGAAACCCCTGCCGGGTCGATTTCCCGACTGCCAATTTGAAACTCTCCCGCAACAGTGTCTGGAAGTTCAATTGCTGAGGGCCCATAGTTGAATGCGAAACGCAGCCTTCCATTCGAACGGAGCCTTAGATCGGGGGGAAGGTCTAAGGGCGCGAGCCCGGCTTGTTCACATATTGCCTTAAACAGGGATTTCAAACCCGACGGGCCGATCGAAGCCGCGACATAGGTCAGATGTCCGGTCTGCCATGCGACACCCAGACCGCTTTTGGTCTTCGCCAATGGTGCAAACCCCGCATCGATATGTTCGAGCCAATTTTGCACCTCAAACTGCTCGCCTTGTTCTACAATACCGCAGCGCAGCGATTCGACCCGGGTTACTTTGATTTGCAAAAGTCGTTGCAACTTACCCGGTGGCAGGTTGGCAGGAATCTGGAAATCCGCAGTCTTGCTACCGGTGCGCGGCCCGATGAGGACTTGTCCCGGAAAATTCGCCAGCCGATCGACCAGCCTATCAGCCAAGATCGGCATGCACGGTATTACGACCAAGTTGTAAGCGTCGATGTCAGCATCGGGCGCGACGATGTCAATATCGAGCCCCAATTGGCGCAAGGCGGAATAATATTCGAACGTCGTGCGCAGCGCACTGAAGCCGCTCCCCTGTGGCTGGATGTCCGTCACCCAGTCGCTTTGATAGTCAAAGATCACGGCGACCCTTAGGGGCGGCGCCCCTGCTTCGCCCAAAGCCGCTATGTCGGCAGCTGCCTGTCTGACTTCGGCAACGGCGACATCGTCGACACTGTCGGGTCGCAGCAGCCCGGCGTGCATCTGTTCCTGCGCGAACGGCACCTGCCGCCAGCGGAAATAGCTGACCAGCTCAGCCCCGTGCGCCATGGCTTCGAGCGTCCAGAGCCGTACCATGCCCGGCAGAGGCGCGGGATTGAATCGCGCCCAATTCACCGGCCCCGGTTGTTGCTCCATCACCCACCAGCGGTCATCTTTTTGACAGCCGCGATAGAGATCGTGGTGGAATGCCGCGATATCGGGATGGCCCTGCCGACAGTAACGCTGCTTTTCCTCGTCGGAGAACCAGAACTGCTCAAGGAAACCGAGCGGATAGCTGTCCCAACTGACAACGTCGAGGTCGCGGCCGACAGCGTGATGGTCGAACTGGGTGAAGAAGCCCATGAAGTTGTGGACGATATCCCGCCCGGGCGAATGCGCGCGCAAAATGTCGGTCTGGCGGCGGTTGAAACGCACCACCTGATCGGAAGAGAAACGCCGGAAATCGAGCCAATGGGCCGGGTTGGCCTCTGTCACGGTCTGGTTGGGCAGATCGATTTCAGCAAAGCTGCGATATTCCATCGACCAGAAGACATTGCCCCAAGCCTGATTGAGCGCGCCGACCTCACCATATTTGGCGGCGAGCCAGAGGCGGAAAGCATCGCGGGCGGCCAATGAGTAACTGATCGCGGTATCGTGGCAGCCATATTCATTGTCCGTTTGCCAAGCGACGATGCCCGGATGTTCTCCATAGCGGCGAGCCATCGCTTCAACGATCCGGTCGCACTCCGCTGCATAGCCCGCATGCGAAAAGCAATAGTGTCGGCGCGATCCGAAAGTGCGCGAGTGACCCTGCTCATTGAGCGCGACCATGTCCGGCATCTGGCCGACCAGCCATTTGGGCGGGGTGGCGGTGGGCGTTCCCATGATGATCCCCAACCCCGCGCCGTGCAGCGTTTCGACTGCACGGTCGAGCCAATCCCAGTTCAACATTCCCGGTTCGGGTTCGATCCGGCTCCAGGCAAATTCGCCGATGCGCACACGCGAAAGCCCCATTTCGACCATGCGCTGCGCATCCTGCGCCCACCAGCTTTCGGGCCAATGTTCCGGATAGTAGCAGACCCCAAGCCGCATCGTTTCACCCATATCCCCGCCCGTTCCCGAAATTCAGTTTCACTGCATTTCCCGCAAAGTGCCCGCCAAGGCAATTGGCGATGCGCGTTTTATTTCTTTACTGAACAAACATGTCCGGGACGCTTGCGTACGGCGCGCCAAGGTTGCACAGATTGCCGTCGAGGGGAAGAAAATGGAAATTGCACTGCCAGCCGGGAATGCCGTCCAGATTGCTATTTTTCTGGCGATCACCATAGCCATTGGTCTGGCGACTTGGCTCAAGGTGCGCAGCGGTCCTTCCGAGCATGACGGATCCGGAAAGGATGTATTTCTCGCGGGTGGCGGACTTTCCTGGCTCTATGTGGCGGGCTCGATCACGCTGACCAACCTGTCGACCGAGCAATTGGTGGGCATGAATGGCAACCAGATGCTTCTCCTCGCATGGTGGGAGATATCGGGCTTTGTCGGCCTGCTGATCCTCGCCTTCGTTTTCGTTCCCGTCTATTATCGCAACAATTGCACAACGGTGACCGAACTACTCGAACGCCGCTATGGCGGTGGCAGCATTCGCACCTTGATTGCCGCGATCTTTCTGATCGGCAACATCCTCATCTACCTTCCCGCAGCGCTCTATAGCGGCGCGCTGTTCCTGAAATCGATGTTCGGGGTCGATTGGTCGTTGATCTGGTTTGCAGCACCGATGGCAATCATAGCGGCGATCTATACCATCACCGGCGGTCTGCGTGCAGTTGCCGTGATGGATACTTTTTCGGGTATTGGCGTACTGGCGATCGCGGTGCTGGTCGTGGTGCTCGCACTGGCGGCAGTCGATTTCGATATCGCCAATAATGTGCCCGCCGATAGGCTGAGCATGGCGGGAGGACCCGATAGCCCGATTCCCTGGACAACATTGTTCACGGGGATGCTGTTCATCCAGATTTTCTATTGGTCGACCAATCAGAATATCACCCAGAAAGCGATGACCGCGCCGACGGTGCGCGAAGCGCAAAAGGGCGTGATGGCGGCTGCTGTGGTGCGCATATTGATCATCCCGGCCATCGTCGTGATCCCCGGGGTTGTCGGATATCAGCTGTTCGGGCCGATGGGTGATGCCAGTTACGGACGCGTCGTCGCGCATGTCCTTCCCAGCTGGATGTCAGGGGCCTTCGCCGCGCTGATGGCGGCAGCCGTCGTCGCGCATACCGCCGCCATATTGAACAGCAGCGTCGCGCTCTATTCAGTAGATTTCCACGACAAATTCATTCGCGCGGTTCGCGATCACTGGCGATTGGCCGCTCTCGTTTCTTCTCTGTTGACGATTAGCTCGATCCTGCTGGTGCCGCTATATGAAAATCCAGAAGCCTTTATCAGCATCGAAGGTGAAGGCAGCATCATCAACCTGCTGCAGAAACTGAACGGCCTGTCGTCGATGCCGATCCTTTCGGCCTTTATCGTCGGCCTACTGTTCCGCAATGTTTCGGCGGGTTCCGCTGTCGCAGGGGTATTGTGGGGAATCGGCTTTTACGCGGCATTCACCTTCTGGTGGGAGCCGTCGAAGATCGTGACTTTGCACTATATCCATTTCATGGCGCTCGTGCTGGCAAGTTCGGTCGTTGCAGCGTTGCTGTTTAACCGGCTATTCGGTCGCAAAGCCGAATGGATCGGCCTTAGCGAGTTCAGGGCAAAACCGGAATGAACGACATGCCTTCCACATCACCCCACCGGCGGTTCAATCCGCTGACGGGCCGCTGGGTGCTGGTATCACCGCAGCGGAGCCAGAGACCGTGGCTGGGCCAGCTTGATGAAGTGTCGAGCGAAAGCGGCCCGGCGCACGATCCGTCCTGCTATCTGTGCCCCGGTTCGACGCGCGCCAATGGCAGCGTGAATCCCGACTATGCGGGTGTGTGGATATTCGACAACGACTTTCCGGCTCTGCTTGCACCAGTCGTCGCGCAAACAGTGTCCGAAGACAGCTTGTTCCAGCAGGAACTCGTGTCTGGAACCTGCCGGGTAATATGCTTCTCGCCCGATCATTCGAAAACCCTGCCCGAGCTATCGCCCGAACAGTTGCGCGCCATCATCAACAACTGGGCAGAGCAAAGCGCGGAGCTTGGCCGCAACCATGTCTGGGTGCAATTGTTCGAAAATAAAGGGGCGGCAATGGGCTGTTCGAACCCGCACCCGCACGGCCAGATCTGGGCAAGCAGCCACCTGCCAGACGAACCCGCGATTGAAGATGCGCAACAACGCGGATGGCTGCGGGATATGGGACAGAATCTGTTGCTTGAAACCGCCGAACGTGAAGCCGATGGGCCGCGGGTTGTCGTGCAATCCGAGCACTGGCTAGCCATTGTCCCCTGGTGGGCGAGCTGGCCGTTCGAGACGCTTTTGCTACCCCGATTCCCGGTTCGACGGGTCGAGGATCTGGACGATACGCAGCGCGACAGTTTGGCACTGGCGCTGCGCGAACTGACGACGCGCTATGATAATCTGTTCCGCTGCAGTTTTCCCTATTCGATGGGCTGGCATGGCGCGCCCTATCTCGACGGAGATCAATCCCATTGGCAATTGCACGCGCATTTCTATCCGCCATTGCTGCGATCAGCCAGTGTCCGCAAGTTCATGGTCGGTTATGAAATGCTCGCCGATGCGCAGCGCGACCTGATCCCGGAACAGGCGGCACAAAAACTGCGCGAGCAATCGACGGAGCATTTTCGGGTATGACAGATAATCAGGCTTTGATCGACAAGGCAGTTACGGGCTATCGCGCCACTTATGACGCGGCGCCAGAACTCGTCGCCTACGCACCGGGGCGGGTCAATCTGATCGGTGAACATACGGATTATAATGGCGGCTTCGTTCTTCCCTGCGCGATACCCTATGGAACCGCGATCGCGATGGGGCGGAGCAACGCGCCCGAGATTTCCGCAGTTGCTCTGGACTTGGGCGATGCAAGGGATCGGTTCAGGATTGGCGGGGATGCCATCACACCACTAGACCTTGGCGAATGGGAAAATCACCTGCGCGGAATTGTTGCGGGTTCACTGGCGTTCGATCTGCCCGTGCACGGCGCCAATATGGCGGTCACAGGCAACGTCCCGCAAGGCGCGGGTCTGTCTTCTTCGGCTTCGCTGGGGATTGCCATGGCGCTCGGCTTGTCGGCGCTGAACGGGCAAGACGATCCGGACCGGACAAAGCTCGCACGAATTGCCCAATGGGCGGAACATGAGTTTGTCGGCTGCTCATGCGGGTTGATGGACCAACTGGCATCGGCCTATGGCGCAGCCGACCATGCTTTGCTGATCGATTGCGGCAAAATCGAAAACAAGGCGGTGCCGATGCCCGATGGCGCGCGCATCCTGATCGTCCATTCGGGCGTCAAACGCGGTTTGGTCGACAGCGCGTATAATGAACGGCGGATGCAATGCGAGGCAGCTGCTCGGCATTATGGCGTTGCCGAACTGCGCGATCTCGATGAAACCCGCTTAAATCTGGACCGAAACGGGCTGGACGAAACAGCCTTTCGCCGCGCGCGACATGTGGTCACCGAAAACGCCCGAACGCTCGAAATGGCCGCGGCATTGGCCATCGGCGACTACGCCGCAATCGGCAACATGATGCAAGCATCGCACCAGTCGATGCGCGACGATTTTGAAATCACCCTCCCCGAAATCGATCGGCTGGTCGAAAACATCACCAGCTCGATCGACGGCGAAGGCGGCGCGCGGATGACCGGCGGCGGATTTGGCGGCTGCGTTGTCGCCATCTGTCCGGAGGGGAAAGTCGACGCCGTTTATGCCGGGCTTTCGGCGCATTGGGAAAAGGTCGGCCGGGCGTCTCCCTTGCAAACGGTCATCACCCCCGCACAAGGTGCGACCGTCATTCATTTGTGAACACGAACCGCGTTCGATTGCGATAAAGCTCGCCCGGACGGACAATGATGCCGGGAAAATGCGGATGGTTCGGGGCATCGGGAAACCCTTGCGTTTCGAACGCAATGCCGGCGTGCTGGCGATAGGGTTTGCCGCCCTTTCCGGCTGGTCCAGCGCCCAAATGGTTGGCGGTATAGATTTGCAATCCCGGCTGATCGGTCCAAACCGCCATGCGTCTTCCGCTGTGCGGATCTGACAAAATTGCAACTTCGCGAAATCCGGCGCCATTTAGCACCCAGCAATGATCAATGCCTTGGGCAATCGCAATTTGCGGATCACAGCAGCCGAGGGCTGTGCCTATCCTTCGCGGGCTGCGAAAATCGAAATGTGTCTGTTCTACCGAACGCAATTCACCGTTCGGCAGCAGGTCTGCATGTAGCGGCAGGAATCGCTCTGCTTGCACTTGCAACACATGGTCGTGGATCGTTTCGGAGCCAGGCCCGCCGAGATTCCAGTAAATATGCTGGGTCAAGTTCAACGGGGTCGGCTTCGAGACCGAGGCCCTAATATCCAGCTCCAGCCAATTGTCCGCTTCCCAGCTATAATGTGCGGAAACCTCAACCTCGCCGGGAAACCCCTGATCGAGATCTCCACTCTTCAGGGTAAAGCGGATTTGAGCCGCGGCATCGTCGCCAAGCGGGTCACGCGCCCAATTCTGGCTGCTAAATCCGTTCTGTCCGCCGTGAAGCAGATTACATCCGTCATTTGCCTCAAGTTCAAATGCGACACCTTCAAGATCGAAGCGCGCTCTTGCGATGCGGCCCGCTACCCGCCCAACCACCGCGCCGAAATAGGTCCAGTCTTGATCCCTTGAGTTACTATTTGCTGGCCCGACAACTATGTCGACCGCCTCGTCGTCGCGGTGCGAAAGGCGAAAGGCGGTAACACGCGCGCCAAAGGCATCAAAGGCTATCGCGGTGGCGGTCATATCCGATCAGTGCCACGCACATGGCGTCTTTGCGATACCATTTTAATGAAGGACCAAATCGGGAAGACCAACTGTCACGGTTGCAACGACATCTCCTTTATATTATAGTTATCATATAAAGGAGATCGCGCATGCGCTATGGCAGCGAACACAAAGCAGAAACACGCGCACGCGTCGTTAAATCGGCAGCGCGTGAGATTCGTCTGAAAGGCCCCGAAAAGGTATCAGTAGCTGACGTAATGAGCAGCGCGGGACTGACCCATGGCGGCTTTTATGCGCATTTTTCATCGAAAGAGAAGCTGATTGCGGAAGCTATCGATGCCATGTTTGCCGACGCGCAGCATCGCAATCCTGCTTTCGATGAGTCGCCGGTCGATAAATCAGCAGATCCGCGTCCTGCGTTGCGCAAATTTCTTGAATCCTATGTTTCGCCAGAACATCGTGATGGGCCTGAACGGGGCTGCCCCCTTCCGGCACTGGCCACAGATATGGCGCGCAACTCGGGTGCCGCCCGAACACGCTTCGCCATTGGATTGGATAAAATGACGTCCCTTATTGAGGCGGCACTTGTCAGCATCAACAATGATGATCCCTCCGCAGAAGCCAAGGCCGCTGTCGCGCAGGTGGTTGGCGCAGTGGCTCTGGCGCGCGCGGTCGGCAAGGGGGCGCAGTCCGATGCCATTCTGCGCGATACCCTCGCATCGCTAACAAAGAGGCTGGGCATATGAC
>JAGNSY010000101.1 GCA_017987825.1 Sphingorhabdus sp. | reverse complement strand
TTGAACGCGTGCGTAGGCTCTATGGTTTCAAGGGGCTGCAACTGCCGGTGATTGAACCGACCGCTGTCTTTGCCCGTTCGCTGGGCGAAGCGACCGATGTTGTGTCGAAGGAAATGTACACCTTCGATGATCGCGGTGGAGATTCGATCACGCTGCGGCCTGAGTTTACCGCGGGGATCGCCCGCGCCTATCTGACGAACGGCTGGCAGCAGCATGCGCCGATGAAGGTGACCGCGCACGGGCCGCTGTTTCGCTATGAACGCCCGCAAAGGGGCCGCTATCGCCAGTTCCACCAGATCGACGCTGAAATCATCGGCGCGGCCGAACCGGCGGCGGATGTCGAGCTGCTGGTGATGGCCGACCAGTTGCTGCACGAACTGGGCATCAAGGAAGGCGTGACGCTGGAATTGAATACGCTGGGCGATGCGGCAAGCCGTGATGCCTGGCGCGCGGCGCTGATCACCTATTTCAACGATCACAGGCAAGTGCTGAGCGAGGACAGCCTGTCGCGGCTGGAGAAGAACCCGCTCCGCATCCTCGACAGCAAGGATCCAGACGATCGCGGCGTCGCGCATGCCGCGCCGAAGATTGACGAATTTTTGAGCGGCGAGGCGCAGGACTTTTTCGGTGCCGTGACGGCGGGATTGGATGCGGCAGGGGTCGCCTGGACGCGCAATGCAAAGCTGGTACGCGGCCTAGATTATTACCGCCACACCGCGTTCGAATTCACCACCGACCGGCTGGGTGCGCAAGGCACCGTGCTCGGCGGCGGACGTTATGACGGGCTGATCGAAAATCTGGGCGGGCCTGCCACGCCTGCGGTGGGCTGGGCTGCCGGGATTGAGCGGTTGGCGATGTTGGTGGATTATGACCAGCAGGGCAAATTTGATGCAGTCATTGTGGTTGAGAATGATGAACGTCTAAGCGATGCACTTCGGCTCGCTCGGAAATTGCGCAATGCGCAGTTTGTGACCGAGATTGTTGCAACCGGATCTGCTCGCAAGCGCTTCGACAAAGGCACGAAAATCCCAGCACATGCGCTGATTTCCTTTACTGTCACAAGTGAAGGTGCGTCGATGCGTATTCGTGGCGATGGCGGAGAAATTGCAACGCGTGTAGAAGACATTGTGGTTGGCGGTGAATGAGCAGCCATATGAATTTCACCCCCCGTCACCCTGAACTTGTTTCAGGGTCCATTTCGCCTCCCAACCCTTCGGTTGCGGTGGCACGATGGATGCTGAAACAAGTTCAGCATGACGATGACGTAGAGGTAAGGCGCAACCTCTCTGCGCCTTTGCGTCTTTGCGTGAACCAAAAATGACCGCCATCTCCCCCCAACGCATCGCGCAGATCGAGGCGCGTTTTGCCGAGCTTGAGGCGCGGATGGCGTCTGGTACGCTCGAGGGCGATGCCTTTGTGCAGGCGTCAAAGGAATATTCGGAGATCGAACCGGTGGCAAAGGCCGCCGCCGACCTACGCGGCTTGCGCAGCGAGCTGGCCGGGCTGGAGGAGATGCTCGCCGGGGACGATGCCGATCTGAAAGCGATGGCGGGTGAGGAAATCGATGCGGTGCGCGCACGGATCGAAACCGCCGAGCATGATCTTGCCATCCTCCTCCTCCCCCGCGATGTCGCCGACCAACGTTCGGCTATGCTCGAAATCCGCGCAGGCACCGGCGGGGACGAGGCGGCGCTGTTCGCTGGCGATCTGTACCGGATGTACGAACGCTACGCAGCGGCGCAGGGCTGGAAGGTCGAACCAATTTCGATGAGCGCGTCTGACGTTGGCGGTTTCAAGGAAATTGTCGCAGGCGTGTCTGGCGCGGGCGTTTTTGCCAAGCTTAAATTCGAAAGCGGCGTCCACCGTGTACAGCGTGTGCCGGTCACTGAATCCGGAGGCCGTATCCACACCAGCGCGGCCACGGTTGCGGTGCTTCCCGAGCCGACCGAGGTCGATGTCCTTATCGAGGACAAGGACCTGAAGATCGACGTCTATCGCGCATCGGGCGCGGGCGGGCAGCATGTGAACACCACCGATAGCGCGGTGCGCATCACCCACGCGCCGACTGGCATCGTCGTCACCTGTCAGGATGGGCGCAGCCAGCACAAGAATAAGGAAAAGGCGATGCAGGTGCTGCGCGCCCGCATCTATGAAAAGGAACGCGAAGAGGCGCAGGGAGCAGAGGCCGAAGCACGCAAGGCAATGGTCGGCAGCGGCGACCGCAGCGAGCGCATCCGCACCTATAATTTCCCCCAAGGCCGCGTTACCGACCACCGCATCAACCTGACGCTGCACAAGCTGCCCGAAATATTGGAAGGCACAGGTCTTGCCGAAATGGTCGATGCCCTGATAGCCGAGGATCAATCGGCGCGATTGGCGGGGATGGACGCCGGATAAAATTTTCACTGCAAAAGGAGAGTGCGACGATGAAATTATACCAGTCAGTTGGCCCCAACCCCCGAGTTGTCCTCTTCTACCTTGCCGAAAAAGGCCTGCAGATCGACCGCGTCCTAGTTGACATCATGTCTGGTGAAAACCGGCAGGGCGAATGGCTGAAAAAACATCCGCGCGGTGGCATTCCGGTACTTGAACTCGACGATGGCAGCCTGATTTCCGAAGCCACCGTGATTTGCGACTATCTCGACGAGCGCTTTCCCGAAAAGCCGCTGGCTGGGGCAACGCCCGAAGCGCGCGCCGCTGTGCGCGCGGCGATCCGCCATATCGATTACAGCATCGGTAGCCCGATGATGAACGGCTTTCGCAGCGCCGAAGGCCTGCCGATGTTTGAGAACCGCATGCTCTGCGTTCCTGAAGCAGCGCCGGGCAACAAGGCCTATGCGCAGGATGGCTTGCGGCAGGCGGATGCGCTTTTGGCGACGCAGCCCTTCGTGGCGGGTGACAGCTTCACTCTCGCGGACATTGCGTTGTTCTGCTGGGTCGAATTCGGCGCGATGGTGGGGCAGCCGATGCCCGACGATGCGGCGCATCTGAAGGCTTGGCGCGACAGGATCGCCGCGATGCCGTCAGCGATTGCCAGCGCCGATGCGAAGCATGGCTTGGCTGCCTAAGCGAAAATAACGATTTGAGGAGTGCCGGGACGGGTTGGTGCGAGACCAGATAAGCAACCAACCCGTCCATGGCGTGTGGGTGTTGAACATCTATCCTAATGCAGTGGTCGTGCCAGTTTTTATACGCTGAATAAAAACAATGATTTAGATGATTATGGCAGCGTTAACTTTTGCCGCGCTGTAAAATTCGCCGACATTTTGACGCGCTCTCCCTTTGCCATTCATCCACCGACCGATGTCGTTTGTCGAAGCGATGGTTTACATCCGTAATCGATATGACTACGCCTGTAATCGAACATGGGGCAACATAGGTAAGGTGATTCTGATGTCCGAACGTATCAGCGAGGCAGAACTGGCAGTGATGGAAGTGCTCTGGGAAGAAGCACCCCTGACCGCCACCGATGTTGCCGGCAGAGTGGCCCGCCAGCGCGACTGGTCTTTGGCCACCGTGAAAACCCTGCTGTCGCGCCTTGTTGCGAAGGAAGCGGTCGGCCATCATCTCGACGGCCGCCGCTTCCTCTATTCGCCGCTGGTGCAGCGCGAAGCCTATGTCACGCGTGAATCGCGCCGTCTGGTTGATCGCTTTTTCGGCGGCAAACTGATGCCGCTGGTCGCGCACCTCGCCGAGCAACAGAGCCTGAGCGACGATGACATTGCCGAAATCGAAAAGCTGCTGAGGGAGATGAAATCATGACGGAGTGGCTGAGCGATACATTGCTTGCGACCAGTGCGTTGTTGCTTCTGGTGCTTCTCATCCGAACCCCTGTTGCCCGCCACTTCGGCGCGGGGACAGCCTATTTCCTCTGGGCGCTGCCTGCCGCCCGGCTTTTCATGCCAACCCTGACAAAAGAGGTCACGGCCCCGGCCTTGCCTGCTGACAGCGCGATTGTTGCCAATGTCCGCGAAGCAGCCCTTACAGCTGTTGTCACCGGCGCGCCTGTTTCGCCAGCAACGGGAATGGAAATTGACTGGTCGGTGGTCGCACTATCGCTCTGGCTCGGCGGTGCCGCCCTGCTCTTCATCGTCCAGATGTATCGTTATGCGGCAATGCGCGAGGAGTTGCTGAGCGATGCGCGTGAGATTGACGTGATCGATGGCATCCGCATCATCCAGACAGATCGCATTCCGGGCCCGCTCGCTTTTGGCTTGTTCAAACGTTATGTCGGGGTGCCACGCGAGTTCACCCGCACATTCTCCCCGCGCGAACGCGAACTGGCGCTGGCGCACGAACTGGCGCACCATCGCGGCGGTGATCTTTTTGCCAACATGGCCGCCTTCATTTTCCTGTGCCTGATGTGGTTCAACCCGCTGGCATGGATGGCGTGGAGCGCCTTCCGCTTTGACCAAGAGGCTGCCTGTGACGCGCGCGTTGTCGCCGGTGCCGATGCCTCCACCCGCCAGAGCTATGGTCGTGCCCTTGCGCGCACAGCCACCGAAGGGCTGCCTGCTTTTGCGATGGCGCTCAATAATCCTAAAACGATAATCCAGAGATTGAGGAGACTGATGATGAACGAGACCAGCAAGGGACGGCGTTTGACCGGCAAACTGGCGATACTGGCGGCAACTGCCATTGCCCTACCGCTGACCGCGACAGTGGTACCCGTGTTCGCGCAGGACGAACCGGCGACCAACGAGGACAAGGCTGACACGACGACCGAGGTGCGCAACCACAAGGTGATTATCGTCAAAAACCGCGACGGCAAACCGATCGAAATCGATATGGCTGGAGATGCCGAAACGCCGTTCGTCAAGAAAATCGAAAAGGACGGCAAGACGATCATCCTGCGTTCGAACAAGGAAATGAGCGAAGCAGATGTTGCCAAGATGGTCGCCGATGCAGAGGCGTCGCGTTCCAAGGCTGAATGGCAAGCCGCCGAGGGCTCAAAGAAAACCGCGATGTTCATCCGCGTCAACAAGGACGGCAAGCTGGCTGACCCGGCCGACGCAGAACATATGCACTTCGTTGTCGACGAAGTTGTGATGCCCCCGATGCCTCCGGCACCCCCCGGCGCACCCGCCGTCGAAATGCGCATGGTGCAGGTCAAATGCAATGACGGCGATCTGGTGACTACCAATGTCGATGGTATGGACGGCGACAAGAAAGCGCATGTCAAAATCGCCATGTGCGCCAAGGCGCATGCCAAGATGGCCCGTATTCATGCCATTCAAGGCCTCAAAGAAGCCCGCGAAAGCATCAAGCGCGATGCCGATATCCCCGAATCGGTGCGCAAGGATGTCCTGAAAAGCCTTAAGGAAAATATCGAGCAGCTGGAGCGTGAACTGAAAAACGCGCCCGAAGCCAGCGGCGACGCCTGACCTATTTCTGCAACAACGGCCAGTTAGGGGCTTTCGCCGAAGCTAGCTCCCCAGCATTGCTTCGCAAACTTGAAGGGGCGGATCCCAATGATCCGCCCCTTCTTGCGTCAGTTGGATGACGTTCCAAACTGTCCAGCGACCGCTTTACTGACGATGCGGAAATCCTTCCTGCGGGCATCGGTCAGATAAAGTTGCGCGATCTTTTGCAGGTCGGCAGCCGTGACGGCTTCGATCATGGCGCGCGTTTTCCGCACGCGATCCAGCCTGTTCGGATCGCCCTGTGCAGTTGCGATAGCGCCTTGCCAGAACGCATTTTCCCTTGATTCCTTGTCGAATTTTTCAAGCAAGGGCTTGCGGGCGCGGGTGAGCAGGTCGTCACTCACCGGAGCATCGCGCATTTCCTTGGCGATTCGGCCAATTGCCGCATCGACCGCTGCCATCTTGCCGGGTTCGGCAACGATATCGACCGAGATATAGCCAAAACCGGGGAATGCATCCGAGGCAAAGGATTGGGTAATTGGCGAATAGGTCGCCCCCAATTCTTCGCGTACCACATCGGTCAGCCGGATTTGCATCACATCCGCCAGCATGTCGCGCAGAAAATCTGACCGCATGTCGCTGTCGTCGGTCGTGGCCCAGCGTACCGAAACAACAGCCTGATCGTCCTTGCCGGCATGGGTCACCGTTACCGGTTCGCCTCCTGTCGGCATGGTGATTTTCAGCGCCGTATCAGACGGTTTTGCCAGCCCGCCACGTTTAGGCAGGGCACCAAAGGTGCGCGCGACCATATCGATGGCCTTGGCTTCGTCGATATCACCGGCCAGACTTACCTCAATCGGGCCACTGGCAAGCTGGGGCTGCAGCACAGCTTTGAGTTCCGCCGTGTTGCGCTGGATCATCTCGGACGGTTCTGAAAGCCCGATCCTTCCGTCGCCACCCGCCATCAGACGAGGCAATTTGGTCTGCGAAATTCCGATAGGATTGGCGGCCAACTGGCCGGTAAAGCCGGGCACCAGATTCTTCCAAAGCGTATCGGCTTCGGGGCGGTATCCAAATGCCTTTGTGTAAGCTGCCAGCACCTTCATCTGCAATTCGGCGTCGGCCGGGGTGGTTGTGCCCGAGCCACCAAAATAGGCGTCGTCCGCGACCAGACGGTTAAAGATGTTGCGCCCGGCGAGCAACTTTTGCAGTTCGTTCGAGTCATGCGCTTCCAATGCGGCTTGTGGCGACATCGATGACATAAACGTACCCAGACCCGGCTTGTCGGCGGGGAAGGCTTTTTGGCCCTGACCGATACGAACGCCAAATGCGATTTTGCCAGCTTCGAAATCGGTTTTCTTGATGTTGAGCATCACGCCATTGGCGAATTTCACCGTTCGGATGCCCAGATCGGCGATCCGCGTGTCGCTTGTTACCTTTCCTGATGGTCCGAAATCGTCATAGGCGAATGCCTTGGCGACGGCCTCGGCCGGTGCTTCGACTGCAACTTTCATACTGTCCTGCAACAGCGCCATCGCGGTCGTTTTCAGATCGCCAATCGGTTCCTTTGTCGAAATGTGCAGGTAATTGGGCCCGCCCGCCCAAGCCTTGCGCAGCGTATCGTTGACCGCGCCGAGCGTGATCGACGGCTTCATCTGGGCGAAACTGGCCAGCCGATAGGCAGCTGTCGTAACCACCGCCTTGTCATTGAGCGTATCGACAATGCGATTGGCGATCTGCCCGCTCTGTTCGGAAGACGCCTGCAATGCCGCCGTTTTCAGGCTGTTTTCGCTATTAGCCAAGACCTCGTCGAGCTCGCTTTGGGTAAACCCATGCATCAGCGCGCGGCGCAGTTCCTGCTCGGCGGTGGTAGCCGCGCCTTGCCAGTCGCCCTCTTTGCCATTGACCATCAACATATTCATTTTTGCGGCCTGAAACAGCTCTGTGATCGCGCCAAAGCCACCCGAAATACGGGTATCGCTTTTCAATGCGAGCTTGGCGAGCCGCTTGCTCAACATTGCGCT
>JAGNSY010000011.1 GCA_017987825.1 Sphingorhabdus sp. | reverse complement strand
CTTCGATTGATGGATTGCTCATGCGGCTGCCATATCCCGCTTTGCAGCATCGCGCAAAGCGGTTATTGCGCACCCAGCGCGCGCCCTTAGCTCAGCTGGATAGAGCGCGAGACTTCTAATCTTGAGGCCACAGGTTCGACTCCTGTAGGGCGCGCCAGTATTTCTGCCAGTCTGCGAGGGAGGCGAGATTTGCCAGAATAGACTAGCAATCACATAGCAATCACGGGCCAAGGTTTGGCGGCGTGGAACGGGCCGTAAGCCGATGCTATCACGCAAGCCAACTGAGAGATTTCGCAAACCGATAATGACGATATTTTTCGGTATCAATTTTAACGGGTGTTGATTGCTCAATCTTACGCTGATCGTTCGCTAACTAGGGCAACTTGACTCCGCTGACACCGGCAGCCACCCTTAGGCATGGCTCATAGTTTTATAGCATATATTGACGAGGCAGGCGACGACGGCTTTCCCGGCCGGTTTCGAGAGGCAGGAAAGCAGGGTGGAGCATCTCATTGGTTCAGTATCGGTGCCGTAGTTTGGAGATTGTCTCGTGATCTAGATTTTGTTGCGACTGCAAAATCCATCGTTGCTCAAATGCCCGCACAAAAACGAAGCAAGCCACTACACTTCGCTGATATGGATCACGCCCAACGCGTAATGGCAATGAATGCCATAGCCGGGCGGCCATATCGCAGCATTACTGTCTTTGCGAATAAGCCGACCGCGCCGGACGGCACCTACACCCAAAAGAACCAATTTTATCATTATATGTCTCGTTATCTCATCGAGAGGATTTCATGGCTCTGTCGCGACACCCGCCCGTCAGTGAAAGAGGGGGATGGGCGCGTGCAGATCAATTTCGCCCGGCGTGGCAACATGAATTACGACGACTTTCGAAATTACCTTCACCACCTCCGAAACGCGGATAACCCTGATATACGCATACACTGGCCGGTCATCGATGTTGAAGGCGTGCAGGCATACCATCAACGGGAACGCTATGGCCTGCAACTGGCTGACATTGTGACTTCTGGTATCAACGCTGCGCTGGAGCCGGATTTTTACGGGAATGTTGAAACCAGATATTTGAAAACCGTTAGGGACAATGTTTATTCGAGAAAGGGTAAGTTCCTTAGCTACGGAGCAAAGGTTGTGCCTTCCTATGAATTACTTGCCGATGACGCGCATGTGACGGAATTTCAGCAAATATTCTCGGAAAAGTGAGACGACCCCCCGGCCCATGTTGACGATAAATCGCTGCAACCTCGCGGATGCTTAGGGGGTTCCGGCGTTGGTCGTCTCATTAACATATATAGCTGAATCTTATAGGAAAAACAAGGGAAGCAAGTCACTGTTTAATCGCAAATCTTTTTTTCCCACTAAGCTGAACATTGGTATATTGATGAGCCTACACGGAGTAAGTTTATGCCCAAGGTCCTATATGTTGCAGCCATTGCTGCGCTGTTCACTTCCCCATCATTCGCCCAAGCAAAGGTAGATTTTGCGACTTATGAAGGGCCAGAGCAAATTGCTGTTGGCACTGGCGGCACCAAAATCACCAAGAACGGTATCGATTATTGGACCACCGGCACGCCACCCCGTCGCTATAAAGTTATTGGATTCGTTCAAGATAAGCGAGACGAGGCTTGGGACGGCGGGCAAGCGATAGGAAGCCCCAACATTGCAAAAAAGGTCAAGAAAGCTGGCGGGCATGCCGTTATAATTCAAAGCCAAGATGAGGCTGGCAGCAGTGGATCGGTCGGAACCGGGCAGTTTGGCGGAATGTTTGCCGGAGGAGGCAGCAAGACTATAACGCGCATGATAGTTGTCGAGTATCTCCCCGAGTAACCTTTGGAGAGAACACCAAGGGACAGCGTGCCATTAGTGTCAATAGTGCCAATAGGTCGCTTCCTAGTGCGTTAAAGGATACCGTGCATCGAGATCGGCCATGGTCATGGAGAGCAGTTTTTCGGTAACATGAAGACGGTCTGCATCGTCTGGTCCGCCGTCGAGCATGGGGAAGTCTAACCCATAGGGGCGAAGTTCGAGGGTGATTTCATTCATCCGCTCAATCAGCTGTGCGTCCGTCCACAGGTCGTAGCTTGAAACCCGCCCGCCCTCCAGCGCCTTTAAGCGTCTCACAAGCGGCCTCATGCTATCACCGGCAGGCTGGCGATAAAGCACAAGTCTACCGAAGACATGTTTTCAATCAAAAGGCCTGATTCGTGCTTAGCTGCGATTCCCTCTAGTCGGTCCAACTCATCATCGGTTAGAGCATCTAGATCGATCTGCCCGTTCACAGGCGCGCCGCGTAAGGATTCCAGATCGCTTAGTCGTTTCAGCATTCCCCTCATACTGCCTCCAATTCATCCGCCCAAGCATGGGCCTTAACCTGCTCCGCGAGATGTTCCGGCGTGAGCGGACCATCGCCGACAAACGCCAATTCAATCAAAAGGCGCGACGTGGCTCCTGCATGCTTTGATGAGACTGACAATACATCTGCGAACGACTGCCCCGCCGTCCACAGCACAACGTGAGGATGGCCTGAAGAGTCCTTAGATTCCAGCGCATTTAATCGTTGGCGAATGCTCATTTCTTACCCTCCAATGCTTCCAGTCGGCGCTCAAACTCGCCAGTTTCAACCAGAACCTTATGCGATGTTAGCAGCGACATGATCCGGCTTCCTTCATCGGGCGTGACATCGCCGTCAGCGATTGCCGCAAGCAACGCACTGGATGCTTCGACAGCATCGGCAATCGTCTTGATAGGCGGCAGGGAGAAGCACACGGCAGCATCCTTGCGAGGCGGCGCAAGGCGGTCGAGACACATGCGAATTGCGGTAGCATCCCCACCCTTTGCCATCTCGATTGCCTTTTGCGTTATTGCTTCCGCATCGCCTTCCATTAGCGCCTCAATAGCAAGCGTGGTTTTGTGACGCGTTCCCTTGGCCTTTCCGGCAGGGTTGCCAGACTGCCCCGGTTTAAAGTGACCAGCATGGCGTTCGGTCATTGGATAACAAACCCCGCAGGAGGTGGAGGCGCTTCACGGTTTGGATTGCGAAGCCCCACAGCCTTGGCATTGCCCAGCGTCGGTGCGCCGAACCAGCCGGGAAACGTGCTATGCAGATGGTCGCCTTCATCCAGCAGCTTTGCATTAGGATAGATCGAACGAACCCGCCCCTTGAGCCAGCCCATCGACTTGCCGGGAGGCGGTTTCAGGTCGAGGCTTGAGCCGTCCAGATGCCCGCTATTGTCGGCAGGGTTATAGCCGCGCCGCTTCATATCCTCTTGATATGGCCTATCGCGGAAGCCAGACGTTGCCACCACGCCGGGAATCGAATTGACGAGCGTCCCGTAAACGTCCCGCTTATCCGGCTGGCTTGTCGCAGCATTGGCTTTGGGGATTGCGTCCGGGACTTGCGGCGCAATAGTCAGCCCCGCCCCCTTGGGAGCCTTGCCGCCGAACAATTCTGCCTTCGCATCCTTGCGTGCCGTCGCCATTACTTTGCGAACCGCCTTCAATTGTTCGCCCTGTTGCAGCCCATCGAATGCAGGATGCAGGACCAAAGCCGACAGTGCAGGCCGTGCGTTGCGTCCCACGGCTTCCTGATAGGCGTCCCAATCCTTTGCGGGCATATCGTCCCGCTGTGGCTTGTTGATGCTGATGCGGGCTTTCAGGAGCTTCTCAATCACAGGGTCATTGCGGTCAGTCGATTCCCACACAGGCGAGAGAATATCAGGGCCAACGCCCCCCTCACTGACGATAGGCTCGCCCAAGACATTGCGAACCGGAAACAGGTTATCAGATAGCCCAGGAATCCGGTTGGCGATTGCGTCCGTATAGCCGTCCCTCTGACGCGCCACAGGGTCAACCGTGCGCGCGATCTGGTTGATGCCAGTAGGGACAGCCAGTGAACCAGCCAGACGCTTACCAAATCCAGCAGCATAGCGTTGAGGGTCATTGATCGCCTCCATCATATCCGACACGCCTGAAAGCCAAGTCTTGTTCGACAGGTTCGCCATAATCGACGTGACCACCATTACAGCCGCGTCATCCCGCTGGCTGTCAGAGAGTCCGTCATATTTTGTCGCCATATCCGCAGCTACCCCGATAGTCGTGGCGAACGGGTCAAGGCGCGAATAGGAATAATATTTGTCCCCAACTTTGTAGCTGTAGGGTTGCCAGCCGTTAGCGCGCATCATGTTTTCACGCCCGCGATCAGTCGGAGGCCCGCCCGTTATCATGCCGTTAGCAGCCATTTCAGCAATGACCGCACCAAGACCAGTGCCAACAATCGACTTGGCAACGGCAAGGTCACGACGTGCACCGCCCGCCCCTATATCCTTGCGCCATTCCTTGAGCAGCGGCGCGAACGGGGAACGCTCGATAGAGAACTTTATCAGGTTGGTAGGCGTCCGAACAAAGGGCAGGATTAGCTTTGCAATCGGCATGGCTTCAGTGAAAGCCGATATTTTAGACGCGGCTGGACCAAGCGGACGCTGGAAAGTCAGGTAACGACCATAATCGAAAGCGCGTTCCATCATTTCGTCCGTGGGGTTGGCAACCAATTCAGCAGCGCGCTTGCGGGCAGCATCGCCCTTTAGCCCTTCCTTGCCAGCTTCACGAACCGCGAGGCCGTGCAATTCCATCCGGCGCGCCATTGCCTTAAATAATTCATCCTCCGCAGTCAGCGCCCGCGTTGGAATCCGAAGCACTTCACCCTTGAGGCCGGAGATTGCCTTTTGTGATTGCGCTTCAACCTTGGTTACAAAGTCCGAAGGCTCGCCAGTTTTGAAGGCCCGCGCAGCTTGTGCCAGCCCTTCCCTTGTGCCTGCCATCAGGCCGACAGCACGTGCGCCGACTTCACCGAACAGCACACGGTCAACTTGATTGCGCGCAACAAGCGCCCGACCTCCACCAATAGCCGCCGCCGTCATATGTTCTGGCAACTGGCCTAGCGATGTAAGCGTATTTGAAACGATGTTGACAACGTGCGTTTGAGGCCCCGACAAAAGCGAATTATACCAAAGCTCAATCAGCTTATCCTTGAACTTGGGCTTGAGCGCGTCCCGCGTCAGCGTATTGAACTGCCCCGGCGACGTTTCGAATGCATCCAGCAGCGTTTCAGCCGCATCGCGTGCATTTTCAGGACTGCCCCCGCGCTTGGCAATTGCGGCCAGCACAGATCCATTCACGTCCCGCGCGCTGGCCATCATTCGGAACTGTTGCAGCGCCCGCCCAGCTTCCGCAGTCATGCCCGCGACTTGTTCCTGAATTGCAGCATGGCGAACCCAAGCAGTCTGGAAATCAGCAAGCACATCATCGCCGGGATTTTCCATCCCTTTGACCTTGCGCGCCATGTTGACCAATTCGTTACCGGACTTCGCCAATATCTGACGGGCGGCTAGGGCCTCTTCCGCGTTCAATGCCTGCCCCTTGCGGCGCGTCAGCAGATTGTTAGCAGTCATGCCCAATTCACTAGCCAGCCGTTCCGTTTCGGCTTGCGTGACACGGCCCCGCGTTGCGGCATCAAAGCCCACGCGGTTATTCGTTTGAGCCAGAGCGCGCGCAATATCTTGCGGGCTTTCCAGTTTCTTCAGGTTGATGTTGCCAGCAAAGTCAGGCCCACCGTCAGGCCAATCTTCATAGGCTTCTATTGGCGGGCTGTTCGCTTCCAAATCATTGAGGCCGACCGGCTGGCCTTCATCCGCATATAGCGGCACAGGCGACCGTTCGACTTGCTCCCGCGTTGCGCGCGCGTTCTCGAAAGCGTCAATCTCTGCATAGTCATCAGGCAGAAAGGCGCGATTGTTGCCCTTGTAGGTATCGTCCAGCGCGTCCAGAAATTCGGCAACCGTTGGACGTTCCGGCATATCGGGAAAATAACCCGCCTCCCATGCACGTTGCGCCGCTTCATCGAGGCGCAGACCGTTTTCATTCACGACAGGGCCGAACCGCTGTTCACCCTTGGCAAAGTCAAAATCCCGGCTGGCATTGGTCACGCCCATTGTGGACAATTCGCGGCCTTGGTCTTGCACCCCGCCTTGCGTCCGCAGCCATGTAACCAGATCGACAGGCCCGCGCTTTGCAGCCACGCCACCCGACGCCGTTTGCAGGCGTTGCGATGTCAGCAGCTTCGATTCATCCGGCGCTTTGACAGGCGGGTATAGGCCAGCATTGGCCTGCGTTAATTCATCCAGTGAACCGACTTCATTGGACGCGATAGGCAGGACGTCCCCCGGCGCGACATTTTGCGCGCGGGCTTGCATCTGTGCCTCCGTCAGCGGTTGCGTCATGGATTGAGGCCGCGCCACGTCGATAACGTCCCGCAGGCGTTCAGACTGCACCGCAGGGGCATCTAGCCCCACATTGTTAGCTGCTACCGTGTCAGGCATTATTCCTTCAGTATTAACAGCCAGAGCGTCAGCGGGCATATCGTCCGCAATCTGGAAACCGGCAGGCGGCGCAGGGACATTGCGGCGCGTTGCACCGTAACCAATGCCACCGCCAGCCAGACCGCCTATCGTTTGTGCAGCGACTTGAGCGATCGGATTGCCCGGAGCGAATTGATTAGCAGCCTCACCCGCGACATTGGCCCCGACATTGCCGCCAAATTCGGTAGCAGCAGCGATAGCAGGAGCCTTGGCTGTATCAACGAGCGTTCCCCGCACCGCTTGCCGTGCAGGGCTTGCCGCCGTCAGCGCAGAGGGAGCGCGCAGGGCAAGACGACTGCCAGCCGCCACAGTGCCGCCGATGGGGACAGCAGCTTGACCGATACCCCGAGCGCCCGCTTGCGTGTAGGTTTCAAGCGTTGACCGAGGAGCAAAACTTTCATCTGTTTGGCCAATGCCGACAGCGTGAAAGCCATCGCGGATTGATTCAGAGCCGAGAAACGGCTTGTCGCTCGATAGCCGAACCCCATCATCGTAAATCTTGTCCGCAACATAGTCTAAGCCGCCCAGCCCCGTGTTGACCAGATCGACCGGAGCGCCGAGCGTGTCCGCAATGCCTTCATTGAGCGCGCCAAGGTGACGAACAACCACGTTCTGACCATCCTTGACGACCGGAACGCCTTGCACGTCCTCTTGTTGCCAGACACCGTTGACGATTGCGCGCGGGTTGCGGCGCATAAAGGAGAGTAATTCAGGTGCATTGCCTAGCGACCGCCCATGCTTTGCAGCGAAGGCGTCAAGCTGTTCGGGCGACGTCTTGGGGTTACGCATTAGGCGGACATATTCGCTATATTGCGGCGCAGTCATTGGAACCTTGCCCGTCATTGGCGCAGCAGACCCTTGCTTGCGGTAATCGGCTGGCTCTTGATATTGTCCAGCGTAAGCGCCGCGTTCAGCACCGATAGCGCCCCGTTGCGCGTCAATATAATCCTTCATGCGTGTGGGGTCGTTTTGCATGAACTGCGGTGCAGGCAGCGCCAACCCTTGCTCAATTTGCGAACGGCCAGCATCTACTCCGCCACGGTTAAGCGTTACGACAGGCCGCCCATAGGACGGCGGACCAGCCGCAGCCGTTACAGCGTCAGGCTTGGCAAGAGGCAGCAAAGCATTTCGCGATTGATCGCCAATAGGGACGGGCTTGCCAGCGATCAGCGCATTTTGGTTCAGCTCGAAGGCATCCGCCCCATATATCCGAGCATTAGGCCCGCCTTGCGTCCGCACCGTGTCGCCATCGACAACACCTGACACCTGCCCCAAGACAGGCGCGACGACAGGCGCAGGCGCTTCAGGCCTGCCCTTGCCTGCCCCGACCCGTTTCTTGCGGGCATCAGGAAGTGGGTTTATTTCAAAGCCGGGAGGCGGAGCAGGGGGGCTATTCACTGAACAGGCTTGCCGTTTTTATCGACCCACTGGCCGCGCGTGTTGAGCGTGATTGTCTCGCCCGTTGCCGGATTCGTGGCAGTCAGCTTGGGAGCCTTGCCACCACGGCCCACAGGACGGCTTGCAGTAATCTGCGTTCGCCGTTCAGCATTGGCAGCACCACGGCGGCGGGTATCGATACGGCTGGACGCCTCCCGATCAGCCCGGGCATTGTCCATAGTATCGTCTTGCTGGTCCCATTCCGCACGGTCGCGGCGGTCCAGAGCCGCTATCTGTTCTTTTGCCGTCATGGACGATTGCAACAGCGCACGGATGCCATCAGGGCCGGGATAGTTAGGCGGCGCGATAGTCGAAACGTCATAGCCGAACTGTTGGAAACGAGGGCCAACGTCAGCCAATAGCGCCTGATAGCTATCTTCATCGACAGCACCGCCCAGCCGCTCAATCGCCAGATCATAAACATCGTCCAGCGCCTTCAGGCGTTCAAGGGCTTGATTGCGCGCGTCGCTATCAATTTTCATGGCGCGCACAGGGTCAATCGCCGCCATTTCGTGGAAGGCTTTATCCCGCGCGCTCATTTGCGGTTGAGCCGCTTGAGGCTGGACAGGCTGACCGGCTTGCGGCTGGCCAGCAATGGGCATTGCACCCGGCATCGCTGGAGGTTGAGGAAGCAGCGCGTTCGGTGCAAAATAGTTACGCGCTGCAGCGTCGAACTTTTGCCCGTTTTGATATTTCGCTTCCTGCCTTTGACCATCGCGCACCCGCAAAGCCAACTCAGGATTGACCACCAGCAGCGCATTGCGTGACTGCGTATCGTCTGGGTTGGCAGCAAGACCCGCCAGTGCGTCCCGCTGTTGATGGCGGTCGCGCATCGTCGTGCCAATTTCAACGCCCTTTTGGAAAGAGGCTTGCGCCCTTCCGGCAATGTCAGGCATCGCTAAACTGTTATATGGATTCATTACGCTTCCCCCTCAGTGTATCGCCGGATTGACCGGAACAGATAAAATCCCCAAGTCAGCTGAGACAATCGCGCTAAGCGCAGCCCAACCCTCAGGGCTTTCCAGCAAGCGCAGATAGCCTTCAGGCAAATGCGTCATAATGCGCCAAACGTCCTCGAAATCAGCTTCCAGTGCGCTTGTGACCGAGCGCGCCAAGCTCATTCCCGCGTAGATCATCGCATCCTCATCAGAGATCGCTGGGTGCAGCAAAGCGGCGAGAATATCGCCGAGGCTTAGGCTAACGTCAGGATAGGATTGCGGCGCTGTCAATTTTTCAACTCGCGGCGCAGTGCCGAGCGCATCAATTCCGATAGGCTCATTCCCTCGGAACTGGCCTTTGCTTGAGCCTTGGCTAAAATTGCATTGTTGACGCGAAACCGGACAGGAACGTCATGGACTAAACCGCTCATAATCGCCTCTTAAATAGGACAGTAATGCTGTCTTACTTTCGGGATACATGATTGTCAAGAAAAAAGGACCGAACCGGACCTATCGTGCGCGCGTTAAGGGTGTCAAAAATTCGGAGCGCTGCATTGCACCTGAATTTGCAGATCAAACGAGGGGATAAGCCCGGATAGCGGCTAAATGACCGTTCAGGACTCACACAGAGTCAACCGAGCCGCGCAGGCTGTCAGGAAGCCAAATTTTGGATTGAGTCTGTAGCGGGCTTAAAATGGCTTTGCGGCGCGGTGGCTATAGAGCCTGCGACAACAACGACAGGCCATAAAGGAAAAAGCCGATTGCCGTGAAGAAGGCCGCTTGTTTCATATTGGCTTTGTAAGCGTTCTCGGACCCGAACGACACGCGCCACCAATAGAACCCAGCAACAAAAAGAACGACCGTCCCAAGGTTGCGCGTCAGGCTCACAAGATTAATGTCTAGGCCGCTTTCAGTCACGCTCGACAATTAGAAGTGTTGCCAGCGCAGCGCAATCACTATTGAGGCACGGCCACGACCAGCAGCGCGCCCTTGCGAGAGAACTGAACGCCAGCGCGCTCGAAAGCGTCTTGCATTGCCTTAATATGATGTTCCGGAACTGGCTTGCTATCATTGGCGGATTGGAACCGCGCCACAGTGATACGAGGGACGGCAGACTTCGCCGCCAGATCGTCAAGTGTCCAATAAAGCGCAGAAAGCGCCATCCGTGATTGCCGTCTGTCCATTTGATACCAATAGTATCATTTAGATGTTGACGCAAGCCCGTTTACCATGATACTGGCAGTATCACTAGCCGCACGATGTAGCTAGCGACCGGCGAGGGAAGCGGTAACTCCCCAAGCCAGTCTAATCGAAACCAAACAGAGATTGGAAACGACTATGGCAGACTTACAACAAAACAACCGTTCCGCGCATCGCTTTTATGCGGCGCTCCAAAATTGGAAAACCGCCGCAATGGACGTTGAGGCAGTTTGTCCAGATGACGACGCCGACAAATATGAAGCCGAAGTTGACCGGCTGGCAGACATTGAAGGCGAATTGCAGGACGCAGTTTTCAAATACCAAGCGCCAGACCTTGCCGCTGTCATCGCCAAGCTGGAACTAGCGATTTACACGCCCGAAAGCATCAGCGCGGACCATATCCGCAGCGCGATTGCCGATCTGGCCGGAATTGCAGACGTTACAGTCTCCCCCGCCTTTTGTGCCAATGTTTGGCTTTGCCAGTTTGAGCGGCGCGGCGGCCATTTCGATTTTGAGCCAGTCACCAAGACAATCACGCTTCATGCAAATTATGACAAGCGCTCCGCCCTAGCGATGCTTAACGACTTGTCAGACATTCAGCGCGAAGCATTGCGCGCCAGCATCATTGGCAAAGAAGCGTGAGCGCCCGTCAGAACATCAGGGAGGGCCGCAAGGCTCTCCCCCTTCACCTTATCGCGCAGGCCGTGCCAATGCTCACCCGCTTTGAACTGGCAGCAATCACAGAGCGATTGATTGAACGGCTGGACGAACTTGACGGCGACACCGACCTTGAGGACACCCACGACCGCGAAGCGATAGACGAGCGCGAGCCAGACAGCGAAGGCGGCGCAGGCTTTTGGGATATTGACCAGCGGCATTGCGTGATGGATGCCGCCTTCATGGCCAATCGCGTAAACGTGGATGCCTTCCCGTTGCGCTGACCACCTACTATCGCCCAAAATAGGAGCCACCTGTCACAAATTGGCGGGTGGTTTCGCTTTCAGAGAGGATGCAAGGTGAACGCGAACGACCTACAAATTCGGATGGCACGGAAAATGAAACTTGGCCGTGGCTCGATGCAGATATCCCAAGCCGATCTCGACACGCTCGTGCAATGCGGAGCTTATACCGCTCTTTGCGAAGCTGCGACAGAAGAACTAAAAAACAGGTCCATATCAAGACGGACCCCGGTACAAGCCGGTGTTGAAGTTATGCCATCGCAAGGAGCCGCAACGCCAAACGTAGACGCTGAGGTAGCGAGAGCATTGGCGACCTTACCGAAGACTCGCTGACACACCGTCACTACAAATCAACAGCGTTTCGCGCATGTAATCTGCGCAATTTGAGCGCGTAAGACTCGTGGTTATACCGAACATAACTTCCCGTCCAAAAGGAAGCCAGCAGCAGCGCGGTAACCGGGTCGCGCTGCTGCGCCACAATCTGGCAATCTGTATCAGCCTTCATTAGCATTGGCCCCTTCAGAATTGGCGGGGTTTCCTTTTGCGCTTTTCAGACATGACTGAACCCTCCATCCTTGCTAGCCTTTGTGAATTGGGGAGTGTTTTATGCAAGCACATGATTTTAAAAAAGCTGTGTTTTGGCGCGCTATCATTGCCAACTTCATCGTAGATATCGGTGTCGTCACAGCGTTCGCAGTTTATCTCAATTACTCAGACGGCACATCAATATTGGAAAGTGCCTTAATCCTTTTGGCCATTTTATGGGTCGCTGCGATAGTTATCGGCATCCGCAGTTTTCTCGGAACGATGGTGTTATCAAAACTCACAGACCAAGACTTTATAAAGAGCGCAGCGCTGCACGACCTGCGTCTTGCTAAGCTGCCACATCCCAAAAGGTATAACTCGAAAAATCTTGAATATCTTGCCGAGCTTGCAGATGACGAGGCAGCAGATGTGGCAGACAGGATGAAGGCATCGGCGATGTATGCGAACGCAAAAATCAGCGCGAAGAACGCAGGGTTTTCGAGAGGAATGATCATCGAAATGGGTTTCGATAAAGCCGTAATGCAGTATTATGATGAAGGACCGCGGGAATAATTATCATAACGCCCCGATGTCCCACAGCAGCACAAGGTCATCGGGCAATTCCGCAGCAGCGTTGCGGATGAAGAACCGCCGTTCACCATGCCTACGCTTACAAGCCCACCGCGTATGAACTGGACCGTCAAACGCTTCACCCACCACCAGCGACCGCGCACCGTTCAACCAGAACGTCAACGATTGCCAGGTAGTAGCAGACCACCCGAACAATTCAGGCACCGACCAGCCCGCCGCCATCGCTTCCGCAGCGCGCCCGCTTTCATGCAACCACACCGCATCGGCAACAAGGCGCGGCCAGATCGAGAAGCCGGAGAAATTCGGAGCGGGCATTGTTTGCAGGCGAAGGACGGCAGAGCCAATGCCGTTAGTGTCATTAGTGCCATTAGCCCCCCTTTTGACACTATTGGCACTATTGGCACGAGGGGCTTGTGCCGCGTTCACCATCACAGATGCACCGCAGGATTGACGATATAGTCCGCCGACAGCCTGCCTCCATTCTCGCCAGCACGTTGCGGCGCGGGCATTATCCAGTTGCATTCAGATAACAATTCCAGCGCTTCCTCTTGCGCCTTTGGCTGTTTCGGTCCCGTATAGCCTGCCTTGCGGCGCAACGACCGTGCGTTGAAGCTGTCCAGCTTATGCCGCGTGATATACCGAGCCAAAGTAGCAGCGTTGCGTTCGACAGGTGGGAGCGCAGCGTCACCAAACACCCGCAGCGCCATCGGCTTTGCATATTGTTCGATAAATTCACACACCGCCCCGACCGTATCAACCGACACAAGGCGCGGCTCTTGCCCGCCCTGCCAAGCCCACTTGATATGCTCCGACACCAAGGCAATCCGAAGCACCATTCCGCGCAGCTTACCGCAGAACGATTTATACAACGCGCCCGCATCCTCTAGGCCGTCATCATTTTCAGCGCCCCAATGGTCAAAGACATCAGCAGCATCGCTTGTCAGGTGCAACTTGACCGCAGCGTCAGCGCCAAATTCATCTTGCCCCCAAGCCAGACCGTCAAGCCGTTCATATATTGTTTGCAGCTGCGATTCATTGCCGGATGACGAGGGACGGCGAAAAGGGATTGCTTGAGGCCATGCCCACAGGAATCGCGCAACAAGACCGTCATCTACAGATGAAAGCAATGTATCTGCCAGCTTTTCCGGTTGGACACCGCCTAGCACCGACACCCCGTTAAAGTTGACCGTTACCGAACCAGCGCTTTTGCGATCGATAACAAAGGGACGCCCGCCATAGGCCTCCAGCCAAAATTCACGACCGCCCGGACTATATCGGTCGAAAGACGACAGCCAGCCCGCCAATTCATCGCGGAAGTGCAACGTTCCGATATCATTGGCCGCGAGGATGGAGGCAACTGCTTCCGGCGTTCCGTCCTGGACTATCAGGCGACGGCGCGCAGGTTCATCAGGCGCAACAGCATCAGCGGGCATGGCGGGCGTCGGTAAGCCATCTTTGACCGCCGCCTTGACCAGACCCTGCCAATCATCCTTGACGGCCTTGGCGCGTTCAACCGTGCCGCCCCAATCGCGCAACGTGTCCTTATGATTTTCTGCAATGGCCTTTTCCATTTTGCGCAGCGGTGCCGTAATCGCATCAAGGCCGGGAGATTTATTGGCGGATGGGTCACCAACAGCAGCCACCCAAAGAATTGAAGGTTCAGACCATTGAGAGACGCCACTGTAAGGCATAACCCGACGCTTGCCCCCGATCAGGCTCGCACAAGCCGACAGGAAAGCAATGGCAGCGTAATCAGGTGGACAACCCGCCCCATTGGCGAAGTCGCACACCATCCCCCATGCCGGGCCGAATATATTTCCCGGCATTGCAACAGCATCCCTCCGACCAGCAGACAACACCGAGGCGTCAATCTGGCCAAATATCGAATGAACTTCCGCGCCGTTCACGCGGTCATGGATTGTCGCAGTCATTGCGTTATTTCCTCATTAAAATCTTTGAAGGGGGGGATGGGCCGGATAAGGCGCACTTGCCGACCTTCACTGGCCAGCGTGCCAGCAGCCTTTTTGCCAGCAGCCTTGCCGCTTGCATCGTTGTCATGAGCAACCACCACAGATCGAACGCCAGCAGGCAGTTTGACGGCAGACAGGGCAACGTCACCAGTGACAGCCCACACCGCTTGCGCTTGTTGTTGCAGCAACGTCAGGCCGTCCTCGATACCGACGCAAACAAGCATCCCATTGGCGGAACCCGTCAGGCGGATTGCACCACCCATGACAGGGCCAAGGCTAAACTTGACCTTGCCGCCGTCCAGATCGGCCTTGCTGCCATCATCCTTGAGAACAATGCGATGCACGGCTTGCACCCGATTGTCTGGACCAGCGACCGCCGCAATCAGCATTGGTCGCACTTCACCTGCGAACCGAAGCCGAGCGAACCGCAGGCAGTCAGGCAATCCAATGTCGATATTGCGCCGCCGCAGATATGTTTCGGCAGGCGTCCCGGCGATAGGCAGTGCTTCAGCCCAGAGCTTACGCGCCTGATCGCCCTTGTGAGCCTTGTCAGCAGGCGGAGGCGTGGCAACATGGACCGAAGGCACGTTGCCACCCGCCAGCATCCTTGCAGCGTCCGAAACAGGCAGGCGGTGCAGCGCAGCCAACCAATCGATAACATCACCACCAAGGCCGCAGCCGAAGCATTGCCAGCGCCAACCCGCCTTTGACGGATACAGCGTTAGCGAGGGCGTCCTGTCACTGTGAAATGGACAACAGGCCTTAAATTCATGGCCGGACTTGATGAGCTTGACGCTAGCGTTTGCAACATCGACCAGTGAATTTTCTTGGCGAAGCGCCCCGAAGTCTATCCTTGCGGAATGCATCATAGCCAGCCCCCTTCCGGTCGCTTGGCCTTGGCGAGCCTCTCTAAATCCAGCAGCCACGCATTTTGACGTTCGCTAGGCGCAGATCGTTTGCAGCGCATGGATTCCAGAAAGTCGCGTTCGCGTTCGCTCCACTTCATGCCGGATAGCATCAGCAGCCATGCCGTCCGTTGCCACGAACCGAGAAGGCCCACACGCTGGACGGACGGTGCAGCAGGTAGGCGGGATTCCAGACGGCGGATTGCCAGCATTGCCGCATCAGCCTCTCCGTCATAATCCGTCGAACGGTGAACCGCTTTGAGCGCGTCGATTTTGCGCAAGATTGCTTGGCTCATTTCGCACCGCCAGACCGGAAGGCGTTTCCAAGAGCGTTAGTTTCTGCACGGCGCATCTTGCGATGACGATGGGCTTCGATGGCCCGAATAACAGCTTCACCAAAGAGTTGAAGTTTTCGCTGTTCTCTGGTATCAGTTATTCCCCAAGCTGCCGGGTTTGGAACGTGAAGCCGCTTCGGAGTTTGTGCCTCCGGGCGGCTTTTGCCATTATGGGGCGGCGACCCCGCTGCATGATAGCGCATCGTTCACGCCGCCTCCGCTGTCGATTGGACAGTGTGCGACGCCAACCATGACCGGACTACGGCCGGATCGTAGCGAACTAGACGCCGTGTTTTGATGTAGGGAGGGCCGTTGCCGTAATGGCGTTCCTTCTGCGCGGACGACACAGGCATGTTGCGGTAAGCCGCATATTCCTTTTCATCCCAAAGGTGTTCTACAGTCTGGATCAATTTTCATCTCCTGCAATCCGGCAACCCTGCCGGTCAGGCGAAAAAAGACGAAAAAAGGCCGTAAACCACTATCGAAGCCGTGCATTGTCGTGACCAAACAGTGCAGTGTCCTGACCATTCGGTGCATTGTCATACGGTCACGAATTTAGTGTCCGACTACCCCTTGAAGGACGGCGAAGTAGAAGGGGCAAGGTGTTTGATCGAACGCGAAACAGAAGATACGTCATCATCCGGCAACGCGATGTTCTTTGCGATCCAATTTGTAGTAGCACGCGGATGTTTAGCCCATAACGCAGATGCTTCAGCAATCCTGCGCGGATCGCGCCTTGCGGCTTGCGCTTTTTCCAAATTCCTTAGTGGCGCGGCGGCTACTCGCTCAGCCTGTTGCGCCTCCATTTTCGCCAATGTAAAGCCCGCCCTAGTCGCTGAACTTAGCAACACTCGCAACACAGCGGAAAACTTAGTTCTATGCTCAACAGGCAATAGTTCGATGTAATCTTGTAGCGTGGAGTAGGAATGATGCGCAGTTTTGCCCGCTTTCTGCGCATGTCTAGATAACTCCACCTTCGCCTTCTCGGCTTCAGCCAATACTTTTGCGGCTTCATTAAATTCGTAATAATCAGGCATCTCGTCGTAGAGTGAACCGACACCAATGTGACGGCGAATACGCTCTAGAACATTGTCAAACACATCACGTTCGATTGCCCCCCTCACACTCAGGGCACCGACAAACCCAATAAGTGCAGGTGCTTCAACCGTGGACCCGTCCGGCTTGCGAAGCACTAACCGTGCATATCTGTATTCCCGGTCATGCGGGTGGTCAAAAGCGCGATCCTGTTCGACCCGTTGCGCATCCGCCACAAAGATAGTGTCCCCCGCCTCGGCGCGAAGTATCGGAAAGTCTGGCGAGATACCTTTGACCTCACGCAACTCTTCATCAGAGTGGGCACCCTCTTCTGGGAGCAAGATGCTTATATTAGGGCCACCGTCCCCCCACACGTGCCATTGGGGGTATGGCTTCCATTCACCAGGAACCAGCAATTCGTGCCGGAAATCGATAGCTACGCCATCAACAGTGCCATGCAGTGTCTCGCGAATATCATAGGCATGCTGTGCAACGATACCGTCTGCAATAGGACCCCGATCAAAACTTTTATCTATCATCTCGCCTCCGCTGGCGTCCGCAGTTAATAAAAAGGCGACACGGCTGGCGTTGCGGACCGCCGTTCAGGAGCTACCCTAGCCGCGCCGCCCGCTCAGCCCGCCTTGATGACGAGCGGAACCACGTTCGAACCTCTATCTATAACGACACCACGCAAGTGCTCGCCCCATGCCTGCATTGCGTGGCGCTTTTCGTCGGCATAGTCATATAGCTGATATGCGCTGGCCGAACCCTTCTTGGATTCCCCAGCTATGCGGTTTTCGCATGCCTCAATAACTTCGGAAGCAATCCGCAGCCGTTGCATTGTCGTTGCCATCGTGCGGCGTAAGTCATGATAGGTCCATCGCTCCAGTTGGTGCGGCTCTGCACTTTCGGCAGCAGCCTTCACCGTGATGGCTTCAACGATCTTCGCGTCGATACTGCGCTTCGCTTTTGAAAAGCCGGAAACAGGTGTTTTGCGGTTGGTGGTAAAAACCAGACCACGCTCCGGCCATTCTTCGTCGCCAGCCAATCCGTCCAGCAGTTCAATAGCAAAGGACGAAAGCGGCACTAGATGCGCCTTCCCGTTTTTCGCCTTACCTGCGGGCAAAATCCACTCTCCGTTAGTTCGATCAAGTTCGCGCCAATCAAGCGCGGCAACTTCGTTACGGCGCTGCCCCAATACCAGCAGCAGGCGTGCCCAAGGACCGAAAGGATAAGGCACCTCACCCATGCCCTGCCACACCGTCTTGATGTCTCTGTCATCAAGCACCCGTTCCCGCTCCTTGGGCGTTTCAGGTGCCTTCATGTCAGTAAAGGGGTTTGTTCGTATTAGACCCTCGCCCTTTGCCCACACAAAAAGGTGGCGCACCACAGCATAGACGTGACGGCGGAGGGCAAGGCTTTTCGCAGGCAGCTTGGAAATGACTATCGACAGGTCAATGTCGTCAATTTCCGGCAGGCTTTTGGCCTTGAGCGTAGGCCGGACGTGCAGCCGCAACGTCCGCTCGACAAACTTGTAGGATTTTGGACGGAGCGAACGGACGTGCTTCTCTAAATAATTGTCTGCCACTTTGTTGAACACGAGGTCGATAGCATCGATGCGCGTCTGTTGGCGTTCTTTAGCCGGGTCAACTCCTTGCCCGATCAAGAGCAACAGTCGGCCTGCCTCGCGTTCAGCTTGATCGACAGTCCAACCAGCGCCTAGCTGGCCTATGGTATAACGCTTTGTTGCAGCGCCTCTTCCGCCCATCCGGTATTGAAGGATAAACACCCGCTTTCCGGCTGGAGTGATCTTGACGCCAAAACCCGGCTTTTCAGTGTCCCACAAAAACACCGCGCTATCCGTTGCTGAAATCGCATCGATTGCGCGTTTAGTTACCTTACACCTTGGCACGACGTTCTCCAGCAATCACTTAGCAATCACCCTAACAGCAAGCCTACGAAATTACAAGAAAGAACAAGAAAGGAACGATGGCAGTAACACTAGGATTCTAGAGGCCTGAGTTAATCCACAGGAAACTCCCCGAAAATAGGACCCCAAGACTTCTAATCTTGAGGTCGCAGGTTCGACTCCTGCAGGGCGCGCCACTCAGCCTATGTCGAACTTTACGCCCTGGGCCAGTGGCAACTCGGAACTGTAATTGATCGTGTTGGTGGCGCGGCGCATATAGGCTTTCCAGGCGTCGGAGCCGGACTCGCGCCCGCCGCCGGTTTCCTTTTCGCCGCCAAAGGCCCCGCCAATCTCAGCGCCTGAGGTGCCGATATTGACATTGGCGATGCCGCAATCGCTGCCTGACGCCGACAGGAAGAGCTCTGCTTCGCGCAGATCAAGCGTGAAGATTGAGGAGGATAGCCCCGCGCCAACGCTGTTCTGCAGCGCGATGGCATCGTCCAGCATCGAATATCGGAAGACATAAAGGATTGGCGCGAAAGTCTCGCGTAGGGCGGGTCCCGTATGGTCTGCCATTTCGACGATGGCGGGGCGCACATAGACGCCGGGTCGGTCGAGGCGTTCGCCGCCGTGAATCTTCGCACCCATGCCTTTGGCGTCGTCCAACGCGGTTTGCATCCGTTTGAGCGCGTCTTCGTCAATGAGTGGCCCTGCCAGATTGGCGGTATCCAGCGGATCACCGACCGGGATACTCGCGGCTGCAGCCTTCAGCTTATCAACAAAGCCATTATAAACCGCGTCGTGGACGAACAGGCGACGCAGGCTGGTGCAGCGTTGTCCGCTGGTACCGACGGCCGAGAAAAGCACCCCGCGCAAGGCAAGATCAAGGTCGGCTTTGTCGCTGACAATCGCGGCATTATTGCCGCCCAGCTCAAGGATCGTCTTGGCGAAACGCGCTGCCGCCACCTGCCCAACTGCACGGCCCATCGCAGTGCTGCCGGTGGCAGACACCAACGCAATGCGCGGGTCGGCAACGAGAGCTGCGCCGGTATCGCGCGCGCCGATGACAACCTGCGACAGCCCGTCGGGCGCATCCTCGAAATCAGCCAACACCTTATCGAGCAAGGCCTGCACCGCCAGCGCCGTCAGCGGGGTCTTCTCCGATGGCTTCCAGACGATGCTGTTCCCGCACACCAGCGCCAGCGCCGCATTCCACGCCCAGACCGCAACGGGAAAATTGAATGCACTGATGATCAACACTGGCCCCAACGGGTGCCATTGTTCCATCATCCGGTGGCCGGGTCGCTCGCTAGCTATGGTCAACCCGTGGAGCTGACGCGACAAGCCCACGGCGAAGTCGCAGATATCGATCATCTCCTGCACCTCGCCCTCGCCTTCGCTGATCGGCTTGCCGCATTCGATTGTGACGAGGCGCGCGAGTTCGGTCTTGTGGTCGCGCAGAGCGTTGCCAAAAAGGCGGACGAGTTCGCCTCGGCGGGGGGCGGGGACGGCGCGCCATGTTAGGAAGGCGCTCTGGGCGCGATTCAGGGTCGCGTCGGTTTCGGCAGAGGTTGCTGTTGGAACTGAACCAACCTGGCTGCCATCGATGGGGCTATGGACGGAGACGTCGCCACCGGGTGCAGCTGCGTTTAATTGTCCAAGCAGATATTCGACGTCGGTTTGAATCGACACTGATGCCTCCCCAAGGCGTCATCCTGAACTTGTTTCAGGATCCATTTCGCCTTTCAAACTCCGCCCTTAGCTGCACGATGGACCCTGAAACAAGTTCAGGGTGACGGTTTCTGATGAAACTTGTTTCGTCCCGATGAAAAGTCTAGCGAGCCGGAAACGCAAATGGAGATTCCCATGGCCGAAATGGCAGCCTTTGATTGGTCCGATCCCTTTTTTCTCGATGATCAGCTGACCGAAGAAGAACGCATGATCCGCGACGCGGCGCATGGGTTTGCGCAAGACGAATTGCAGCCTCGCGTGATCAAGGCGTTTCGCGATGAAGTCGATGCGCCGGAACTCTTTCCGTTGATGGGTCAGGCTGGGCTGCTCGGCGCGACCATTGCGCCGGAATATGGCGGCGCTGGGGCCAGCTATGTCTCCTATGGCCTGATTGCGCGCGAAATCGAACGCGTCGATTCGGGCTATCGTTCGATGGCTTCGGTGCAATCGAGCCTCGTGATGCACCCAATCAATGCTTATGGTTCGGAAGAACAGCGCCGCAAATATCTGCCCGGTCTGGCAGCAGGCAAGCTGATCGGCTGTTTCGGCCTGACCGAACCTGATGCGGGTAGCGATCCTGCAGGGATGCGCACCGTCGCGAAGAAAGTTGATGGCGGCTATGTCCTCAATGGCAGCAAGACCTGGATTTCGAACGCACCCTTCGCCGACGTCTTCGTCATCTGGGCGAAGAGCGAAGCGCATGGCGGTGGCATTAAGGGCTTTATCCTTGAAAAGGGCATGAAAGGCCTGTCAGCGCCCAAGATCGAGGGCAAGCTCAGTCTGCGCGCCTCGACCACCGGCATGATTATGATGGACAATGTCGAGGTCGGCGAAGACGCGCTGCTTCCTGAAGTGCAGGGGCTGAAAGGCCCATTCGGTTGCCTCAACCGCGCGCGCTATGGCATCAGCTGGGGTGCACTGGGTGCCGCCGAATTCTGCATGCACGCCGCCCGCCAATATGGCCTCGACCGGCACCAGTTCGGAAAGCCGTTGGCCGCAAACCAGCTGTATCAGAAGAAACTCGCCGACATGATGACCGACATCGCGCTCGGCCTGCAAGCGTCATTGCGTGTTGGCCGCTTGATGGACGAAGGCCGTTTCGCGCCCGACATGATCTCGATCGTCAAGCGCAACAATGTCGGCAAGGCATTGGACATCGCCCGGCAGGCGCGCGACATGCATGGCGGCAACGGTATCTCGGAAGAATATCAGGTCATCCGCCACATGGTGAATCTCGAAACGGTCAACACCTATGAAGGTGCGCATGATGTGCATGCGTTGATATTGGGTCGCGCGATAACTGGGATTGCGGCGTTTTAACCCGACTCCTCTCCCATAGGGAGAGGATACACAGCCTTGCCTGCGAAGCAGGCTAGGCGAAGTTGGTGAGGGGTTCTGTGCTGTTGAAGCGCCCACCCCCTCACCGCTGCGACTAGCGATCAAAGATCGCAAGTCTCGCTGCCTCTCCCTATGGGAGAGGAGCTAACGCCCCAGCAACGTCCTTGCCTGTCCCGCAATCTGCGCAAGCATAGCTGGCGTCGGCAAACCACCCCGCCGTGCCCGGTCGATCATCGAGCGGAACATCGCCACACGGTCGCTATGCTTGCCTAGCCATGCGGTAACCGCATCGGCATCGGCCACCTTTTGACGGCGCAGGAAATCGAGCCGCATCGCCTGAAAATCGCGCGCGAGGCCCGCAACCAGCAAGCGCTCCCACGGATCCTTGGGGTCCATCTGCATCGCGCTGTTCTGCGCCCAGCCAAGGCCCAGCGTATCGCCCAATAGGACAAATGCCTTGGTGAGCGCCTTGGCATCCGCCTTGCGCTCGGTTGCCAGCGCGGCCAACCCGATGGCGCCATCGAGTTGCGCAATACGGACCAGTTTCGCGACCAGCTTGGCTGGCGCCCCTCCGGCGGACAGCTTGTCGCCATAGGCTTCGGTCTGCGCCGCAACATCCGGAGTGAGCAATTCCTTGCGCGCAGTCGACAGTTCTTCGATGACCGGTGCATAATCACCAATCGCGGTGCCGACGCTGCGGCCTTCCTTGCCGTTGCGGATCATGTCCGCCATATGTGCGCGGGTTTCGACCGCGATCTGCTGGAACAGCATGATGCGCGTCGCTTCCGGGATTTTCGCTTCATCAATTTCGGCCCATAGCGCGGGCAGATCGAACAGTCGTTCGGCAATTGCGAATGCCTCGACGACGATACCGAGCGTGCAGCCTTCCTCTTCGGCCAACTCGAACGGATGCAACATGCCCATGCGGTTGATCATGCGATTGGCGAGCTTGGTCGCGATGATTTGCGGACGCAGCCGGTGGTTGAGGATCGCTTGCGCTTGCGCCGCTGCCATCGGCTTGGGGAACGCCGCGAGCAATTCACCGTCCATCGCGCTGTCAGCGGCGAGCGGACTATGTTCGGCCGCATCTTGCGCTGCCAGCTTGGCCGTCGACAACAGCACGGCGAGTTCGGGCCGGGTCAGGCCATGGCCCTCGGCTTCCCGGCGCAAATATTCGTCATTGCCTTCCAGCCCCTCAACCGCGCGGTCGAGCTTGCCCTGGCTTTCAAAGATTTCCATCAGCCGGACATAGGCAGGCAGATCGCCTGCCCCACCGCTTTCCGAAATCGAAAGCGCCAGCGTCTGCAGCCGGTTGTCCTCTAATACCAGTTCGGCGACATCATCGGTCATGCTGGCGAGCAGTGTATTGCGCGACTCAATTTTGAGTCGGCCCGCCGCCATCTCGGCGTTGAGCGCGATCTTGATATTGACCTCATTATCCGAACAATCGACGCCCGCACTGTTGTCGATAAAGTCGGTGTTGATGCGCCCGCCCTTCAAACCAAAGGAAATGCGCGCAGCCTGCGTCACGCCAAGATTGGCACCTTCGCCGATGACCTTGGCACGCAGATCCTGCGCATTGATGCGGATCGCGTCGTTGGCGGGGTCGCCCACCTCGACATTGGCTTCGCTGGCATCCTTCAAATAGGTGCCGATGCCGCCGAACCAGATCAGCCCGACGTCAGCCTTGAGGATCGCCTTCATCAGTGCGGCGGGTTCCATCACGTTGTCTTCAACGCCGAGCAGTGCACGCACTTCGGGCGAAAGCTTGATCTCTTTCTCGCTGCGCGCAAAAACGCCGCCGCCCTTCGAAATCAGCTTGGCATCATAATCGAGCCAGCTTGAGCGCGGCAGGTTGAACAGCCGCTGCCGTTCTTTCCAGCTTGCCGCCGGATCGGGATTGGGATCGAGGAAGATGTGGCGATGGTCGAACGCTGCGACCAGCTTGATCGCCTTGGACAGCAACATGCCGTTGCCGAACACGTCGCCCGACATGTCACCCACGCCCGCAACCGTTACCGGTTCCTTCTGCACATCGATGCCCATTTCGGCAAAGTGCCGCTGGACTGATACCCAGCCGCCCTTGGCGGTGATCCCCATCGCCTTATGGTCATAACCCACCGAGCCGCCCGAGGCGAAGGCATCGCCCAGCCAGAAACCGCGTTCGAGCGCGATCGCGTTGGCCACGTCGGAAAAGGTTGCGGTGCCCTTGTCAGCTGCAACAACGAAATAGGGATCGTCGCCATCGCGGATCACAACGCTGTCTGGATGGACAACCTTGTTCTCGACCAGATTGTCAGTGATCGACAGCAAGGTGCGAATGAAAATGCGATAGCTTTCGGTGCCCTCGGCGAGCCAGGCGTCGCGATCGAGGCGCGGATCGGGCAGGCGCTTGGGATAGAAACCGCCCTTGGCCCCGGTCGGCACGATCACCGCATTCTTGACGCGCTGTGCCTTCATCAGGCCAAGGATTTCGGTGCGGAAATCATCGCGGCGATCGGACCAGCGCAGCCCGCCGCGCGCAACCGGCCCTGCGCGCAGATGGATGCCCTCGACACGGGGGCTGTACACAAACACTTCGCGCCAAGGAAGCGGCGCGGGCAGGCCCGGCACCTTCGCACTATCCAGCTTGAACGCCAGTGCCTCTTTCGAAGCTGGCGCAAAGGCGTTGGTGCGCAACGTCGCTTTCACGACCGCCTGCATCAGGCGCAGGATGCGGTCTTCGTCGGCCGCCGCCACCTTGGCGAGACCAGCCTTGATTTCCTCATCGAGCTTGACGGCGGCAGCCGCGCGGTCGCCTGCGAAGGCAGGGTCATGCAGCGCGGTGAATAGCGATACGATAGCGCGCGCAATCCCGGCATTATTGCCCAGCGCCGCGACCACGGTCGGCACGCCATAGTTAAGCCCGGTCTGGCGCAAATAGCGGTGCCAAGCGCGCAGCCAGACGACCGACTGCGGATCAAGCCCGGCTATCGTGATCAACTGGTTGAAGGCATCATTTTCTGCCTTGCCGTCGATGACCTGCGTCAGCGCGGTTTCGACGACTTCCTTGCGCGCAAACAGCGGGGCGGTCGAAACGCCGCCACGCAGGCCCAAATGGAAATCGTGGATATAGGCAATCTCGCCCAGCGCCGTCGGCACCTGTTCGATCACGTTGAAGCCGAAATTTTCGAGCACTGGCACAATATCAGACAACGGCATTGCGCCACCGGCATTGTACACTTTCAGGCTGAGCGTGCTGTCATCCTTGTCCTTGTCGGATATCAGGCGCGAGACGCGGCTATGGTCGCGCTCCATCGCCAGCAGGGCGATCATGTCCTGCGCCGCTTCCTCAACCGGATAGGCCATGCGATGCGATTGCGGGAAAGCAGCGGCGTAGCGCTCCATCAGGGCAGCAGCGCGCTTCTCGTCGGTCACGCGCGCAAGCTCTGCCTCGACGGCAGGCTCCCAGCCGCGAACCATCAGTTGCAGGCGGCGGTCTAGTGCTGCTTCGTCGATGTCGACATTGCGGTCTTCGAGGTCGAGCAAATAGCGGAGCAGGCCGATGCCGCCATCCTCAAGCCCGATTGACCAGCCGAGCACGCTTGCCCCCTTGGTTTCGGTCAGCATCGCCTCGATCGCGCGGCGCAGTCCGGTCGAGATTTCGTCGCGCGGCAGCCAGACAAAGACAAACACATGCCGCCCCAGCGCCGAGCGCACGGCGAGCAGCTTGGGTCGCGGACGGTCGGTGAGCGACATGGCAGTCAATGTCACCCGTTCCAGGTCGGCGCGGCTGAACGATACCAGCAGGTCGTGCGGCAGCGAGGTCAGCGCGTGCGACATCGCCTTGCCCGCATGGCCCGACGGGTCAAACCCATAGCGTGTGAGCAGATCGGAAAGCTGGGTGCGCAGCAGCGGGATACGCTCGGGCGGGGTTGCGAGCGCGTTGCTCGTCCAAAGGCCACCGGTTACCCCCAGCCCTTTGATCTTGTCACCATCGCGCACTGGCACGACCAATATATCGAGCTGCACCGAGCGATGCACGGTCGAAACCCGGCTTGATTTGAGGATCAAAGGCGCCTGCCCGCCTTCGGCAAAAAAGGCACGCGCGCGAACGACGCTTTCTTCGGAAAGCAAGGCGGTATCGCTCGACCGGGCCAGACCCAGCCGTGCTTCCCGCTCTCCATCGCCCATGATGCGTTCATGCGCCAGCACGGTCATCGCGCCGTCCATGAACCAGCGCATCAGCGCCGCGCCTTCGCCTTCGGGCAGGCTGTCGGCATCTTCGGACATCGCGCCCTGCATCTTGCGCCAGTCAGTTACCGCGCAACGCACATCTTCCAGCACGGCGGCAAGACTGTCCGCCAGCGCGCGTCGTTCCTTTGCATCGATGCGTGAGGTTTCTACATAGATGAAGCTCTCGCGCTTACCCGTGGACCCGCGCTTTTCGCTCAGTGCGGTGAGCGTGCCCGACGCATCTCGCTCGACATCGACCACCGGGTGGATCAGCCGTTCGATGGCGACATTGGCGCTGGCCAGCGCAGCCGCAACCGAATCCACCAGGAACGGCATGTCGTCATTAATCAACGCCACACGCATCGCCAGACGCCCGCTGGCATCGGCAAAGGTATCAACCGCAACATTGGACTTGCCGCTTGCGCGCTCCGCCGCCGTCGCCAGCATGAACTCGACTGCCTGCGCCTGCGCATCCTTGCCAAAGCCGTCAATTTCACCGGGCAAAGTGCGCGCCAATATTGCAGCCAGCAGGGGTTTCGCCAATTTGGGGTCGGCACTCGCCATGATCATTCGCTCCGCGTCGTTTCGGGGCCTTTCGCCCCTTTTGATTTTCCTAGTCCTATGCCCCTGTTAGGACGGCCAAACAACCGGATAGTTGCGTTTGAAACGAAATTTACGCTGCGGAAACGGATGCGCTTGCCGTGCGGTTACCGCTCGGTTACCACGGCGCCAGAACAGATAAAGATTAAGGGGAAGCGTGAATGGACCGGCGGCTGACATTGTATATCCTGATCGGGATGCTGCTCGGCGTGATTGTCGGCGCCACCCTTTTTTATAGTGCCAAATTTGGTTTCATTCCGGCAGAGCTGATCAAGGACTCGATTTCTCCTTGGTTCAAAGTCCTCTCGGATATTTTCCTGAACCTGATCAAGATGCTCGTCGCGCCGCTCATCTTGTCCACAATTGTGGTGGGTATCGCCCACATGGGTGACAGCTCAGCACTTGGACGAATTGGATTTCGGGCCATCGCATGGTTTATAACAGCCAGCCTGATTTCGATTGGCCTCGGCTTGCTGATGGTAAATTTGCTGGAGCCCGGAATCGACGTTGACATCTCGGCGGCTAAGGACGCCGCTACAAAAATCGGCGAGGTGAAGGAGCTCAAGGCGACCGAATTTATAACGTCGATATTCCCGAAGAATGCCTTCGAAGCACTAGCGACCAACAATATATTACAGATATTGGTCTTTTCCATTTTTGCAGGTGTTGCCCTTTCCGCCATCGGCGAAAAAGGCGCAGTTTTGGTCCGGGGTGCAGACGCACTTGCTGAAATGATGCTGCAAGTGACGGGCTATGTGATGCGTTTTGCCCCGTTCGCAGTATTCGGCGCGTTGGCCAATGTCGTTTCGGCAAGCGGCCTCGACATTCTGGGTGACTACGCCAGATTGCTAATCGACTTCTACGCCTCGCTTCTGATTCTCTGGATCATTCTGCTCGCGGTTGGTGCTATCTTTCTGCGCGAACGGATCTGGACGCTTATCAGATATATCCGCGAACCGCTGATGATTGCGTTTTCGACCGCCTCATCAGAGGCGGCGTTGCCAAAGATGTTCGAACAACTTGATCGCTTTGGTGTACCGCGCCGCATTTCGGGCTTCATGCTGCCGCTGGGCTATAGCTTCAATCTCGACGGTTCGATGATGTATATGAGCTTCGCGACCATCTTCATCGCGCAAGCCTTTGGGATCGACCTGCCGATCGGCACCCAGATCATGATCCTGCTCACGCTGATGATCTCGTCCAAGGGTATTGCAGCTGTTCCGCGTGCCTCGCTGGTTGTGATCACCGGCACGCTCGCGATGTTCGGCCTGCCGGTTGAAGGCGTCGCGATCATTCTCGCCATCGACCAGTTCCTCGACATGGGCCGCACCGCGACCAATGTCGTTGGCAATGCGGTCGCCACTTCTGTCATCACCAAATGGGAGGGCATGCTCGAGGTCGAAGAACCCGAGTTCGTAGAGCATCCACACGCCCCGGCGCATACGGCCGCAGGCGGCAAGGCAGGGCTGGAACTGGCCGAGGATATGGTCGAGGACGAGCGGACGCTTTAAGGATTCACCGTAGCCCTGAGCCTGTCGAAGGGCGTTTCTCAGTCGTGGCGCCATGAGTTGAGGCGCCCTTCGACGGGTTCAGGGCCACGGTTTCTAAAGTTGCAGGTTGCTTAAAATATCGACCAATCGGTCCACATCCTGCGGATCCTGATAGATTCCGAAACCGATCCGCAGCACATCGCCGCGAACATCGGTGATGACATTCCGCGCTTCCAGTGCAGCATGCAGCGTTGCGGCCTCAGGGCCGCGATAAGCAAGGAAACGGGCATGCGGACCATCATCGAGCGAGTTCAGCAACTCGAACCCGGGCAGAGCACCCGCCTCAACAAAGCGGCGCTGCAAGTCTGCGACATGCGCTGAAATCTTGCTCGTCGTCAGTCCTTCGCTGTCAAGCATCCGGCGCACGGCATTGAAGCGGTAAAGGCCCGAGGCATCGAATGTACTGCCCAGAAAGCGCCCGCCATCCTGCGCATAACCGACAGCGCCGGGCGGCAGGGCCAAATCCTCGAACGCGGCATACCAGCCCGTCACCACTGGCCGAGGTGCAAATCCGGGTGGCGCGTGGAGGAAACAGACTCCCTCGCCCGCCATCGCATATTTATAGCCGCCGGAGAGATAGAAGATGCGATCGGCAACGGCGGACAGGTCGGTCTCTACGCCCATGAAGCCATGATAACCATCGACCACCACCCACG
>JAGNSY010000100.1 GCA_017987825.1 Sphingorhabdus sp. | reverse complement strand
GGACATGCTCGCCGCGCTTTTTGAAGCGCGCGGCTGGGATTTTGAGCCGGTCAGCGACGAAGAAGTCAGCGCTGAATTCAAGGGCAGTTGGACCAGCTACCAGATAAGAGCAATCTGGCGCGAGGAAGACAATGCGCTGCAATTGCTCGTCATGCCCGACGTCACCGTTCCCAGCGACAAGCGTGACGATGTCTATAAGGCTTTGGGCCTGATCAACGAACAACTCTGGATTGGCCATTTCGATCTCTGGTCGTCAAACGGCATGCTGCTTTTCCGGCATGGCAGCCTGCTGCCGCCCAATGGTTTGCTCGGCGTCGATCAGGCACAGACGATTATCGACGTCGCGCTCGACGAGTGCGAACGCTTTTACCCGGTATTCCAGTTCATCATCTGGGGCGGCAAATCGCCCGAAGACGCGATCACCGCTGCGCTGGTGGAAACGCACGGTGAGGCGTAAGCCTCAACTCCGCTTCAGCAGATAGTGAAGATAGGCGATGGTGATCGGCTTGGCTGCGTCATCCTGCCATGCGCGCGCTTCGACATTGGCCATTGTGCGACCAAGCCGGGTGACCTCGCCCACGGCAAAGGTTGTTTGCCGCACACCGCCGCGCATGAAATCGATGGTGACATTGACCTGCTTGAAACTCGCCTCATCACCGCGTTCGTGCAGGGCATGCTGGATCGCCGCGACAGCCGCCATTTCGAGCAATCCCGAAATCGCGCCACCATGCAGGAAGCCGGGGCGACCCTGCACCTTGTTGGCAAAGGGCATCTCGATCAGTGGCGCGCCATTGTGCAGCCCGACAATCGTCATATCGAGTGCACGCGCATAAGGCGGCAGCAATTCGGTGCGGGGGTCTGGCGTTGTCATCCGAGGCGATCCCCCACGCGGATGAAGGTGCCACTGACATGCGCCAGCGGTTCATCGAGATTGCCATTATGCGCAACACCGCGCACGAAACCGATGCTGTGCGACAAATGATAGCAATAGCCCCGGCCAAAGACTCGCGCGCCTTTGGGGGAGGGGCGCAGATAATCGACGCGCAGATCCATCGTCACTTGCGGACGGAATTCCTGCATCTTGGTCCAGATCGACATACTGGTCGCATTGTCCATCAGGCTGATGACAACTGCGGAGGCGAGCACGCCGGTTTTGGGGTCGCCCACCAGATCCTCGCGCCAGTCGATCGCCAGCTCAACCCAGTCGTCACCGTGACCGACATAGTCCATGCCAAGGAAGCCGCCATGGCCTGCCTTGCCCATGAAGCTGATAGCGATCCGCGGATCGAAGCCGCCATGTTCGGCGGCCAGTTCGGCTATCGTCTTGTCGCTCATACCCATTCCCTATCTGCGCAGCAGGCCGCTGCCAAGGCAGAAAGGGCTTTATCTTGTTCGCGCTTCGTTCTAGCCATGCGGCATGGCGAGCAACTCAATCAGCATGCAAATCGATTCGGCGGCGGTGGCGCGGGGTGTCAGCCGACTGTTCCTGCGCAACCAGATCATGGTCCAGCCAGAGGTAAGCCTGCGCAACAATCGTCGTGCCGACCTTATGGGCATCAACGCCAAGGGCGAGGTGATTGTCGTCGAAATAAAGGTTTCGCGTGCCGACTTGCTGGGTGACCAGAAATGGCCAGAATATCTCGATTATTGCGATCGCTTTTTCTGGGCAGTGCCCGCCGGGTTCGATTACTCCCCGATTGAAGGGGAAGCATTCATGCCCGAACGCACCGGGCTGATCGTAGCTGACGCCTATGATGCTGAAATTGTCCGCTCCGCCGCTTTGGTTCCGCTGGCGGCGGCACGGCGCAAGGTCGAGATGCAGCGGCTCGCCCGGCTCGCTATGCGCCGCCTGATGGGAATTGCCGATCCCGACCCGTCGCTGGCCGGGATCATTGCCGAATAGTCAGACTGTCGGATTATACCATATCGGCGAGGTGTAGGCCCGCTCCTGCGACTTCAGCTCGGTTTCGGGAAGCAGATTTGCTCCAAAACGCAACGCGTCGAACAGCACCCAGCGCGGGGTGGGGATTTCGAGCACGCGCACATAATAGAAGGCGCGCTGACCGGGGTTGAACTCCGGATCGCTCCACACCGAACGCAATTCTGGCGCGCCGATGCTGTTGGTGTAGCTCGCCTTGGCAATATCGACTGTATCGCCCACCGGGGTCAGCTTTCCGCCTGCCAGCTTGCGCTTGTCGGGCGATGACCAGGAGACGTCGAAGACCTTTTCCTGCAGCTTGCCCGAGGCATCGACCCAGCCTTTGACCACCTGAACGCGATCCAGATTGGCGCCTTCGGGGTCCTTGAGCGCAGAAATCAGGAAGCTCGGCTTGCCGGTGCCAGCCTTCAGGTCGGCCCCCATCGGCACGCCGCGGGCATAGCCGGTTTTGACCCAGTCACCGCTCCAGTCCTTGTCGCTGAAGTCCCAGCCGCCAAAAACGCGCACCTGCATACGCGGGCCGGTGGTTGCATAGACCTCGCGCCGCATCATAGCGTCGAAGATCGCTGCTCTGGTGTTGGCTGTCGCCCACACTGCGGCATAGCCGCCCGCCAGATAATGCCAACCAACGCGGCCTTCGCGGGTACCCAGATTTTGGGGTTCGGACGCACGCTTGGCATCGGGTTCACCGCCCGAATGCTTGCCGAAGAAATTGTTCTCATCTGCGGTTGCAAGTGCCGTGTGGCTGTCGGTCGAACCGATCAAACCGAATTTGTAGGGATTGACCCCGGTCTTGGCCTCTATCGCCAGCCCACGCTTCAGTGCCTCACGCACATAATCGCCCGCTAGCATATCGGGCGTTTTCTTGCCCTGCATCGTCAGATTGCCCAACTCCCAGCCTGCATCGCCGAAATTGGCGAATTCGTCATTGGGCGAGAGGAAGGGGTGGCTTTCGCTGTCCCCCTTGATCTGCGTGATTTCGACTAGCGGCTCGCGCGCCGCCCGCCGCCGGGCGTAATCTGCCGTCATTGGGCCGCCGCCCGGGGCAACCATTTCAAACATCAGCCCATTGGAGACATTGCTGTTGTGCGGAATCGCGAGCATCTTGCCGCCAGTGCTTTTCTCATAGGCGTCCATATAGTCCCACAATTGATCGGGCGTGGTCGAACTATCGGACGTAGGATCGAACGGACGAACCTGATCTGCGCGCAATTTGCCGTCGCGGAACATCACCACGCGGTGCAGATTGTCGCCATTGGGCATCAGCGTATATTCAAAGCCCATGAAGGCGGTGAATTTGCCGGGTTCGTTGTAGCGCTCCACAATCCCGGTATGACTTTGCCAGATCTTCATCGTGTTTTTGCGCGACTGTTCCGGCGGGAACAATTTGCCCAAACCGCCGTCGCCAGCCATGTTGATCAACTCGGCGGTGACTTTCTGCATGCCCTCTTCGCCTTCATGCATCATGTCGTGCCAGCGCAGCAGGGTCTTGTCCTTGATCATGAAGCGTGGTGCTTCGAAGAGCGCACGAGTTGCGCCAAGGCCGCCTGAGTGATCGGCGATCACGAGGAAATCGAGCGGGCGATCGAGTTTGGCCTTGAGGCCCCAGGTAGATTTGACTTCTTCGCCCCGAGCGAAGCGTAGCGCCTCTTCGGGCCCGAGCTTTACGCCAAAGCCAAAGGCGTCGATCGAGTTGGAGGTATGCAGGTGGGTGTCGCCCCACAGCAATTTGGTCGCGACGCCGCTGGTCACTTCCTTGTCATTGGCCTCTTGCATTTCGGCAGCGCGGCTTGCCTCGCGGCTTTCGCTGAATTTACCCCAACCCCAATATAGACCAGCGCCCACTGCGACAGCTGCAACTGTGCCCAATGCAATCTTGCGAATTGATTCCATTTTTCCCTCTCCCTCACTAGGAAAATTGCGCTTTTCGGTGCCGCGCGTCAATACCTTCCGACGTGTCAGTAGCTGACGTTACGTCAACGGCAATTTCAGGCTGATGCCCGCATGAGTCGGTCGCGCATCCTGCATGTCGGCTAAGCCGATCGACTGCAGATCGCGGCCTTTTTCAGACGCCGTCAGGAAGGTTCCGAACAGGCGGTCCCAGATGGTCAGCGCAAAGCCGTAATTGCTCTGCTGTTCGTGAAGCGCAGTGCTGTGGTGGACAAGGTGCATGTCTGGCGTGACAAGGAACGACCGGACCGTCCGGTCGAGCCAGCGGGGCAGTTCGATATTGCCATGATTGAACGCGGCATTGGCCGCCAGCCAGGCTTCGAAAGCGATGATGACGGGTGCTGCAACGCCTAGCAGCATTACCCAGCCGGCTTTCCAAAGCACCGAGAAAGCAATTTCGCCGGGGTGGAAGCGGATCGCAGTCGACACATCGATATCGGGATCCGCGTGGTGTACTTTGTGGAGACGCCAGAGCATCGGTACTTTGTGGGTCAGCAGATGCTGCAGCCACATCGCGAAATCGAGCAGTAGGAACGCGCCTAGCCATTCTACCCATGAGGGCAGCGCAATCTGGTGGAACAGCCCGATGCCGTTCTTTTCCGTCCATAGTGCGACTGCAGGTATCGCGATGATCCACGCCAGCAGCCAGACTGTTGCGCGGTTGCTCGCGAATAGGATCAGGCTGGTCGTCCAGCGACGAAAACGGCCGAAGCGCAGTTCGCGCCTCGGCCGTATCATTTCGAAAAGCGCAATGAGCACAAAGACGATGGCCGGCATCAGCGCGACCAGCTTTGTGCCAATATCGCCCATGGCTTAGGCTGCCTCGGTCTCCAGCGTCGGATAGTCGGTATAGCCTTCGGCACCGGGTGAGTACCATGTCTTGAAATTGTCGGGTGCGACTGCGGCACCAGCGCGCAGCCGTTCGACCAGATCGGGGTTGGAGATATAGGGACGACCAAAGCTGATCGCGTCGGCGAGGCCGCTTGCGATGTCGGCCTGTGCGGTCTCCAGCGTATATTCCTGGTTGAGCACGAGAGGGTTAGTGAACACCTTGCGGATTTCGGGCGAAACCGGCGGCACGTCGCTGGTGCCAAAGCTGCCGAAAGTTTTCTGCTCGCGCAGCTCGAGGAAGCCAATACCGACCTTCTGCAGGGCTGCTGCTGCCGCAGTGAACAGCGCCACCGGGTTCGAATCATCGCAGCCTTGCGTTTCGCCATTGGGCGACAAGCGGACTGAGGTGCGATCTGCGCCTATCGTATCCGAAATGGCTTGCGCTACTTCGGTGGTCAGGCGGATTCGGTTTTCGATCGAGCCGCCATAGTCGTCGTCGCGCAAATTGGCATTGTCGCGCAGGAACTGGTCGAGCAGATAGCCATTGGCGCTGTGGATTTGCACGCCGTCAAATCCGGCAGCGAGGGCGTTTTTCGCAGCATTTACATAGTCACCGATGAGGCGGGGGATCTCGTCAAGGCGCAGGGCGCGGGCTTCGACATAGTCCTTTTTGCCGGTTGGCGTATGGGCATAGCCGGGGGCTGTCGTTGCCGAAGAGGAAACCGGCTGCGCGCCACCGAGGAAATCGGGGTGCACCAGTCGGCCCATATGCCAAAGTTGCAGGATGATTCGGCCGTCGGCCTTGTGCACAGCGTCGGTCACCGGCTTCCAGGCTTCGACATGTTCGGCTGACCAGATGCCGGGGGCTGCGGGCCAGCCCGATCCTTCCTGGCTGATGCCGGTGGCTTCGGCGATAATTAGGCCTGCGCTTGCGCGCTGTGCATAATAATCGGCCTTGAGGGCGCTGATCGGCACATGCACGCCTTCGCTGCGCCCGCGCGTCAGCGGGGCCATTAGGATGCGGTTGGGGGCGTGGATTGCGCCGAGCTGGATTGGATCGAAAAGGCTGGTGGTCATGGTCGCTTGCTTTCCCTATTGGCGTTGCTTGCTTTGTAACATGCGGATACGGGTTGCAAATTGCAACGGGGGTTTATGGCTGACAAGCAAATCTATCAAAAGGCCCCCGCACTTGCCTTCGCCGCGCTCATCGCCGGTAATGTCTGCATTGCATTCGGGCCGCTGCTGGTGCGCCTTTCGGATACCGGGCCGATCGCCACCGGATTCTGGCGATTGGCACTGGCGACGCCGTTTCTGGTCTTTATCGGTTATCGTGCAGGATTCCGGATTCAGTCGATGCCGAAAGGGCTGTTGGGGCTGGTGTTACTGGCTGGCTTTTTCTTCGCAGTAGATATCGTCGCCTGGCATATCGGTATCTTCAAAACCAAGCTGGGCAATGCGACCTTGCTCGCCAATTGCGCGAGTTTGCTGCTGGCGATTTACGGCATATTCCTCGCGCGTAAACTGCCGCCGCCGATGCAGGGTGCCGCTATCCTGCTTGCCTTTGCCGGCGCGGCTTTGCTGATGGGGCAGAGTTTTGAAATCTCACCCGAGCATTTTGAAGGTGACTGGCTCAGCCTGCTCGCGGGCCTGTTCTATACCTTCTATCTGCTCGCAATGATCCGGGTGCGCGAAAGCACCGAAAGCTGGTCGTCCTTGGCGCTGGCATCCGGGTCGGCTGCCTTGTTCCTGCTGCCCGTTGCCTGGTTTGCTGGCGAACAAATCCTCCCCAGCAACTGGACGCCGCTGATCATCCTCGCCTTGTCGAGCCAGGTACTGGGGCAGGGGTTCCTAACCTATGCTCTGCCTCATTTCAGCCCGCTGATCATTGGGCTGGCGCTGCTGTTGCAGCCTGCGCTTTCGGCATTTGCAGGATGGGCTGCGTTTAATGAAGCGATGACGCCGCTCGATTATGTCGGTGGGGCGATGGTGATGGCGGCTTTGGTGCTCGTTCGCCTTGCCGAAGGGCGGGCAAAGGCTTAGACGCGACTCATGGCTTCCGCACCACTTCCCGCCGACCCGACGCTCGATGAAATCCGCGAAGCTGTCGCTCCGCGCCTTGCCTCGCACGCGGCTTTTGACGGCTGGACCGACAAGGCAGTGGAATCAGCGGCAATGGAGATCGGCGTCGATGCCGATCTTGCGAAACTGTCGCTCAAAGGTGGCCCGATGGCTTTGATCGAGGCGTGGATCGGTTCGGTCGATGCTGAAATGGCGCGCCGCCTTCCGTCCGAAAAACTCGATGCGATGAAGATTCGGCAGCGGATAACCACTCTGGTCGCGACGCGCCTCGAAATCGCTGCACCGGATCGTGAGGGGCAGCGCCGCGCACTTGCCATCAAGGCGATGCCGCAAAATGTCGCGGCTGCCGCACGTATCGGCTGGCGGAGTGCAGACAGGATGTGGCGGTTGGCGGGCGATACCGCGACCGATTTCAACCATTATACCAAGCGGATGACCTTGTCGGCGGTCTATGCCTCGACGCTCGCGGTGTTCGTCAACGACGAAAGCGATGACTTTGCGGATACCCGGGCCTTCCTCGACCGGCGCATCGAAAATGTGATGCAGTTTGAGAAAGCCAAGGCACAGGCAAAGAAGCGGCGCGAATATATGCCCAGCCTTTCGCGCTTCATCGGACGTTTGCGTTACCCGCCGCGCTAGATAATGCGCTTGCCTTTATTGCGAAACATTATCAAAAAGCCCTCGTGAATCTCGACACCCTCCCCAT
>JAGNSY010000010.1 GCA_017987825.1 Sphingorhabdus sp. | reverse complement strand
TCGATCTTGCCCATCAATTCGGCTTCAGCCGCAGCATTGCCGGTTTCGCGGGCCTTGTCGAGGTCGCGGAACAGGATGTTGAGCTCGCGGCTGTCGGCCTGACGCAGGAAGGTGTAGAGTTCTTCGATCAATGCGGGAACGCTGGTCTTTTCGTGCATCGACTGGTCGGGCAGGGGGCCGAATTCGCTGCGCAAAGCTGCGATCATCCAGCCGGAGAGATAGAGGTAGCGCTTTTTGGTGGTGCCGAAATGCTTCTTGACCGAAATCATCTTCTGCTGCGCGATGAAGCCGTGCCAGCAGCCGAGCGACTGGGTGTATTGTGCAGGGTCGGCATCATAGGCGGCCATATCGTCGCGCATGATTTTGGCGGTGTAGCGGGCGATGTCGAGACCTGTCTGGAAGCGATTTTGCAGACGCATACGAGCGACAGCTTCTGGGCTGATTGAATCCCAGGTTCCGTTTTGCGAGCCGATGAGCTGGCCTGCGGCTTCGATTTCTTGCTTATAGGTCATTGTGACAAATCCTTGAATGGGGAGATTACTATGACGCAAAACTGACAATGTTGACGCTCATAAGCGAGTTTGATTTGTCAAAAATGTTGTGTGTGCGTCGCACAAAACAGCTCACTACTTGTAATATTGTAAAGAACATGACAAATTGTACTCATGACCGAGCAGAAACTTTTCGCAGGCCATGCCGTGCGCCGCATCCGCCGCGCCAATGGCCTCACCCAAACCGCGATGGCGGAGGCGCTGGCTGTCTCCCCCAGCTACCTTAACCTCATCGAACGCAACCAGCGGCCGTTGACCGCAGCGATCCTGCTGCGCCTTGCCGAACGCTTCGATTTCGACGCGCGCAGCCTGACCGGCGCGACCCCCGGCGGCGGGGTGGAAGCGCTCAAACGTCGCCTCGCCGACCCGCTGTTCGCCGATCTCAACCTCGACAAGCTGCAATTGGAGGATTGGATCGCCGCCGCCCCCGATGCCGCCGAAGCCTTTGCACGCGCCTTTGACCGGCTGTCGGGTACGGGCCCCGCGCAGGAGGCTGACGCCATCGCCGCCGTGCGCAGCGAAATCGAACGCTGGCGCAACCATTTCGCCGATCTTGATGCGCAGGCAGAGGCGCTGGCGGACGAGCTGCGTCTGGCCAATGCTGACCTTTATGGCGCGATTGCCGAGCGGCTGCGTGTCAAACATCAGTTGAGCATTCGCATCCTGCCTGTCGATGTGCTGCCCGACAGGCTCAAGCGGCTCGATCTGCACGCGCGGCAATTGCAGCTGTCCGAATTGCTCGATCCCGCCAGCCGCACCTTTGCGGCGGCAGCAGAGCTTGCCACGCTGGAGGCGCGGGCCGAGATTGACGGCCTCGTCAAAGGCGCCAACTTTGCCGAACGCGCGAGCGAGCGTTTCTATCGCCGCCATCTAACCAGCTATTTCGCCGCCGCGCTGATGATGCCCTATGCCCGTTTCCTGCGCGCGTGTGAGGGCACCGGCTATGATATCGAACTGTTGCAGCGACGTTTCGGTGCGGGGTTTGAACAGGTCGCGCACCGGCTGACCACGTTACAACGTGTCGGCGCGCGCGGGCTGCCCTTCTTCATGCTGCGCATCGATCGGGCAGGGCAAAGCAGCAAACGCTATGCCGGGGCCAGTGCCTCGCCGCTGGTCGAAACCGACGCGCGCTGCCCTTTATGGCGACTGCACACCGCATTCGACCGCCCCGGGCAGTTGGTGAAGGATCTGGTCGAGCTGGAAGACTCCACCCGCTGGTTCACAATCGCGCGCACCGTGCAACCGCAAGCGGGCAGGGAAGGCAGCATCCGCGCCGAATTTGCCGTAGGCCTTGGGATCGACGCCAGCCTCGCCGCTCCACTTGCCGCCGCGCGCGGCATAGATTTGAGCGCGGGGGAGGCCACCCCCATAGGCCTCGGTTGCCGCGCCTGCACCCGCCCCGATTGCCCCCAACGCAGCGCCCCGCCCGCAGGCAGGGTGCTGGTGTTCAACGAACGCGAACGGGGTTTGACGCCCTTTGTCTGGGCGGGGGAGTGAGGAATATTTCACGCGAAGGGCGCGAAGGGGCAAAGCTACTCTCTCTCCTTTAGGGGAGAGATACGAGCCTTACTTCTGAAAGCAGTTAGGCGCAGTTGAGAGGGGGAGTGGTGGCGCAATCCTAACCGTCCAGCCCCTCTCCGCTGCGACTAAGGCCTGCTGTGCAGACCTAAGTCTCGCTCCTCTCCCCTGAAGGAGAGAGGAGCGTTGAAACGTCCCAAAACCTTGCCGATCTCAACCCGCGCCCTGCCGCGCCCGCCTGCGGTCAATCCAAGGCTGAAACGGAAACAAAAACTGCTCGCGGATTGTCAGACGCTTGCGGTCATCCTGACCGGCAATCGGCGATTCCCCCTCACGAAAAGTGCCGAACATCCGGTCGAAAAGGATCACGCAATTGCCATAGTTGCAGCGTGTGTCTTCAAAGCTTTCGGCCGTATGGTGCAGGCTGTGGTGCTGGATCGTCGTGAAGAAAAAGGAAAACCATTTGGGCGGGTCGGCGCGCACATTGGCATGGGCATAGTAAGATATGGCCCCCAGCGAATTGAACGCCGCAAACATCGGTGCCTTGTCGAAATCGAGCAGCGCGATGACGCTCAGACTGATCAGGAACAGTTCGATCGGATTGCCGACATAGCCCTTCATCGCGTTCAATTGTGTGATGTGATGATGCGGGGCGTGGGTTGACCACAGCAGGGCATTATTGTGCATCCAGCGATGCAGCCAATATTGGCCGAATTCGACCAGCAGCATCACCATCGCCACCTGCACCAGAAACGGCAATTCGGCGATCCACGGCGTCGCCAGGCCCAGTGCCTCCTTGGCCTCGGCCATCGGGCTGTTGGCCAAGGTGTCGCTTGCCCATGAAATCGCGGTGATGCCGAGCAGGACGTAGAACAGGTCAGTCAGAAACTCTTGCCGGTTGATCCGCCAGCCAATGTGGCGTTCGGCGACAAATTCCATCAGCTGGACAAAGGCCAGCGCAACAAGGCCCACTGCGGTGATCATCCACCATTTGTCGACCAATGCCGCGGGCGCAAAGGCCCAGAAAGCCAGTATCGCCGCGACCGTTGCCGGCGGTAACAGATTGAACAGAGATTGTTTCATCAGTCGTCCCCCTCCCAAACCCCATGGGCCAGCGCTGTTCTCAGCGACACTTTTTCGAGCGACCATGTGTAAGCTACTTGTAAAACACCCATCCGTCGAGCGGAAACGGCCATTCACCTATGGGCCTGACTGTGGCACTGTCTGCACGAGGGGAGGCATTGCCGATGCGTTATTTGCCCGCGATTATCATGGCGTTCGGATTGGGTGGATGCTCGACCACGCCGCCGCCTGAACCGCCAACCGCAAACCCGTCACTTATGGCTGCCGAAAAGCTGATCGATGCCTTCTATTCCTTCGATCCGGCCCAGTTGCGTGCGGCGATGGCCGATGCGCCGGACTCGCAGCAAGCTTTGCTATTCTACCAAGGCTGGGCCGAAGGCGGGAATTACGCCATCCTCAATCGCCAACCCTGCCAGTTCGTCAGCGAAAGCGAAGCCACCTGCGCCATCACCGTGCGGGACGATCTGATCGCAGCCCTCGGCACCGGATTTTGGGTAACCGACAAATTCCACCTTATGATGCGCGAAGGGCAGATAGTCGGCGTCCGCAACAGCTCCAACGACCCGCCCGATTTCGAACTGGCGCTTAAATGGCTACAGCGCGAACAGCCCGAGGTGATGACCGGCCCATGCCGTGGCTTCTTCGCAGGCGGGCCGACCCCGGGCGATTGTGTCCGCGCGGTGGTTGGAGGATTCAAGGCGTATCGGGCGGCTCGGCCAGCGGGTTGACGCCGGCGGATTCGGACCGGAATCCGCTCAACACCCATTCGACAGATGTGGTTCCCGACTTTCCACCAGAAGCACGGCTTGATTAAAGTTAGATATCTAACTATATGGAGAATGCCTAGCAGGAGAAGTGATATGAGCATGAGCCGCCGAAGGATGATTGCCGGTGTTGGAGCAACAACGCTCGCATTGGTGGGCGGCGCGGGCCTGTGGCGCGTGACGCGGCGACCCGATAGTGCCCTCAAGCCTTGGCTGCTCGGTACCGAAACGCCCGCCGACATCCGGCTCGACGCCTTTCGTCACGCCATTCTTGCGCCCAATCCGCACAACCGCCAGCCTTGGCTGATCCGGATGGAAGGGAATGACAGCGCGATTTTGACTTGCGACCTCGCCAAGAGACTGCCCGATACCGACCCGTTTGATCGGCAGATCACCATCGGTTTTGGCACCTTTATCGAGCTTGCGCGTATCGCGGCGGCAGATCGCGGGTTTCGCATCGATGTCGAACCTTTTCCTGAAGGCGAGCCGCAGCCACGTTTGGATGCGCGACCCGTTGCCCGGTTGCGCTTTGTCGAAGATGCGGCGGTCGTCAAAGATCCGCTTTATGAAGCAATCCTGAAACGCCGCACTAACCGGGCGCTCTATGATGCTAATCGTCCGCTTGACGAAAGCCTTGCCGCCAAGATTGCCGACGGCTCTTACAGCGTCGATGCCAAACTGATCGCCGCCGTCAAAGCAGTCACCGTTGCAGCCATGACGATCGAGATTTCCACGCCGCGCACCTTTGGCGAAAGTGTGGAGCTGATGCGGATAGGTGCCGACGAAGTTGATGCCAATCCCGACGGGCTTGTTTTGACCGGCCCGAAAATGGAAGCGCTGAAATTGCTGGGTGTTCTTGACCGGACTTCGCTCGCCGACCCGTCATCGACAGCATATAAAACCGGCTTGGAGATGCAACGGCAGATCTGTGGGTCAATTCCCGCCTTGCTATGGATATCCACCCCGACCAACAGCCGTCGCGACCAGCTGGAAGCAGGGCGGCGTTATGTGCGCGCCAATTTGCGGGCGACGGCACATGGGGTTGCGATGCATCCGATGAGCCAATCGCTTCAGGAATATTCCGAAATGGCGGAGAAGTATGCCGCCATTCATCGGCTATTGGGCGTGGGGCAGGGTGAGCGCCTTCAAATGCTGGCGCGCATCGGCTATGCCCCGGATGTTGACCCATCACCGCGCTGGCCGCTGGAGAACCATATCCAAATATGACATCCGACCCGCTCGCCTTTGAATTCTTTAATGAAATCGGGATCATCGATCAATTGATTGGCACGATGCTGACCAATGCGTTGCCGACAGGTATGACCAAAGCACAATTTACGGTGCTCAATCATTTCGTTCGGTTGGGGCTAACCGAAAAATCTCCCGCCGATCTGGCCAGCGCATTTCAGGTCCGCCGCCCTACGATCACCAGCACGCTTGCACGGATGGAAAATGCCGGACTTGTATCCATTCGCGCCGACCCCCGCGACGCGAGGGGCAAGCTGGTTTCACTAACCCCTGCGGGTCGCGAAATGCGTGAACGGTGCATTACAGCGTTGGGCGCGATAGCCCCTGCGCTCGAACCGATTATCGCAGACGCCGAAATGCAGGCATTGCTGCCGACGCTTCGAAAACTCCGCATCGGGCTCGACAGAATGCGCGATTGAGTTTGTCGACGGCGAAAATGGGGTTTGGTCTTTGAGGGTCTTGACTCTGCTTCACGATTCGATATTTCAACAAATATCGAAATGAAGGAGTCGATATGGACGCCGACGCTATTATCCGGGCCCTTGGGGCCTTGGCGCAGGAGCATCGCTTGGCGGCGTTTCGCTTGCTGGTGCAGGCGGGGGCCTCGGGCTTGCCTGCCGGGGTGCTGGCGGAGCGGCTGGCGGTGCCGAATAGCTCGCTGTCCTTCCACCTCGCCCAGCTCAGCCATGCCGGGTTGATCCGGCAGGAGCGGCAGGGGCGGTCGCTGATTTACTCGGCCGACTATGCCGCGATGAACGGGCTGATCGGTTACCTCATGGAAAATTGCTGCGCGGGTGCGGTTTGCGGTTCGGACGAGGGTTCGTCGGGCTGTGCGCCCGCAATCTCTGATGAAAGGAAAAGTGCATGAAACGCTTTCACGTACATGTCGGGGTCGAAAAGCTCGATGCCTCTATCGCTTTCTATTCGGGCCTGTTCGGGCAGGAGCCTTCGGTGGTGAAGCCCGATTATGCCAAATGGATGCTAGAGGACCCACGGATCAACTTCGCCATCTCGCAGAAATGCGGTGCAGTGAAAGGCGTTGAGCATCTGGGCATCCAGGTGGAGGACCAAAGCGAGCTCGCCGAAGTCTATGGCCGCCTTCAGGCCGCCGACCGCCCGGTGCTGGAGGAAGGGGCAACCACCTGTTGCTATGCGCAATCCGAAAAAAGCTGGATCGCCGACCCCGATGGCGTGGTGTGGGAGGCCTTCCTCACCAATGGCGAGGCGACCGTCTATGGCGGCAACCCCGAATTGCAGCAGCTGGTTTCGGCCAACGCTGCCGAAAACGCCTGCTGCGCGCCGACGCAGGCGGCTGCGCCTACGCCTGCCGCTGCCTCAACTGGCTGCTGCGGCTGAGGTCTTATATGCCCGAGATACGCAATGTGCTGGTGCTGTGCACCGGCAACAGCGCCCGTTTGATATTGGGGGAGGCTTTGTTCAACCTCCACGGGCAAGGCCGCGTGCGCGGCTTTAGCGCGGGGAGCAAGCCCAAGGGTGTGCCGCACCCCGGCGCGCTCCGCCTGCTGGCGCGGAGGGGGATTGATACCGCCGCGTTCCGTTCGAAAAGCTGGGATGAATTCAGCGCACCCGATGCGCCGCAAATCGACCTTGCGATCACTGTATGCGGCAATGCGGCGGGCGAAGTCTGTCCGGTCTTCATTGGCAGCCCGTTAAAGGCGCATTGGGGCTTGCCCGATCCCGCCGATGTTCGCGGCAGCGAGGCCGAAATCGATGCAGCCTTTGAGGAAACGTGGCGCTTGCTCGAGATGCGAGTGAAGGCGTTCTTCGCGCTCGATCTGACGCACATGGATAAGGCCGAAGCGCAGAAGGTGCTGGCGGAAATTGGCAGGATGGAAGGGGCAGCCTGATATGGCGGAAGGCAATTTGAAGCGGCTGTCATTCCTCGACCGCTATCTGACTATCTGGATTTTTCTGGCGATGGCGCTGGGCGTTGGTCTGGGTTCGACCTTTGCCGGATTGCCCGAGGCGATCAATGGCCTGTCCTGGGGATCGACCAATATCCCCATCGCCATCGGCCTGATCCTGATGATGTACCCGCCGCTCGCTCGTGTGCGCTATGAGGAGTTGCCGCGCGTGTTTGAGGACAAAAGGGTGCTGGCGATTTCGCTGGTGCAGAACTGGATCATCGGCCCGGTGCTGATGTTCGCGCTTGCAGTGATTTTCCTCTCCGACAAGCCCGAATATATGACTGGCCTGATCCTGATCGGGCTGGCGCGGTGTATCGCGATGGTGATCGTGTGGAACCAGCTGGCAAAGGGTGACAACCAATATGTCGCGGCGCTGGTGGCGTTCAACTCGATTTTCCAGATATTGTTTTTCAGCGTCTATGCGTGGTTCTTCCTCGCTTTCCTGCCGCCGCTGTTCGGGCTGGAGGGCAGTGTCGTCAATGTCAGTTTCTGGACGATTGCAGAGGCGGTGCTGATCTATCTCGGCATACCCTTCCTCGCCGGGTTCCTGACGCGCAAATGGCTGGCCAAAGCCAAGGGGGAGGCATGGTATGAGCAGGTCTTCCTGCCGAAGATCGGCCCCATCACCCTTGTCGCATTGCTGTTCACGATCGTTGCGATGTTCAGCCTGAAGGGGAATGAGATTCTGACACTGCCGGGGGACACGATCCGCATCGCCATCCCGCTGACCATCTATTTCGTCGTCCAGTTCACGATCAGCTTCTTCATGGGCAAGCTGATCGAGAGTGATTATCCCCGCACCACGGCGGTGGCGTTTACCGCGGCGGGCAACAATTTCGAACTGGCGATTGCAGTTGCGATCGCGGCTTACGGGCTGGCTTCCCCTGTGGCCTTCGCGGCGGTGATCGGGCCGCTGGTCGAGGTGCCGGTGCTGATCCTGCTTGTCAACGTCGCCTTCTGGTTCGGGCGGCGCTGGTTTGCGGACAGCGTGCCCGCCTAGCTGCTGAACTTCTTCACATCTTGGCTGTGCCCGCGCGGCAGGATGAGCACTTCATTGCCGTGCGCGACAACGATCAGGTCGTGCGCACCGATCAGGTTGATGCGCAGGCCGTCGCTGCGCACCAGATTGTTGTGGCTGTCGAGCAGGCGGGTGTCGCCCTGTAGGCTGTTGCCCGCTGCATCGTGCGTGCTGACCTCATACAGGCTGTCCCAACTGCCGACGTCAGACCAGCCCATGCTGACCGGGGCGACGGCGACGCGGTCTGCCTTTTCCATCACGGCATAGTCGATGCTGTCGGATGGGGAGGCGGCAAAGGCAGCTTCCTGTGGGTGGGTAGTCGCACCTTGCCGCTCAGCCTGTTCCATCGCCTTTTGCGCGGCGTGCAGGATATCGGGGGCAAGGCTTGCCAGCCAGCCGAGATAGATATCGGCGCGGAACAGGAAGATGCCCCCATTCCACGCATGGTTGCCCGCATCGATCATCGCCTGTGCGGTGGCGGCATAGGGCTTTTCGACAAAGCGTTCGACGCGCGATACCGAAGCCGTCAGTTCCTCACCGATGCGGATATAGCCATAGCCGGTTTCGGGCGCGGTGGGAGTAATGCCAAAGGTCACCAGCCAGCCATCCTCGACCACCGGCAGCGCGGCCATGATCGCGGCGTGGAAGGCGGGCACATCGGCGATCAGATGGTCGCTCGGCATCACCAATAGTGGCGTCTTGACGTCATCGGCTGCCAGCGCGGCGAGAGCGATTGCCGGGGCGGTGTTGCGCGCGCAGGGTTCAAGGATGACCGTCGCGTCCGGCACGCCCGCCTCTTGCGCCTGTTGCACAACAAGATCGGCATTTGCGGCATTGCCGACTATCAATGGCGCGTTGAAGAATTCCCGATCCATCGCCCTTGCCAGCGTCATCTGGAACATAGTCGCGTCGCCCGCCAGCTTCAGGAATTGCTTGGGGCATTCGGGTGTCGACATCGGCCACAGCCGCGTGCCGCCGCCGCCGGACAGGATGACAGGTGTGATTTTCATACACCTTGCCTATTCGATGGCGGCGATTTCCGCAATCTCGGACTGTCGCCGAATTTGACAGTTAGCATCTTGTTCAAGCAGCTGATAATTAGCGCTTTTATAAACAAGTGTAAAATTAAGCGACACTTTACTTTTGCTTGCTATTGCATGGGATGATGAAGGCAGGTCGCGCCCCGATATGATTAGGCTGTTCAAGCATTATGTCCCCTACGCCGTATTGTTTCTGGCGTTGGTGGATTTGTGCCTGCTGGTAATGGCGGCGGAAACTGCGTGGGTGATCCGCGCCAACCAGATCGGCATGCATGTCGATTATATCGGCAATCGTATCTGGCCGCTCGTCACTTTTGCCGTATCGGTGCAACTCGCCGCGATGGCAGTGGGCGTTTACAGCCAGGAATCGTTGCAGTCGCTGAGGTTCGCGATTGCGCGGCTCATTGTGGCCGTGTCGCTCGGCGTGATCTTTATGGCTATCATGGCCTTTGCCCTGCCGGGGATGACCTTGTGGCGCTCTAATTCGCTTTACGCGATGATGTTGTCATTCGGCTATCTCGCGCTCAGTCGCCTGATATTGGGCAGCTTAATCGGGGCGGAGAGTTTCAAGCGCCGCTTGCTCGTGCTGGGTGCGGGGAAGCGCGCACAGCGGATCAAGGATCTGGAAGCACGCCGCGGCTCGGGCTTTGTCGTCGTCGGCTTTATCGCGATGGATGAGGCCAAACGCATCATTCCGGAAGCGATCAACCGCTCCGCGATTTACAATCTGGCCGATTTCGTGGTGAAGTTGGGCGCGAGTGAAGTCGTTCTGGCACTCGAAGAGCGCCGCAACGCGTTGCCGCTTCAGGATTTGCTGCGGATCAAAACCACCGGCGTCCATGTGAACGATATTTCGAGCTTTCTGGAGCGCGAAACCGGGCGCGTCGATCTTGATAGTGTCAACCCGAGTTGGCTGATCTTCTCCGATGGATTTTCATCAGGCAGGCGTTTGTCGGGGATTGCCAAACGGCTGTTCGATATTGCGGCGAGTGCAATCCTAGTCGCGCTGACGTTGCCAGTGATCCTGCTGTTTGCGCTTTTGGTGAAACTGGAAAGCAAAGGCCCAGCCTTTTACCGGCAGCAACGTGTCGGCCGCTATGGCGTGCCCTTCGACCTGATCAAACTGCGCTCAATGCGCGCCGATGCAGAGGCAGATGGTAAGGCAATCTGGGCAGCCAAAAATGACGACCGCGTGACCCGGATTGGTAAATTCATTCGCAAGGTGCGCATCGACGAACTGCCGCAGACATGGTGCGTGCTGAAGGGCGAGATGAGCTTTGTCGGCCCGCGCCCCGAGCGCCCCGAATTTGTCGAAGATCTTGAAAAGCAGCTGCCCTATTTTGCCGAGCGGCATATGGTAAAGCCGGGAATTACTGGCTGGGCGCAGGTCAATTACCCCTATGGCGCGTCGATCGACGACAGCCGCCAAAAGCTGGAATATGATCTCTATTACGCCAAGAATTATACGCCTTTCCTCGATCTGTTGATCCTTCTCCAGACGATCCGCGTGGTCATCTGGCCGGACGGAGCGCGCTGATATGGGTGCAGCACTCGCCTGGATCGGTTTCTGGGGCCATACGGCGGTCGGCTTTCTCTATGCCGCGCTGGCGATATGGGTCTTCCAGCAATTTGGCGGCAAAAGCAGGCAACAGATTGCGCTGATCGGCGCGCTGGCGGTTACCGCATTTTGGGGTATTGCAACGATTATGGGCGGCCCGGGCAGCCTGCTGGCATCGAGCGGAGAGACGCTGCGCAATATGGGCTGGCTCGGTTTTCTCTATGCATTGATGGCCAATGGCGAGGGCAATTCGCATCCGCGCACAATCAAGATGCTCTACGGGGCCTTGTTCCTCGCATTGCTGTTGCAGCCGCTGATCGACTTCGCCTTGCTGATGGCGATGCCCGACAGCGTGCAGGCGACAGCAGCGGCCGCAAAGTCTGTGCAGTTGCTGCGCATGATTTTCGCGATTGGCGCAATCGTGCTGGTGCACAATCTCTACACCGTGTCCGCACCCGAAGCCCGTTGGGGCATCAGTCTGCCGATGGCCGCGCTTGCCGCGACCTGGATGTACGACCTTAACCTGTACACCATCGGCTATTTGTCAGGGGACTGGCCGACCGAATTCATCGCGATGCGCGGGCTGATCATGACGATACTGGTGCCAGTGTTTGCGATGGCGACGCGGCGCAACAGCAATTGGCGTATTCGGCTTTCACGCTCGGTGACCTTCCAGTCGGTCTCGCTACTGGCAATTGGCGGCTATCTGTTCGGGATGGTGTTGCTGGCGACAGCATTGCAGCTGGTCGGCGGTTCTTATGTCCGCATGGCGCAGATCACGCTGATCTTTGCAATGTCTCTGGGCGCTATGCTGATCCTGCCTTCGGGCAAGTTCCGTGCCTGGCTCAATGTCGTCATCGCTAAGAATTTTTTCCAGCACCGTTATGACTATCGGGCCGAATGGATGCGCTTTGCAGAAACCATCGGTTTCCCGAGCGACGCAGCACCATTTCACGAGCGGGTGATCAAATCGCTTGCCGACATTTTTGAATCGCCCGCCGGACTTTTGCTGACCCGTGACGATCAATCGCGGCTGGTGCTGCAAGCGCGCTGGAACTGGCCGACCGCCGATATTCCAACCTATGCAGGCAATTCCCATACCGTGCCGTTCTTCGAACGATCGGGCCATATCCTGTTGATGGACGATGTGCGTGAGGGGACCGACGACAGGGTCGATCAAACGGCTATTCCGCAATGGCTGTATGACGAGACACGAGCATGGGCGGTGATTCCGCTGGTCCATTTCGGTCGCCTTGCCGGAATAGCCATCCTCGCCAAGCCGCCGATAAAGCGCGGTCTCGACTGGGAAGATCTGGATATGATGCGCGTGGTCGGGCGTCAGCTCGCCAGTTATCTGGCCGAAGCGACCAGTCAGGAACAATTGACCGAAAGTCGGCAGTTCGAACAGTTTAACCGGCGCTTTGCTTTCGTAATGCACGACATCAAAAATTTGGTCAGCCAGCTAAGCCTGCTCGCGCGCAACGCCGAAAAACATGCCAGCAAACCTGATTTCCAAGCCGACATGATCGAGACGCTGAAAGGGTCGGTTGGCAAGATGAACGATCTGCTCGCCCGGCTTTCGCAGCATAGTCAGACACGGCATTCGGCTATCGAGCCAATGGATGTCGAGACAACGGTAAGCGAAGTGATCCATAGCAAGCGACTGATCTATCCGATCGAGTCCGATTTCTCGCCCGGCTTGCTCGCTATGGCGGACGCGGGACGGGTCGAAACGATCCTGAACCATCTGGTGCAGAACGCCATCGATGCGACCGAAGACGGATCGCCGATCCGCGTCAGCGCTTCACGACAGGATGATTGGGTCGCCATAAGGGTAACCGACAAGGGCAGCGGCATGACCGAGGCTTTTGTCGCCAACCAGCTGTTCAAACCGTTCGAATCCACCAAGAGCGGTGGCTTTGGTATCGGTGCTTACGAGGCTCGCGCGCTGGCCCAGTCATTGGGTGGGCATCTGCACGTTGATAGCCGCTTGGGGAAGGGTACGCGCATGACCCTGCTGCTTCCGGCAGCGAAAGAACCTGCGCATGACAAAGACATCGATAAGGCAGCATGACCATGGAACAGCCAAAGAAAAAACTGCTGATTGTCGAGGATGATCAGGGGCTGCAGCGCCAGTTGAAATGGTCCTATGAGGATTTCGAGGTGTTCTGTGCATCGAACCGCGCCGAGGCAATGGCTTTGCTGCGTTCGGAAGAACCCGATGTGGTGACGCTCGATTTGGGCCTTCCGCCTGATCCGGATGGCGTAACCGAGGGGTTTGCAGCACTTGAAGAGATGCTGTTGATCAAACCTGACACCAAAGTGATCGTTGCTTCGGGCCACAATGCCAAGGAAAGCGCGCTGCGCGCCATATCAGCCGGGGCTTGGGATTTTTACCAGAAGCCGGTCGATATCGATGAGCTGCACCTGATCGTGAAGCGCGCCTTTCATGTTCGCGAACTGGAACAGCAGAACCAGAAGGCGCAGGCGCCCAGTTCCGATGGCGAACTATTGTTCGGATCGATGGTCACGGCGTCGCCCGAAATGCTGAAAGCCGCGCGCACGATCGAGCGGGTGGCCAATACCAACGCATCGGTGATGCTGTTGGGGGCGAGCGGCACGGGTAAAGAATTGCTCGCGCGCGGTCTGCATGATGCGAGCGACCGGAAGGGCAAGCCCTTTGTCGCGATCAACTGCGGCGCGATCCCCGAAAACCTGCTTGAATCCGAGCTGTTCGGGCATGAAAAAGGCGCGTTCACCGGAGCAATCAAGACCACCGAGGGCAAGATCGAGATCGCCGATGGCGGCACGCTGTTCCTTGATGAAGTCGGCGATATCCCGTTGCCGCTGCAGGTCAAATTGCTGCGTTTCATTCAGGAGCGGGTGATCGAACGCATTGGCGGGCGCAAATCGATTCCGGTCGATGTCCGCATCGTCTGTGCGACGCATCGCGATCTCAACCAGATGATCACCGACAAAACATTCCGCGACGATCTTTATTATCGCCTTGCCGAAGTGCCGGTGCATATCCCGCGTCTGGCCGATCGGCAGGGGGATGCCGTGTTGCTCGCGAAGCATTTTCTCAGCCGTTTTGCGCGCGAGATGAACCCGTCGATCAAGGGCTTTGCTTCGAGTGCGTTGACCGCGATCGATCAATGGGATTGGCCGGGCAATGTCCGCGAGCTCGAGAACCGCGTCAAACGCGCGGTTATCATGTCCGAGACCAAATTTATCTCGGTCGATGATCTCCAGTTCGATCTTGTCGACGACGACGACCGGCTGCTCAATCTGAAAGCTGCACGCGAAGCCGCCGACAGGCGCGCAATCGGTCGGGCGATTGCCCGCACCGAAGGCAATATCTCAAACGCAGCCAAGCTGCTGGGCATCAGTCGGCCAACGCTCTATGATCTCCTCAAACAATATGAGATCCATGTCTGATGCTCCACGCCTCTCGCCAGTTGTTGACTTCCGGATTTCGGGGCACGCTGGCGATTGCGTTGCTGGCAGGGATTGCCCACGCCGCGATTGACAAGGATGCGCGCGAAGCGTTTGAGGCTGCGCAAAACCATATTGCAGGGCGCGACATGCGGTCTGCCAAGGTCGAACTGCTTAACGCAGTGGCCGCCGAACCCGAATGGAACGAGGCACAGCTGAAACTGGCCGAAGTTGCGCTCGAACTCTTCGATCCGGTGACGGCGCGCGAACATATCGACAAAGCCATCAAGCTCGGCGCGCCCGAGACGGCTTACAGCCATTTGCTAGGCCACGCGCTGTGGCTTTCGGGTGAGGCCGACAAGGCAGAGGCGGCGCTGACGCAGCGGACCGTGGCCCGCGCTAACATGGCCTATGCCTATCGCATATTGGGCCGTGTTTACATGGATCAGGGCGATACGATTGCTGCGGGACGTGCATTTGAATCCGGGCTGGAGATAGCGCCCAAGGACGACCGGCTTTGGACCGAAGTTGCGCGGCTGCGCTATGTCGTGTCTGATCTGGGCGGGGCGACGGCGGCGCTGGAACAGGCGGTTGCGTTGAACCCGGCCAATGTTCGCGCGCTCGAACTGCGCGGGCGGCTGGTGCGTGACCAGTTCGGGCTTTCAGCGGCGCTCCCCTGGTTCGAACGCGGATTGCAGATTGATCCCAATGATGTGCCTCTATTGGAGGAATATGGCACGACGCTGGGCGAACTGGGTCGCTATCGCGACATGCTGGTGCAGGCGCGCAAAATCCTCTCGCTCGATACCAAAAATGCCAAGGCCTTCTACATGCAGGCGACATTGGCGGGACGTGCGGGCAATTATGCCCTGGCGCGGCGCATCATGGGCAAAGTCGGTGGCCGCTTTGCCGAATTGCCGGGGCCGCAAATGCTGATCGCGGTCAGCGAATATGAACTGGGCAATTTCAACACCGCTATTGAGATTATGACGCGCTTGGTTGCTGCGCAGCCGAACAATGTCGAATTGAACAGCTTGCTGGCGCTTGCGCTGCACCGGTCTGGAGACCAGAGGGCGGCGTGGGATGTGATCGCACCGATCGCCAATCGCGAGGATGCCGATCATTACAGCACGGCCTTGGCCGGCCGCATATTAGAGGCGTTAGGTGAGCGAGATGCCGCTGCATTCCGGCTGGACCGGGCGGCCTATCCGAAGATCGTAACGCCGATCGCGCTTGCCGAGAAACAGTCGATCGGCACGGCTGCGGCAGAAACCGCGCGCGAGCCACGCAATGCCCGCAAGGTTCTGCCTTATGTCCGCCTGCTTATGTCCGCCGGGCAATATGACCAAGCTCGCCAGGCCATAGCGCCGCTGGTTACAGGCAATGATGGCGTGGTCGATGCGCAGTTGCTGGCGGGCGACGTCGAAATGGCCGCGGGGAACAGGGCAGGGGCAATCGCGGCTTATGAAAAGGCACGCAAGGTGGCGTTGAACGAAGCCGTGCTCGGCAGGCTGGTCGCAGCTTATCGTGGCGCAGACAATGCCGATGCCGCAAGTCAGGTGATTGCCGAGTTTCTGGCCTATAACCCATCAAGTTTGCTGGGCCAGAGGCTGGCGGCCTTTGACCTAATCGATCGCAAACTATGGGATCAGGCATTGCCGATCTTGTATCGGTTGCGTGCCCGCACAGGCTTCAACGATTCCGTCCTGAACGCCAATATCGCGCGCACATTGACCGCTTTGGGCGAGCATGATGATGCCGTGCGTGAGGCGCGGTTGGCCTATCGGATTGATCCAGCGAATTTGATGACCACCTACGCCTATGGCCGTGCAGTGCTGCTGCAAGGCGATGACGCAAAGCGTGCCCGCGATCTGTTGCGCAAGGCCAGCAAGCTGGCGCCGGATGACAAGGAGATCGCCCGCGATTACCGCGCAGCGCAAAAGCTTTAGGTAGGAATGCTCAGGAAAGCGCGAGCAATTCTGCCGGATCGATTCCGGCGCGCTGCATTTGCGCGCGCACCTCTGGCCAGACATGGCTGATGAAATGGTCGCGCTCGGTGGTGCGCAAACGGGTGACCGCGCCACGCGCGACAAACAAGCCCACGCCACGCTTCACATCGACCAAGCCATTGTCCTGAAACAGTTGATAGGCCTTGGCCACTGTCAGCGGATTGGCGCCCTGCTGTGCTGCAAAGGCGCGAACCGAGGGGAGCATATCACCTTCCGAAAAGCGGCCATCCAGGATGGCTGCGGCGATCTCGTCACGCAATTTCAGATATACAGGCTTGCTCTCGGTTTTCATAACCACCTTACTGCCATAACACAGTAGGGCGCGTCAATAGAGCGCGGGGTAATCGGCAATTTTACATACTCGACGTTACCGCTTCTATGGTTTATTAACATAATCCGGACGGGGGAATGGGGGATGGATACGACGGAGTGTCATATCGGCCATCTTGTGCTGCAGCCTCATCGACAACTGCTCGATGGCGCGCGGCGGCTTCCGGTCGGGTCAAAGGCGCTCGCATTGCTATCCGCATTGGCCGAAGCCAAAGGTGAACTGCTCACTAAAGATGAGTTGATGGCGGCGGGATGGCAGGGCGTGTATGTCGAAGAAAATGCCATCCAGGTACATATCGCCGCTTTGCGCAAGCTGATGGGGCATGCAGCGGATTCACTGGTGACCGTGCGCGGCGTCGGTTATCGGCTGGATATCTCGACCAATGGGTATTCCGGTTCAGTCGGAATAGATTCCTCGCCTGCCGAAACCACTCTGGCCGTGCTCCCCTTTGACAATTTATCGAGCGATGCCGATTTGGGATTTTTCGCTGATGGCATCTCGGAGGAAATATTGGGCCGTATTGTCCGCGCATGCAGCATGAAGGTTATCGGCCGCACCTCCAGCTTCCAGTTTCGTGGAAGCGACAAGGCGCATGCGGCAGAGCAGTTGGGGGCTACGCTAATACTGGACGGGTCGATCCAGCGATCGGCGGATCGCGTGCGCATATCGGCAAATTTGCTTGATGCTGCGACTCTGGCGACGCTTTGGTCGGATCATTTTGACCATGATCTTGGGGATATTTTCGAGATGCAGGATGATATTGCTGCGGCCATCGCCGAAGCGTTGATCGCTTCTTTTTTTCCGACAGGGGCGACTTCAATCCCTCCAAAGCGTGTTGCTTAAGGCCAGCGTTGGGCGCGCCGTAAGGGAAAGGCTTGGACGCGCCCTGAATGAACCACGCTGTTCCTTATGGTTCATTCATACCATTGGCCGGTGCCCAGAGAGACCGTGCCTTTGCCGTGGTTAGTGAGCGAACCGCGACGCCCGGCATAGCGGCCCGATTTGCCAAGCAGACCTCCGACGCAGCCTTGTTGGTCTGCCTTGCCGGCGATTGGGTTGCAGCCAAATGTGGCGCTGAACGAGCCGTCAGCAGCGGTAACATCGCAGGCCATGTGCGCCACGAAAATCGCATCGCGTGGCGGCTGGACAGTCGAAACGCATTTATAACTATAGCTTGATTTTGTTCCGTCGGCCCAGGTTGTAGCGCCTTTCCCCGTTAAATAGGTGCCGCCATAAGGAACGCCTTCAGGGGTGCTGCCACCAACGACTGTGGGTGTGTCGCCCTGTGACAGATAGGTGAACGACTCTGCCTGCGCGGCGGTTGTGGATAGTGCCGCAGTCGCTGCTACGATGATGAGTTTGTGCAATGTTTTCATGATCTCTCTTCCCGTTCTGGTCGCTAGAGGGCGATCCCCCCGTCCGGGAAGCTACATCAACGATGCGGTGGCATCTTTGTTGCGAAGCTGAAATTTTCTGGATTTTCCTGAATCCGAGACCGCAGTCCGCGCGTTGTCAGGGCCAGGAACGAACGATGTCTGCGGGGTCGGGGCGCGGGCGTTCTTCGAGCGGCTGGCCGGCGGTGCCGATGTAGAACAGGCCTGCGATCTGCTCCTCGCCTTGGCAAATGGCATTGCGGACGACTGGATCATAGCTGGCCCAACCGGTGATCCAGCTGGCGACAAAGCCGTGCGCATGTGTCGCGTGGAGCAGGTTCATACCAACCGCCCCCACACTCATCTGCTGTTCCCACAAGGGGATCTTGGCGCTCTCCTGTGGCGCGTAAAGCAGCAGCACCAGTTTCGGTGCAAAATGGGCGGGGGCGATGGCGGCCTCAATCTGGGTCGGCCTTACATCAGGGTTGGCTGCAATGAAGGCCTTTTCCAGCAGGGCCGCGAAAGCGTCGCGATCTCCGATTGTCACAAAGCGCCAAGGGAAAAGCTTGCCATGATCGGGCGTGCGCATGGCGAGGTGCAGGATCGCATCAAGCTGCGCGGCATCCGGCCCCGGCGCGACCATGTCACGGGGTTTTCCCGAACGGCGGGAAGCGAGATAGGCGGGCAGGGAGGAGAGGTTGTTGAACATCCAGCCTCCGTTCACCGAAAAGCGGTAACAAGCGCAACAAAATTCGTGAATATATACATGACAAAGCAAACTAAATCAGATAGTCAGGGCCTGCGTGACAGGCCGGTGATTGAGATTACTCCTCAGATGATTGAGGCGGGTGCCCAGGTTTTGCGCTCGGCTGCCGCTTCGGCTGACTTTTTTTTGATGGCTGAAGAGCTGTCCAGTGACGTTCTTTGCGCTGCTCTAAAACAAATGGGTGAGAGCCAGCATTTTTAGCAAGGTCTTCTGCCCATTCAGCGTAAAGTTCGATGTCTTTGGTTCGAAATGACATCACTGTAACCGAAGCAACATTTTCGGATTCAGATTTAGGGTCGACCATTGTCGTTTCAAACGCCCACTTTCCGTCACGGGAGCGGCCTAAAATATGGCCATGAACAACGGCATTTCTACATTTCAAGGTTTCAACAATCTTATTGACGTCAAAATGGTTCGCAAAGCTAGCTTGCTCTTCTTTCCCTCGCAGCGCCGCAAAATTACCGGCCATGGGAAGTTTAGAGGAAATCCCAAGCTTTGGGATCAAAAGGGTAAGGGTTGCCGGAGTTACTTTCACGACATACCCAAGATAATTGTGACAGGCGTCTTCCAAAAGAGCACAGGCGCGGACAAGGCGGCCTATCAAATAAAGTTCGTGATCCCCAAGTTCAGCGGGTTCAAGTTCAACATTATCTGGGCTATGGTAAATAGGCATGACACAGACCGACCAAAAACGAGAAAACGACGTGCTGCGCAAGATGCTCAACACGCCACATAAACCGCATGAATCATTGCCAGAGTCAAATGGTCGGCGGGGACGCCCGAAAAAGCGCCCCTCTGCCTAATCCTTCTTTCGCTTAAATCGTCGCTTGCGTCCAAGCGCGGGCAGCTTTGGATTGTTGGTCAGGCCGCCGATACATAAGGCGACGGCCAAAGATGCCCTGTAGCGCCTTGTTTGTGCGCTCCCCATCGGTCACGCCGTTTGCAGCGCGGTTGCTGTAACGGAAGTCAAATTCAGCGGTATAGCGATGCAGATGCTGCTTGCTCATATGCTGATAGACGCCCTTCAAGCCGCGCTTGAAAATCGAGAAGAAGCCTTCAATCGTGTTGGTGTGAGCATCGCCGCGCACATATTCACCTTTGCCGTGGCTTACGACTTCATGGCCTGCATATTGGCGACCGAGGGTGCGATAGAGCAGCAATTCATCGGTCATTAGCTGCGCTTCACGTGCAAGGTTTTGACGAACCACCATGCCGATTTCTTCGATGCGCACATTGTCGATCACGCGCGAACGGGCAATTCCGGTTTCACGGTCAACGAGCGTCACGACTTTCAGCTTGTGCGAACCACCACCGCCCTTTTGTTCTTTGGTGCGGTCACGGCCCAGATAGGTTTCATCGACTTCGACCTTGCCGCCGCCTTGGCCTAGCTTGTCACCGCTTTCATCGCGCATGGCCTCACGGATGCGGTGAAACATGAACCACGCGCTCTTATAGGTGATGCCGAGCATACGGTGCAACTGGTGCGCACTCATACCCTTCTTTGACGAGCAAAGCAGATGAGTTGCCAGAAGCCATTTATGAAGGGGGATTTTGGAGCGTTCAAACAGGGTGCCGACTGTGACGCTATACTGTTGGCGGCAATCGTTGCACTGGACCACGCCCGAACGAATCGCGCCTTCAGGATGCGCCCTGCTAGGACGCCCACGCTGCGCAGGAAGGCGCTTGGCATTCACCGATCCGCAATGCGGGCAGACAGGGCCGTTAGGCCAGTGCAACGCCTCTAAATGCTCGCGGGCCTTGTCTTCGTTGGTGAATTGGGGGGCAGTGATGTTTTCCATAAACAATCAATGCCGTAGCTATGTTGCTTTGTCAAGTATATAATCACGACAAAATTCTTCACAGGCGCAATTTTTTCGTTAGGTTGCCCGCCCAATGCCCCGGGGAGGGGCGAAGCAAACAAAAATTGGGAAGGTGGGTTTCGCGTGAACGGAATGAAACCGATGGGTCTTTGGGCCGAAGGCGACTGGATTGCTGCAATTACCGTCGTCGTCTTGGGAATTTTTCTCGCGCTAGGCGCGAAAATCGTCATTCAGAAAGAACCGGAATTTGCAGGGCACCCAAAGGGGCTCTACATGCTGTTCTTCGCCGAAATGTGGGAGCGTTTCTCCTATTACGGCATGCGCGCACTGCTGATTTTCTACCTGACCAAGCATTGGTTGTTCAGCGACGGCAAGGCCAATTTGATCTATGGCGCCTATACCAGTCTGGTTTACATCACCCCGGTTCTCGGTGGCTATCTGGCCGACCGGTATCTGGGGCAGCGCAAGGCTGTGCTGTTTGGCGGACTCTTGCTCGCTGCCGGTCACAGCCTCATGGCGGTTGAGGGCGTGGGTGGGCAGAGCGATCCGACAATCAATGTTTTCTGGGCCGCTTTGGCGTTCATCATCGTCGGTTCGGGCTTCCTGAAAGCCAATATCTCGGTGATGGTCGGGCAACTATACAAGCTGACCGATATCCGCCGCGATGGCGCCTATACGGTGTTCTACATGGGCATCAATGTCGGAGCCGCCATCGGTACTATCCTTGTTGGCTATCTGGGTGAAACCATCGGCTGGGGCTGGGGCTTTGGCCTTGCCGGTATTGGCATGCTCGCCGGTCTGGTGGTATTCGTGCTCGGCAAGAAAGCACTCAACGGTGCCGGTGAAGCGCCTGCGCCGCTCACAAAATCCAAGGAGTGGACGCTTTACGGAATTGGTCTAGCGTCGGTCGCGGTGATCTGGGCATTGGTGCAATATCAGGATGTCATTCAAGGCCTGCTGGTCGTCTCCGGCGTGTCGCTGCTGGGCTATGTGCTATATGAAAGCTTCAAGCTCGAAAAAGAACCGCGCGAACGCATGTTTGCCATCCTGTTTCTGATTTCGTTGAACCCGCTCTTCTGGGGCCTGTTTGAACAGGCGGGGGGTTCGATGAATCTGTTTACTGATCGCTTTGTGGATCGCGGTGGCGTGCCAGCGGCGATCTTCCAGTCGATCAACCCGATCATCATCATGCTCTGTGCGCCGATCTTTGCCGGTCTTTGGGTATGGCTCGGCAAACGCGGGAGTGAGCCGTCTGCGCCCGCCAAATTCGGTCTGGCCTTGCTGCAAATGGGGCTTGCCAATCTGGTGCTGGTATGGGGCGCAGAAGCATTTGGCGTCGCTGCGATGACGCCCGTCATCCTCGTTTTCGCCTATTATCTGCTCGCAACAACCGCGGAGCTTTGCCTCTCACCGGTTGGTCTGTCGGCGATGAACCGGCTCGCTCCGAAATTCCTCGCCTCGCTGATCATGGGCGCTTGGTTCTACATGACGGCGGTGGGCAATTTCGTCGCCGGGAAGATCGGTGAAGCAACCGGTGGCCATGATGGCCAGATGACCAAGCAGGGGTTGCTGGATGTCTATGAACTGTTCGGTTGGATCTCGATCGGTGTAGCCGTCGTGGTCCTGCTACTGTCGCCTATCGTAAAACGCTGGATGCATCTCGATACTTTGAAGGATGAAGAACCCGCAACGGAAAAGGCGGCTTGAATATGGGGAAGCAGTTTCGCTGGTCGATCCTCGCCGCCCCGCTTGCCCTGATTGCCTGTTCGAACACCACCGAAGCGCCCAAAAGCGCTTCGGCGTCACCTGCGGAAAAACCGGCCAAGGTCAACAAAGACCCCTATCCGTCGACCTATAAGCCCTATCCGGGGATGGCGACAGCGATCCGCAACGTCACCATTTTCGATGGCGAAGGTGGCCGGATCGACAATGGCGTGGTGTTCTTCGCGGGCGACAAAATCCAGTCGGTAGGCGGCCCCGATACGCCAATCCCGGCCGACATCGCGGTGCTCGATGGTGCGGGCAAATTTGTGACGCCCGGGATCATCGACATCCACTCGCATCTGGGCGACTATCCGACGCCTTCGGTTGCCGCGCATGAGGATGGCAATGAAGCTACGTCTCCCACGACGCCTGAAGTCTGGGCAGAGCATAGCGTCTGGCCGCAGGATCCGGGTTTCAGCCGCGCGCTGGCCAATGGCGGCGTGACGTCGCTGCAAATTCTCCCCGGCTCTGCAAACCTGATGGGCGGGCGGTCGGTTGTGCTGAAGAATGTCTATGCGCGCACCGTACAAGGGATGAAGTTTCCCGGTGCACCCTATGGCATGAAGATGGCGTGCGGCGAAAATCCGAAGCGGGTTTATGGCGCCAAGGGACGCATGCCCTCAACCCGCATGGGCAATCTCGCCGTCAACCGCCAGACATGGATAAAGGCGCAGGAATATAAGAAAAAACGGGACTCGGGTAAGGACTTTACCCGCGACATCGGCATGGAAACTTTGGCGGGCGTGCTAGATGGCGACATCAAGATCCAGAACCACTGCTACCGCGCCGATGAAATGGCCATTGTCCTCGATATGGCAAAGGAATTTGGTTATAAGGTCTCGACCTTCCACCATGCGGTAGAGGCCTATAAGATTGGCGACCTGCTCAAGGAAAATGACGTCTGTTCGGCTGTATGGGCCGACTGGTGGGGCTTCAAGATGGAGGCCTATGACGCCATTCCGGAAAATGCGGGCATCCTGCAAAATGCGGGCGCGTGCGTGATCATCCATTCGGACGATGAAAACCAGATCCAGCGCCTTAACCAAGAGGCGGCCAAGGCGCTGTCCGACGCGCGCCGCATGGGCTTCCAGATTTCGGATGCCGATGCGATCCGCTGGCTCACCTATAACCCTGCCAAGGCAATGGGCATCGAGAAGATGACCGGCAGTTTGAAGCCGGGCAAGATGGCCGATGTCGTGCTGTGGAACGGCAACCCGCTCTCGGTCTATTCGCGACCTGAAAAGGTGTGGATCGATGGCGCGCTGTTGTTTGATGCAAGTGATGCAAAGCGCCGACCCGTCAGCGATTTCGAGCTCGGCCAACCGGGTGAAGGAGATGTGAAATGAAGCATCTTCTTTTTGCAGCCGCAGCAGCCATTGCCATTGCATCCCCCGCTTCGGCAGAAACCATTGCTATCACCGGCGGCAAGCTGGTCATTGGTGACGGCAGCGCCCCGATTGAGGGCGGCACGGTCGTCGTTCGCGACGGGACTGTCGTGGCCGCTGGGGCTGGCGTCTCCATTCCCGCGGGCGCGCGCACCGTCGATGCCAGCGGCAAATGGGTGACACCGGGCGTGTTCGCCGGGTTCAGCCGCCTGGGGCTATCAGAGGTTGACGCTGTTGACGGCACCAATGACAAAAGCGGCGGCAAAAGCGGATTTTCTGCCGCCATCGACGTGGCACCTGCCATTGATCCCTTCCGTTCGCCGATCGCGGTCAACCGCAGCGCGGGTGTGACTCGCGCGGTGGTGGCTCCCGAAACCGCCGGCAACATCTTTGCCGGGCAGGGGGCTATCATGGATCTGGGGGCGGATAGCGATGCGCTGACCAAGGCCCGCGCGTTCCAGTTCGTCGAATTGGGCGAAAATGGTGCGGCATCAGCTGGTGGCAGCCGTTCTTCGGCGCATCTGCTTTTCCGCGCGATGTTCCGTGAGGCCCAAGACTTTGCAACCGGTCGCGATGCCTTTGACGACGGTTTGCTGCGGGCCGAAGATGCCAAGGTGTTGCAATCGGTATTGCGCGGCGAACAGCGTTTGCTCGTTCGCGCAGAGGCCGCGAACGACATCTTACGCGTGCTGGAGCTCAAACGCGATTATCCGGCGATCAAGATGGTGCTGGTCGGCGTCAGCGAAGGCTGGCGCGTGGCCGACCGCATCGCAGCATCGGGCGTTCCGGTGATTGCGTCGGCGCTCAACGATCTGCCTGCTACCTTCGAACTGCTGGGTGCAACCCAGTCGAACATCGGTCGTATGAAGGATGCCGGCGTCAAGGTTTCGATCGGCATGATCGACGACCGAGATTCGCACCAGCTGCGCTACACCACGCAATATGCCGGGAATCTAGTAAGCCTGCAAAAAGTGCCGCGCGCCACTGGCTTGACTTGGGATGAAGCCTTTGCGGCGATAAGTTCAGGCCCGGCCGAAGCTATGGGAATGGGTGACAAACTCGGTAGCCTGAAGGCTGGCCGCGTTGGTGATGTCGTTGTTTGGGATGGCGATCCGCTGGAGCTGTCCAGCGCGCCGGTTTCGGTGTATATCGACGGCGTCGAACAGCCGCTAAGCAACCGCCAGAACCGGCTACGCGACCGTTATCGTACACCGCAGGAAGGCAATTTGCCCAAAGCCTATGAACATTGATAAGTATAGACTGATCGATACAACACCGTAGTGCTGAGCCTGTCGAAGCACGTCTCTCAGTAAAGCGCCGTTGGTACTTCGCACCGCCGTCGGCTCCGACAGGCTCAGGGCTCCGGTTCAAGGAGGGACGTAGAAATGGATAGTCTGGTACCGTTATTGACGGCTTGCGTGTTTTTCGTAGGCAGCCACTTCCTGATGTCCCACCCGCTGCGACGGCCATTGGTCGGGCGATTGGGTGAAAAGGGCTTTTTGGGGCTCTACTCATTGGTGTCGCTCATCGGCTTTGGCTGGATGATGTGGGAGTTTTCGCGCGCGCCAGTGGGGGCTATGTATTGGGCGCCAACCGATCTGATCTGGGTCGTCGCAAGCATACTCACCTTGCTCGCAGCAATCCTGTTCTCAGGCTCATTCCGCGGCAACCCCGCGCTTCCCGATCCTGATGGTGATGGCATCCGAACATTGGCGGCGAAGGTGCCAACTGGGGTGTTCCGCGTCACCCGGCACCCGATGATGTGGGGCTTTGCGCTTTGGGGCCTGTCGCACATGCTGGTCGCACCGCGCATGGACAGTTTTCTGTTCAACGGCAGCCTTGTCTTTTTGGCACTTGCTGGCTCCTATGGGCAGGACCGCAAGAAGGAAGCCACGATGGGCGACGCCTGGGCCAAATGGGAGCGGCAGACGAGCTTTTGGCCGCGCCTGTCGCAAATGGGCAAGATCGAACCGCGTACGCTGTTAATTGGCGCGGTTTTCTGGTTCGCGGCAACCTGGGCGCACAATCTGGCTGGCAGCTATGGTGCGGGCATCTACCGCTGGCTGTAAGGCTTACAGAATAATGCCGTAGCCCTGAGCCTGTCGAAGGGCGCTTCTCGGAAAGACGTGCTTCGACAGGCTCAGCACTACGGTTTGGAAGTTATAGCCTGACCATCCGCATCCCGGCCTCGCCATAGCGCGGGCCGGCGGTGCCGCCGCGCGGGGCAGCCGCCTCCAGCTTGGCCAGATCGTCGGCATCGAGTGAGACATCAGCCGCCTTGGCGCTGTCTTCCATCGTCACACGCCGCTTGAAGCCCGGGATTGGAACAATATCATCGCCCTGTGCCAGTAGCCACGCCAGCGCGACCTGCGCGTTCGAAGCGCCATGCTTGGCAGCAACCTCGCCGACGATATCGACGACCTTCAGATTGGCTGCGAAATTATCCCCCTGATAGCGCGGATCGTTCCGGCGCCAGTCATTTTCGGGCAGGTCGTCAAGGCTGCGGATCGACCCAGTCAAAAATCCGCGACCGAGCGGCGAATAGGGTACAAAACCGATGCCCAGTTCACGGCAGGTGGGCAGGATATCTTCCTCAATGTCACGCTCCCACAGCGAATATTCGCTCTGCAGCGCGCTGATCGGGGCGACGGCTGCCGCGCGACGCAGGGTAGCTGGCCCAGCTTCAGACAAACCGATATGCTTGATCTTGCCCTCTTTGATCAGATCAGCCATCGCGCCCGCGGTTTCCTCGATCGGCACATTGGGGTCGACGCGGTGCTGGTAGAACAGGTCGATGCAGTCAATGCCCAGCCGCTTGAGGCAACCTTCGACCGATTCCTTCGCATTGGCAGGCGAGCCATCGACGCCGACGATCTGCTTGCCGTCAAAACGGAAGCCGAATTTGGTCGCGATCACCAACCCGTCGCGCTTGCCCTTGATCGCTTCGCCGACCAGTTCTTCATTCTGGAACGGACCGTAAATCTGGGCGGTGTCGAAAAAGGTGATGCCAAGGTCAATCGCGCGGTGGATCGTTTTGATCGCCTCGTCAGGATCGGCGGCCTCGCCATAAAGGATATTGCCGCCTTTGATCATCGGCATGCAACCGACGCCGATGGCGGAGACTTTCAACCCGTGGCCCAATTCACGATATTTCATTTTTCCTCTCCTTTTTCGAGGTCGCCCTCTGCGCGGGCGATGGTGCCGGTGACGGCAATGTCCATGGTAACGTTGCCCAAGGTGCGCATGATATCGGGGAATGTCTCGATGGCAACCAGTACAGCCAGCGGCTCGATGGGAATACCCATCGCGATGCAGATTGGCGCAATCGCGGCGATGAAGCTGATCGAACCGGGCAGGCTGACCGAGCCAAGCGTGGTAATCGAGGCAACCGCGACGCCGATGACGATCTGTTCGGGACCAAGTTCGATGCCCATCCAGTGCGCGACATAGATTGCGACGGCCAGGTTCATTGCCGGGCTGGTCGCGCGGAAAATCGCGACCGCCATTGGCAGGACGATGTCGGTGCTGCGCGCGCCGACGCCCAGTTGCTTGGCGCCTTGCACCATGGCGGGAAGCGAGGCGAGCGAGCTTTGCGTCGAGATCGCAACTGACTGCGCCGGAATTGCAGCACGGGCGAAGTCGAATAGGTTAAATCGCGCGCCGAACATCGCGACCGGATAGGCGGACAGCATGATGATGGTGCCGATGGCGGTCACGACCAGCACATAATGGACGAGCGCGCCGAAAGCTGCCGCACCCGCTGTCATCCCTAGCACCACACCCAGCGCGAAAACGCCGATGGGGGCGAGCGCAAGCACCCAACTGATCACCGTGACCATCGCTTCGGCCATCGCTTCGAAGAAACCGGCCAGCATCTGCTTCTTGCTTGGTTCAAGACGTGTGATTGCAAAAGCAAAGGCGATGGTGAAAATGATGAGCGGCAGCAGGGCGTCGCTTGCTGCAGCCTGGAACGGATTGGTGGGCACCACGGCTTTCAGGAATTCGCTGAACGGCGGTGGCGCAGCGGCGGGTTCGACAGCACCAATGGCCTGCCGCAAGGCGAGGGCTGCATCGGGATCAAGCGGGAAAATGGCCAGAAGCGTCGGGGTAACGATGGCTGCCATGATGGTCACCAGCACAAGGATCGAGATCATCGTCACGACCGAGCGCATCGCGGTGCGCCCTGCGCTGGCGGCATTTGCGGTCTGTACGATGCCGGTGATCAGCAGGGCGACAACTAAGGGAATGACAGTCATCCGCAAGCCGTTGAGCCAGATAGTGCCGACCACATCGGCGATGTCGTGGAATAAAGGTGAACGGTCTCCGACCAGCATCCCGAGCAGCAACCCGCCGACCAATGCCGCCAAAATGATCCACGCCTTTTTCATGCTCGCTCCCGTTGCAGATTTATCTGCTCTTATGCACTGCTTTTGGATTGGGACAAGCGGCAAGACTTTACGGTGGAAATTGAATTTCCGGCTTGGACCTGTCTCTATGGCTGGCTAAGGCTACGGCGACAGACAATCGGGAGTCAGGCAGTTGGGCGGCAGGAAATATTTCGGCACAGATGGCATCAGGGGCCGCACTAACGCAGGTGCGATGACCGCTGAAATGGCAATGAAGGTCGGTCAGGCAGCGGGCGCGCATTTTCTTCGTGGCGATCACAAACACCGCGTTGTCATTGGCAAGGATACACGACTGTCCGGCTATATGGTCGAAAACGCGCTGGTCGCTGGTTTTACCAGCGTCGGCATGGATGTTGTCCAATTTGGTCCCATCCCGACCCCGGCAGTCGCGTTGCTCACCCGCTCGATGCGTGCCGATC
>JAGNSY010000099.1 GCA_017987825.1 Sphingorhabdus sp. | reverse complement strand
TCGTCGACCTTCTTGAGAAGGTAGCGGTTGAGCTGGTTGGCGTCCGATTCCTCGCTCGAGGCCGGAGCCGCAGCGAGGCCGATCATCGGCGACGAAGCAGCCATCGACTCTTCGAAGTGGACGAAGACCTGCAGCTGGTCCTGAAGGATGCGGGCCGCATAAGCGACCGCGTCTTCGGGGCTGATCGTGCCGTCGGTTTCAACGGTGAGGTTCAGCTTGTCGAAGTCCAGTTCCTGGCCGATACGCGCATTGTCGATCTTGTAGGCGACCTGACGAACCGGCGAATAGAGCGAGTCGACCGGGATCAGACCGATCGACGCATCAGCCGGACGGTTGGCAACCGAAGGAACATAGCCCTTGCCAGTGTCGGCAGTGATTTCCATGTTCAGCGTCGCACCATCGTCAAGATGGCAGATGATCAGATCGGGGTTCATCACCTGGATATCACCGGTAACGGCGATATCGCCAGCCTTGACCGTAGCCGGGCCAGTGGCCGAAAGCTGCATGCGCTTCGGGCCTTCGCCTTCCATCTTCAGGGCAACCTGCTTGATGTTCAGGACAATGTCGGTGACGTCTTCACGCACGCCGGCAAGCGACGAGAATTCGTGAAGGACATTTTCGATCTTGATCGAGGTGATCGCTGCGCCCTGCAGCGACGAGAGCAACACGCGACGCAGCGCGTTGCCGAGCGTCAGGCCAAAGCCACGCTCGAGAGGTTCGGCGACGAAAGTGGCCTTGCGACGTGCGTCGCCAGCAGGCTTCACTTCGAGGCCCATGGGCTTTTTCAGTTCCTGCCAGTTCTTCATGTTGACGGACATGGATTTCCCCTAGGTTGGGCGGGATCGGTTTACTGGTGCACCTTACCGAACCGCCTTGAAAATAAAGGACGCGGACCGGCTGGCCCGCACCCTTGAAACGGATTCAGACGCGGCGGCGCTTCGAAGGACGAACGCCATTGTGCGGAATCGGTGTCACGTCGCGGATCGAGGTGATGGTGAAGCCGACGGCCTGCAAGGCGCGAAGCGCGCTCTCACGGCCCGAACCCGGACCCTTCACTTCGACTTCGAGGGTGCGGACGCCATGTTCCGCAGCCTTCTTGCCGGCGTCTTCTGCGGCAACCTGAGCAGCATAGGGAGTCGACTTGCGGCTGCCCTTGAAGCCCATCGTGCCTGCCGACGACCAGCTGATGGCATTGCCCTGGGCATCGGTGATGGTGATCATAGTGTTGTTGAAGCTGGCGTTGACGTGGGCAACACCGGCCGAGATATTTTTGCGTTCGCGCCGTTTAATGCGCTGAGGTTCGCGTGCCATTTTTGCTCGATCCTGTCTGTATCTGGGAAAAGCTGCGGAAACCCGCGCTTACTTCTTCTTGCCGGCGATCGGCTTGGCTTTGCCCTTGCGGGTGCGCGCATTGGTATGCGTACGCTGGCCGCGAACGGGAAGGCCTTTACGGTGACGCAGGCCGCGATAGCAGGCGAGGTCCATCAAACGCTTGATGTTCATCGCGGTATTGCGGCGAAGGTCACCCTCGACGGTGTGATCGGTGTCGATCGTTTCGCGAATCTTCAGGACTTCGGCGTCCGAAAGATCCTGCACCCGGCGGGTGTGATCGATTCCCAGCTTGTCAGCAATTTCGACCGCTTTGGTGCGACCGATGCCATGGATGTAGGTGAGCGCAATGATAACGCGCTTATTGGTAGGTAGGTTAACCCCGGCAATACGTGCCAATTTCTTGCTCCTTGCTCCACAGAATCCAATAAGGATCCTATCTCAACGCGAAAGTGGTGGGCCGACAACGCAGAAAAAACCAGCGGGCGCAAAGAAGCGCTGCTGGTTTTACCAGTGTGTCGGATGCCTTCTCTTTACGGTGAGTCGCACGGGGTGTCAAGCCGCAGCCTGCCGTGCTTTCCACCGATCAGCCAGTGCCCTTTGTCCGGGTCTTTCCAGCCTCTGCATTGTCCTCGATAAACTGGATGATCTTGGTTGCAATATCTTTGTTGGTCGCTTTTTCGATGCCTTCAAGGCCGGGGGAGCTGTTCACTTCCATGATCACCGGGCCGTGGTTCGATCGCAGCATATCAACACCTGCGACATTCAACCCCATCGCCCGCGCCGCGCGGACGGCGGTCGAGCGTTCTTCGGGCGTGATCTTGATCGCATTGGCCGTCCCGCCCCGATGCAGGTTTGAACGGAAGTCATCATCCGCACCTTGCCGCTCCATCGCCGCCACCACCTTGTTGCCAATTACAAAGGCGCGGATATCGGTGCCATTGGCTTCCTTGATGAATTCCTGGACGAGAATATTCACATTGGCGCCGCGAAATGCCTCGATCACCGAACGCGCGCTGTTTTCGGTTTCAGCGAGCACGACGCCGATCCCCTGCGTGCCTTCGAGCAGCTTGATGACGACGGGCGCACCGCCGACCATCTGGATCACCTCGCCGGTCTGGCGCGGATCGTGCGCAAAAGCGGTGACCGGCAGGCCCAGCCCTTTGCGCGCGAGAATTTGCAGGCTGCGCAACTTATCCCGCGAACGGCCGATGGCGACACTTTCATTGAGCGACCAGATCTTCATCATCTCAAACTGGCGCAGCACAGCGAGCCCGTAAAAGGTCACCGACGCCCCGATGCGCGGAATGACCGCGTCATAACGCTTGATCTTCTCGCCCTGATAATAGGCTTCGGGCCGGTGCGAGGTGATGTTCATCGTCACCCGCAACGTATTCAATATGTCGATTTCATGCCCCCGCGCCCGTGCCGCTTCGGCAAGGCGTTGGTGCGAATAGAGCCCGGCATTGCGCGCGAGCATGGCGATTTTCATTTTTCCTCCGATGGTGCGGGCTTTCCCAGCACCCATTTACGTCCGCTGTTCACCAGCAAAAGTCCCCGGCGCAAGGCCCGCCGTCCGATCAGGACGGGAAAGGCCATCGAGCGGCGGTTCGCCAGCGTCAGCTCAGATTTCCAGCACAGTTTGCCCAAACAGATTTGCGTTTCGATGACAAAGCGGTGCTGCCTTTCCCCGTTCGAACTGCGCACCTGCCGCCGGTCCACCAAAGGGGCTTCAAAGCGGCGCGGCGTGTCACCCGGAAAGGGACGGAACCAGAATTCGACCCATTCCCTGCCCTCACGTTCGAATGGCTTCACCCGCGTGGCATGGATCGATGATGTGGCAGCCCCTGTATCCATTTTGGCATGAATGGCAGCGAGGCCAAGTCCCGGCAGGTCGACCAGCTCGCACCAGCCGATTTCGGCTTTCGCGCGCACAGGCTTTTTGCGCCGTACACGTGGCAGTGCGGATGGAGCGACCATATGCGGGACTTATTCGGGCTGATCAGCGCTTTCGGCGTCGTCAGCTTCGACCTTCTCCGGCTTGCCCACCTTGGGTTCAGGCTCGATGGCATCGACCGCTGCGTCCAGATCGGTCTTTTTCGCGGCCTTTTTGGGATCGGTCTTTGCTGGCGCCTTGGAAACCGGCTTTTTGGTGTCGTCTGGCGTCTCTGTCGTATCGGTGCCGATAACCTTGCCTAGCGGCTTGATCATCCGGTCAAACTGTTCGCGCAGCACGCCATCGACAGCGGGGCCGATATCGGCCGTTTTGAAGCGCATATAGCCGCCTACGACATAGGAAAAACTAACGCGCGTTCCGGTTCCGCTCTTTAACGGCTCCATCGCAACGGTCAAAGTTCCTGTCGCGGCCTCCGCTTGCAGCGGGCCAAGGCTTCCGCGCATCCGCAGCACCTTAGCGGGCTGCGAGAATATCACGCGCATATGCTCGACACTGCCCTTGGTGGAGAGCTTCCCGTCCTTGTCCTTTTCCTGAAACAACTCGCAGAAACATCCACCGGCTTGCGGATCGATGTAAAAGCCAGCTGTACTGCCCGACCAGCTATGCGCCGGATTCCACCAGTCTTTGGCGGCGAGCAGACGTTTCCAGACATCTTCGGGCTTTGCCAGTACGTCCGCCGTATGAAATGTTGAAAAGCCCTGCTCGGTCATGGTTTTGACCTCTGCCTGGGCAGGGGTGGCGAAGAGCGCCAAAGCTGTGGCGCCAAATGCGATATATTTGATCATGCAGCTTATTAGCCGTGCAGCCCCCTGCTCGGCAATGAAGATTGCAACAAAGCGATGGCTTAGCCCAATATGGCGGCGATCGCCTTGGTCACTTCATCGATATCGGCCATGCCGTCGACCTTGCTCACCAATCCACGCGCCTCATAGATCGGCAGGATCGGTTCGGTCTTGGCGCGATATTCGGCCATGCGCGTGCGGACGGTTTCTTCATTGTCGTCCGGGCGACGCTTGAATTCGGTCGATCCGCATTTGTCGCAGACACCGTCCTTGGCGGGTTTTTTGAAAGTGTCGTGATAGCCTTCGCCACAATTGGCGCAGGTGAAGCGGCCAACGATGCGTTCGACTAAGGCATCTTCATCAACAACCAGTTCGACCACATGGTGCAATGTGCGGCTGCGTGCATCGAGAATGGTATCAAGCGCATGCGCCTGTGCTTCGGTGCGCGGATAGCCGTCAAAGATCACGCCGGTGTCAGGCGACAGTTGGTCGAGTGCCTCGCCAATAATACCCGAGACAATCTCATCCGAAACCAGTTCGCCTGCTTCCATTACCGCCTTGGCCTTGAGCCCGGTTGGCGTTCCCGCCTTCACAGCAGCGCGAAGCATGTCGCCGGTCGACAATTGCACCATAGCGCGCGTGTCGACCAATATGCCTGCTTGCGTCCCCTTGCCAGCGCCCGGGGGGCCGAGAAGAATGATATTCAGCGTCTTGCTCACTTTACCCCTGCCCCTTTATTCGGTGGCCAACCGGATCAGCGTCCGCGATTGCCCTTCAATTTCGCTTTCTTCAGCAGATCACCATATTGGTGCGCCATCAGATGGCCCTGGATCTGCGCGATCGTGTCGACCGTCACATTGACCAGAATCAGCAGACTGGTGCCGCCCAGAACGAAGAATTGCGTCTGGCCGGTTTGCCCCATCATAAAATCAGGGAGCAAGCAGACCACGGTCAAATAGGCAGCCCCCAGCACGGTGATGCGCGTCAGCACATAATCGAGATAGTCCTGCGTGTTCTTGCCAGGGCGGATGCCGGGGATGAAGCCGCCGGCCTTCTTCAGATTCTCTGCCGTTTCTTCAGGGTTGAAGACGACGGCGGTGTAGAAGAAACAGAAGAAGACGATGCCCAGACCATAGAGCAGCAGATAGATCGGCTGGCCATGCTGCAACCATTGCAACAGCTGGATGATGATATCGCCAGAGGCACTTTCACCCGCAACCTGATTGCCGCCCAACTGGCTGATCGTTACCGGCAGCAACAGCAGCGAGGATGCAAAGATCGGCGGGATGACGCCTGCGGTGTTGAGCTTCAGCGGCAGGTGGCTGCGATCCGCCTGCATCATGCCGCGCTGGCTCGCCCGCTTTGGATATTGCACCAGCACGCGCCGCTGGGCGCGTTCAAAGAAGCAGATCAGTAGCGTGAGGCCAACGAACATTGCGATGAAGCCAACAACGATCACGCCGCTGATCGAACCGGTGCGCCCGCCTTCGAGCAGATTGGCGACGAGACGCGGCATCTGTGCGACGATACCCGCCATGATGATCAGCGAAATACCGTTGCCGATACCGCGGCTGGTGATCTGTTCACCGAGCCACATCAGGAAGAGCGTGCCGCCAACAAGGCTGACGGTTGCGACAATGCGGAACATCAGACCAGGCTCGACAACCGCGCTGATACCATTGGCCGCAGACAGAGATTCGAGGCCTGCGGCAAGGAAATAGCCCTGCACGGCGGTCAGCAATACCGTGCCGTAGCGCGTATATTGGTTGAGTTTCTTCCGCCCGCTCTCGCCTTCTTTCTTGATCGCGGAGAGCGTTGGCGACAGCGAAGCCGCCAGCTGCACGACGATCGAGGCGGTGATGTAAGGCATCACGCCGAGCGCGATGAGGCTCATACGCTCCAGCGAACCGCCCGAGAAGGTATTGAAGATATCGAGCACACCGCCCGCCGCATTATTCGCATAAAGCGCGGCCTGTGCGATCGGATCGACGCCCGGCAGCGGAACGAAGCTGAGCAGGCGGAACACGATCAGCGCACCGATGGTGAACCAGATTCGGCTCTTAAGATCGGTGGCTTTTCCGAAGTTCGAAAAATTTACGCCGGATGCCATTTTGTCGGCTCGCGATGCCATGAAATAACTTTCCCTTGATTCCCGATTGCTGCGCTAGCCGTTGCGGCAGGAGCAATCTACCCCGAATTGACATGTCGATGTTCCAGTGGCCCGGAAACACCAAACCCCGCACGCCCATATCGGGATGCGGGGCTGGTTCGACAAGAGCGATGTCACTCTTTTGTCACTTTGCCTTCTTGGCGCTGCCCTTCTTTTCGGCAGCTTTTTCAGCTGCGGGCTTCACGACCAGGATTTCTACCTTGCCGCCAGCCTTTTCGACAGCCTCAACAGCAGCCTTCGATGCACCAGCAACCGACAGGTTGACCTTTGCAGTCAGCGTGCCCTTGGCGAGGATGCGGACGCCGTCCTTGCCGCCGCGCGACAGGCCAGCAGCACGCAGCGCCGCCTGATCGATGACAGCCTTGGTGTCGAGCTTCTTCGCGTCGATGAACTTCTGGATCATGCCCAGATTCACTTCGGCATAGTCTTTGGCAAAGATGTTGTTGAAGCCGCGCTTCGGAATGCGCATGTGAAGGGGCATCTGGCCGCCTTCAAAGCCCTTGACGGCTACGCCCGAACGGCTCTTCTGACCCTTTTGGCCACGGCCAGAGGTCTTGCCCTTGCCCGAACCGATACCACGGCCAACGCGCATCTTGCGATGACGTGCGCCTTCATTGTCACGGATGTCGTTTAGTTTCATGTCTTGCACTCGCTTTCGCTTTTAGTCGCGCTTCAAACAAATTCCTCTCCCCTTGCGGGAGAGGATACGGAGACTTGCGAGCTTGCTCGCTAGTCGGAGTTGGAGAGGGGTTGCACCCCCTCTCCCTCCCACCGCTTCGCGGCGGGCCCCTCCCTCTCCCGCGAGGGGAGAGGGGTTGTTACTTACCCGACAACCTCGACCATGTGCCGCACGGTGCGGATCATGCCGCGCACTTCGGCGGTGTCTTCAAGTTCGACCACCTTGTGCATCTTGTCGAGGCCCAAACCCTGCAGCGTCTTGCGCTGAACGGCGGGGCGGCGGATCGGCGAACCGGTCTGCTTGATCTTGATTTTCGCCATGTCGAATTACTCCGTAATAGCTTCGGCGTCGGCTTCGGCAGTCTTGCTGCCACCGCGACCGAGAAGGTCAGCGATTTTCTTGCCGCGACGCTGCGCCACCGATTTGGGGCTGGTCTGTTCAGACAGGGCCGCAAAAGTGGCGCGGACCATGTTGTACGGGTTCGACGTGCCGATCGACTTGGTCACCACATCGGCAACACCAAGGCTTTCGAACACAGCGCGCATCGGACCACCAGCAATGATGCCGGTACCGGCGGGTGCCGAACGGACATAGACATTGCCTGCGCCGAAACGGCCGGTGCCGTCATGATGCAGCGTACGACCGTCTTTCAACGGAACGCGGATCATTTTCTTTTTCGCAGCAGCGGTCGCCTTGTTGATGGCTTCCGGCACTTCGCGCG
>JAGNSY010000098.1 GCA_017987825.1 Sphingorhabdus sp. | reverse complement strand
TTTCCAGCCGCCTGACCCCACCAGGTTCCCGCATTGCCGAAAATTTCGATACCCGAAACATCGCGCGCAAAGGGCGCGCATTGCAGCGCCATCGCCTGAGCAGGAATGAGAAGGGCAAGTGCGCCGATAGCGGCGACAAATTTCTTGCGGAACATGGAAAGCGACCCCGAACCTCTATTTTGTGCCAGCCTGATGGCCGGGGCGGGGTTTCGCCACAATATCTAGTCGGTGACCCGCAGGAGTCACAAGATGAACCGTTGTTCATTTTCGGCCCGTCGCCGGAGAGGTTCAACTCACCGGCGACGGAACGAAATCAGGCTGCTTTTGCCTTCAGCGAATCGGCGACTTTCACGCCTTGGCTCTCAAGTGCTGCGACAATTTTCTTGGGCCCTTCAAGATCGCCCCAGAACATCGGGCCGCCGCGATAGACCGGCCAGCCATAGCCATAAATCCACACGACATCGATGTCGGAGGCGCGCTGTGCCTTGCCTTCTTCAAGGATCAGATAGCCTTCATTGACCATCGGGTAGAGGCAGCGTTCGATGATTTCCTGATCACTGATGTCGCGTTTCTGGATGTTCGAGCGGCTGCGGAAATCCTCGATGATGGCAAGCGCTTCGGGGCTTGGTGTCCGATTGCGCTTTTCGTCATAGTCGTAAAAGCCCTTGCCGTTCTTTTGCCCGAAACGACCGGCGAGGCACATGGCTTCGCGCACATTGGTCGGCTCCAGCGAGGTGTCGCGGTGCCAGCCGATATCCATGCCCGCAAGGTCAGCCATCTGGAACGGCCCCATCGGGAAACCGAAATCGGTAAAGACATTGTCGATCTGCTCGGGCGATGCCCCTTCCATCAACAATGCATTCGCCGGAATCTGGCGCTGACTGAGCATGCGGTTGCCGATAAAGCCGTGGCAGACGCCTGCGACGACAGCAATCTTGCCGATTTTCTTGCCGATCGCCATTGCGGTCGCGAGCACATCATCTGCGGTCTTGTCACCACGCACAACCTCGAGCAGCTTCATCACATTGGCGGGTGAGAAGAAGTGCATACCAAGCACATCTAGCGGACGCGAGGTTGAAGCCGCGATTTCGTTCACATCAAGATAGCTGGTGTTCGAGGCGAGGATTGCTCCTTGCTTGCAGATCTTGTCGAGCTTTCCGAACACGTCTTTCTTGACGTCCATGCTTTCATAGACCGCCTCGATCACAAGGTCGCAATCGGCCAGATCGTCAAGAGTCAGCGAGGGCGTGAGCAGACCCATCATCTTTTCGACCTGATCGTTGGTGTAGCGACCCTTGGCGGCTGACGCTTCGTAATTTTTGCGGATCACGCCGACGCCGCGATCGAGATTTTCCTGCACCATTTCGACGATGGTGACGGGGATGCCTTTTTGCAGGAAGTTCATCGTGATGCCGCCGCCCATAGTGCCAGCACCGATCACGCCAACCTTCTTGATGTCGCGCAGCTGGGTGTCTTTGGGCAGGCCATCAATTTTGGCTGCCTGGCGTTCGGCAAAGAACATATGGCGTTGGGCTGCCGACTGGCTGCCCGTCATAAGCTTCATGAATTCGGCGCGTTCGAATTTCAGGCCGTCTTCGATGTTGGAATTTTCGGCCGCTGCCGCGACGCAGCGCAGGTTGGCATAAGGCGCATCAAAGCCCTTCCACTTTCGGGCATTTTCAGCCTCCAGCTTGGCGATGATCGCGGTGTCGCCCTTGACCGGCAGGTCGCGCGTGTGGCGCGGGCCCTTGGCAACGCATTCGCGCGCAAAGGCAACCGCATCGGCGGCAAGGCTGTCTTCACCGGCCAGCTTGTCGATCAGACCAGTGTCGAGCGCCTTTTGCGCCGAGATTGGTTCGCCCAGCGAGGTCATCACGGCGGCCTGCTCGATGCCGACAAGGCGCGGCAGCCGCTGTGTGCCCCCTGCACCAGGCAACAGGCCCAGCTTGACTTCGGGCACGCCCAGCTTCGCCGAAGGCACAGCGATGCGATAATGGCAGACCAAAGTGGTTTCGAGGCCACCGCCCAATGCAGTGCCGTGGATCGCGGCAATCACCGGCTTGGTGGCCATTTCGATCGTGTTGAGCACGGCGTTGAAATCGGGCCCTTGCGGCGGCTTGCCGAATTCGGTGATGTCCGCGCCCGCGATGAAGGTCTGCCCTTCGCAACGGATGACGATAGCCTTGACGCTATCGTCCTTCAGGCCCTGTTCGATGCCGTCCGAAATGCCCTGCCGCACATGCCAGCTAAGCGCGTTGACCGGCGGGTTGTTGACCGAAAGGACGAGGATTTCACCGTCCTGCGAGGTGGTTACGGATTGCATATTACTTCCTTTCTGTATCCTTCCCATCGACTTGCGATGGGGAGGGGGACCGTTTGGCGCGAAGCGTCAAATGGTGGAGGGGCTAGCGACGGTGCAATTCCCCTCCGTCATCGCTTCGCGATGCCACCTCCCCATCGCTAGTCGATGGGGAGGATATCTCTAAGCGGCCAAAGCCGCATACATCATCGTGCGAATTTCGCGACGGATCGGGTAAGTTGACGAAGGTGCGAGCTGGGTCATGAAGACCATGATCAAATCCTCGACCGGGTCGATCAGGAACGCGGTCGAATACATGCCGCCCCAATAAAACTCACCTTTTGAGCCAGCCAGCATCGTTGCCGCCGGGTCGATATTGCAGGCAAAGCCGAGACCGAAACCGATACCGGCATTTTCCGCCTCGCTGAACAGCGATTTCGAATGTTGGGTCAGGTCGCCACCGCCGGGCAAATGGTTCGCGGTCATCAGTTCCAATGTCTTGGGACTGACAATCTGCACACCGTCTAGCGCACCGCCATTGAGCAGCATCCGGCAGAAGCGGTGATAATCCGCGACGGTCGAGGCAAGGCCGCCGCCGCCCGATTCAAATTTCCAGCCCTGCGCCCACAGGCTGTCGGCACCGGCCTTGTCGGTCTGCACCATCTTGTCCTTTGGGTGAAAGGCATAGCAGGGCGGGATACGGTGCGCCTGATCAGCAGCCACCTTGAACCCGGTATCTTTCATGCCGAGTGGCTCGAAAATATGCTCGCGGAAATAGTCGCCCAGCGACTGACCCGAAATACGCTCGACCAGTATGCCGAGAACGTCGGTCGAAACCGAATAATTCCAGCAGGTTCCTGGATCAAATTCGAGCGGAATCTGCGATAGATGGTTGATGAAGCTCTGGCTGTCATTCTTCATCCAGTGCTCAAGCTCGGTCTTGCGATAGGCGGCATCGACCGGCGTGCGTTCCTGAAAGCTGTAGGTGAAACCGGTGGTGTGGCGCAGCACATCGATGATGTTGAGCCGCGTCGTTGGCGGGCGGCTGGTAAAGGGCACATTGCCCCCGCCAGCCATGAACACGCCCAGATTGGCGAATTCGGGGATATATTTGGCGACCGGTTCGCTGAGCGCAACCTTGCCCTGCTCCACCAGCTGCATGAAGGCGATCGAGGTGATCGGCTTGGTCATGCTGGCGATACGGAAAATGGCATCTTCGCCGACGCCCGACGCCCATGTATGCGCCACCTCATCGCCGCGCCCGATCAGCAGTGCGCCAAAAGGCAGTTTGCCGCTATCGAGATATTTGCTCTGGATGAATGTGCCGATCCGGGCAAGCCGGTCGGGCAGGAAGCCGAGTTCATGTGCTGTGGTGTCGCTCATATCAGTGCGCCGTCTGTCCCAAGAGTTGCCGCGTTACCGGATGCGAACTCGTCAGGCCGCCGTCGACCGCGATAGCCTGCCCGTTGACATAGCTTGCCTGATCGGATGCCAGGAACAGCGCGACATTGGCCAGTTCGTCGGGCTGTGCGGCGCGCTTCAGCGGGTTGAGTTGCCCCACCTTGTGCATCACATCCTTCGAACGGGCATAGTCAAAGGTCGGTTTGGTCATGCCGGTTTCGGTAAGGCCGGGGCAGATTGCGTTCACGCGCACGCCCGATGTTGTCAGCTGCTGTGCCGCCGTCTTGGCAAGGTTGATGACGCCTGCCTTCGACGCCGAATAGGTGAGCGGCCCTGCGCCTGAGTTCAGGCCCGCAACGCTCGCGGTCAGCACAATGGCTCCGCCGCGACCCTGATCGACCATAGCCTTGCCCGCATGTTTGACCATCAGCGCGGGGCCGATCACATTGACGCGGAAGGTTTCGGCCATCGTTGCGGGGTCGATTTCGAAAATGCCACCCATGTCGCCGATGATACCGGCATTGGCGAAGGCGACATCGAGGCCGCCATAGCTAGAGGTTGCAGTTGCGACGAGCTTGGCGACATCGGCCTCAACCCCGGCATCGATCTGCAACGCGGTGACGGTGCCGCCCGCTGCCTCGACCTGCTTTGCCGTTTCGAAGACTGCTTCGGTCTTGTCACCGATCACCAGCTTGGCGCCCTCGGCGGCAAAGCGCAGCGCCGAGGCGCGGCCTATGCCCGATCCGGCGCCTGTTATGATTGCTACCTTGCCTGTCAAAGCGCCCATTCTCATCCTCCGCTTGATGTGTTGCCGCCGTCGATGACGATGGTTTGTCCGGTTGTAAACCCGCCCGCCTTGCTGGCGAGGAATACCGCAGCACCCGCAATCTCATCCGGCTCGCCAATGCGGCGCAGCGAGGAGCGGCGGGTCGAAACCTCCAGATTATCTGGGTTTTCCCAAAGTGCGCGGGCAAAATCGGTTTTGATCAGGCCGGGGGCGATGCAGTTCACGCGCACACCCTTGGGACCAAATTCGTCGGCCAGATTGCGCGCCAATTGCATGTCAGCCGCCTTCGAAATCGCATAGGCGCCGAGCACGGTTGATCCCTTCAGTCCGCCAATTGACGAGATGATCGTCACCGACCCCTCCCCGCGTTCGAGCATTTCTGGCACGACCATGTGGATCAGCCAGTGGTTCGACAGGATATTGTTGTCTAGGATCTTGCGAAACTGGTCATCACTAATCCCGCCCGCCGGGCCGTAATAGGGGTTCGATGCCGCGTTGCAGACCAAGGCAGTGATCTTGCCAAAGGCCTTGCGGGTTTCATCGACCAGTTGCTGCAGGCTTTCCTTTGACGAGATGTTGGCAGCGATGGCGACGGCGGTACCTGCGCCATGTTTGGCGTTGATCGCGGCGGCAACCTCCTCGCACACATCGATCTTGCGGCTGGAAATGACGACCTTGGCGCCATGTTCGGCCATTTCTTCGGCAATCGCCTTGCCGATCCCGCGCGATGAACCGGTGATGAGGGCGACCTGCCCGCTCATGTCGAAAAGGGACATATGCTCTCCCAACAATCCTCCCCATTCATGGGGAGGGGGACCACGCGCAGCGTGGTGGAGGGGGCTCTCCTCTCACAAGATGTGCTGGCGGAGAGCCCCCTCCGTCAGCCCTGCGGGCTGCCACCTCCCCGCAAGCGGGGAGGAAATTCGTTAAGCCGCCCCAGCCTTCACCGCAAATTCCCAAGCCCGGTCGACCAGTGGGGTCACCCGATCCGACATCGCCTTGGCGTGGGCCGAGCTGGCAGTGCCGTCGATCACACGTTTTTTGATGCCCTGCATGATGCCTGCGAGGCGGAAGAAGTTGTAGGCGAGATACCAGTTCATGTCCGGAATGCTGTCACGTCCGGTCGCGGCGCAATAGCGTTCGACCATTTCCTCCAGCTCGGGAATGCCCAGTGCCTTGCGGTCCAGATCCTTGACGCCTGAACGCCCCCCATTTTCGGTCACCCATGCCATTGCGACATAGGAGAAATCGGCGAGCGGATCACCAATGGTCGACAGTTCCCAATCGAGCACAGCCAGGCATTTGGGGCCGTTATGATCAAAAATAGCATTGTCGATGCGGAAGTCGCCATGCACCACGCTGGTGCGGGTCTGCTCCGGCAGTGTCGCTGGCAACCATTCGATCAGCTTTTCCATGCCGGGCATGGTTTCGGTTTCGGACAGACGATATTGTTTGGTCCAGCGATCAACCTGACGACCGAAATAATTGCCGGGCTTGCCAAATTCGGAAAGCCCTGCCGCTTCGATGTCGGTGTTGTGCAGCTTCGCCAGCACATCGAACATCTCGCAATAGACCGCGCGCCGTTCCTCCGGAGTGCTGCCCGGCATCGCGCCGTTCCAGATGGTGCGGCCATCGACCATGCCCATCACGTAGAACCAGCTGCCGACGACACTGTCGTCGGTGCACAGGCCATATTGGCGCGCGACCGGGAAACCGGTTTTGTACATGCCGGCCTGCACCCGATACTCGCGGTCGACCGCATGGGCAGAGGGCAGCAACGGGCCAAAAGGCTTACGGCGGAGCACATAATTGCCCGATTCCGCGGCAATCTTGTAGGTCGGGTTCGATTGCCCGCCCTTGAACTTGGTCAGATGCAGAGGGCCCTTAAAGCCCTCCACATTGGCCTGCATCCATTCGGTGAGGCGGCCTTCGTCAAGCTTGTCGGCCCCTTCGGGTTCGACCGTGCCGACAAAGGCCTCATCGGCATTCATGGCTGCAACGTCGCTCATTGATCAAACACGATAACACTGCGCGCGCTATCGCCCTTTTTCATCTTTTCGAAGCCCTCGTTGATCTGCTCGAGCGGGATGCGCTCGGATATGATGCTGTCGAGATCGAGCAACCCGCGCATGTAGAAATCGACCAAACGCGGCATATCAACCGGGAACCGGTTGCCGCCCATGATCGCACCCTGCAGCTTCTTGCCCGAAAGCAGATCCATCGCCGAAAGGCCAACGGAATGGGTCAGCGGCATCATGCCGAGGATCGTCGCCGTGCCGCCGCGACGCAGCGACTGGACCGCAAGGTCGCCCGAAGCAGGCCGCCCGACAGCTTCAATCGCATGGTCGACGCCGCCCTTGGTCAGCTCAAGCACCTGAGCCGCCGCATCATCGGCCAAGGCATCGACCACATCGGTCGCGCCCAGCTTCATCGCCAGCGCACGCTTTTCCGGGATCGGATCGCAGGCAATGATGCGTCCAGCACCGGCAATCTTCGCAGCATTGATCGTCGCCAGACCAACCCCGCCGCAGCCGACAACCGCAACGGTTTCGCCCGGCGTCACCTTGCAGGCGTTGAAGATCGTGCCAGCACCCGTGGTCACCGCACAGCCGATAACCGCCGCCCGGTCGAGCGGCATTTCGGGGTCGATGCGGGTGCAGGCATGCTCGTGGATCAGCATCATTTCGGCAAAGGCCGAAAGGTTGAGCATCTGGTTCACCGGCGAGCCGTCGGGGCGTGAAAGCCGCGAGGGCTGGTCAGCATCCCGACGGGTCTCGGCACCCAGACAGAGCGACATGCGACCGGTGACGCAAAACTCGCAATGCCCGCAGAAAGCCGACAGGCAGGTGATGACGGCATCGCCGACCTTCACCGTGCGCACTTCCGAACCCACTGCCTCGACGATACCCGCCGCTTCGTGGCCCGGCACTGCGGGCAACGGATGCGGATAGGTGCCTTCGATGAAATGCAGATCCGAATGGCACAGCCCGCAGGCCGCATTGCGGATCAGCACCTCATGCGGACCCGGCTTCGAGATTTGCAGGGTTTCGATTTCGAGCGGTTTGCCCGGCTGGATAAGAACTGCAGCTTTCATCAGCGTGTCACCGCCAGATTGCCGCTGGTCAGTTCAACGCCGCCACGCACGCCGCCATATTTGCCCAGTTCCATCCG
>JAGNSY010000097.1 GCA_017987825.1 Sphingorhabdus sp. | reverse complement strand
AATGGTCGGGGAGACAGGATTCGAACCTGCGACCCTCTGCTCCCAAAGCAGATGCGCTACCAGGCTGCGCTACTCCCCGACACGGGTTACTTAACTTCCAGTCCACCTTCGCCCTACGGGAGCGGAGGCTGGTGGGCCCGGAGGGACTCGAACCCCCGACCTAGCCGTTATGAGCGGCCAGCTCTAACCAACTGAGCTACAGGCCCCCTAAGCACCGCGCCGATAGCGGATGCACAACGCGAATGGCAAGCAACAAATCACTTGCCCTGCATTTCACTTTTCAAAAGCCGCCGTCGCAACCTCGTTTATCGACGATGGCGTGATGTTCCGCTTTGCCAGATGCGCAAACACCAGGTCCCACCAGAGATAGAAATCTTCCAGTTCCTTGTCCGTCCGGACATAGGGCGTGTGCCCGACAGCCAATGAGGGAGAGTGGAATGAGAAAGTCAGCACCGGGAGATTTTGTTCCAGCGCCAGGTCGATAGCCTGAATCGCCTTATCAACGGGTATGCCCTCTGGTGTCAGTGCAATCCGCTCCAGCATTCCGCCGCGTGCGAGCAACGACCGCATGGTTTCCGAACCAAATACCTGATCGAACAGCAGAGGCCCCATCGACCGGAAGACACCACCGAAAAGCGAAGTTACCGGCAATTCGATCAGCTTGCCAGGGCGTGCCCAATAGGGCTCGAGCGGGCAACGCGCATAATTCGGGCCACCCTGACTATGATAGTCGAACAACGACCGAACCGAAGAATCAACCCGAACCCCGAGTTCAACGAGAATATCGGGGGTGTGCGCCCCTGCCCCATAGCGACCGGCCCGGTAACTGTCCGGATGGCAACCGATCTTCTTCTCAACCAGTTCATAAAGCGCGAACAGCTTGGCCCGTTCCAGTTCGGGCGCGAGATTGCAGGCATAGCTGTTGTGGACATTGACCTCTTCATCGAAGGGCGGCGTGACCCAAGGATGCAATTGCAACCCGACCTCTGCAACATTGCTGCGAACCCAATCGGCGAACAGTTCGGCACCAAAGCCGTCTTGTGCGACAGGATAGTCGAGCAAATAGATGGGTTTAACGCCGTTACTTTCGCACAATTTTTGAAAGGGTTCGATAGCCTTGAGATGGGTCAGGCCATGACGCTCGCGACTAAATGAAGCCGACCAGTCAAATTCTTCTTCGGTATCGACAGTCACCAGAAAACAGGGTGTGGCCTGCTGCGCAATATCGACCGATGGTCCGCTTTTGGGAAAGCATTGAGGATCGGACAATCGAGCCGCCTCCCCAATCTGTCCCATGCTAGTCGCCCCCGATATCCCTGAAATCCATATCGCCGTCCTGAACGGCCGGGATAGCCAATACTAGACTTTCCTTTTGAAAGCGTAAATCACCACCTGCTTTTCGCGCCAAATTCCTTACCAGCCTTAGCGAAAAGCCAAGCCCGAGCAGAGGTGAGGACGTATCGGCTGATGTCTCAAACTCATTGAATGAAGGGTCTGTCCCGAACAATTGGTCATCCGAACATTGCTTCAATTTGGCAGGCAGTTCGAGTTGGAACAGGTTGCATGTTGATATGCCGGGTTCGGTTTTGAAGCGCCCGTTCAGGCTTTCGCCTTCGTCGCACCCCATCATGACTGCTGACAAAAACCTCGAAAAAATGCGTTCGGCCATGGCACGATCGATGGCAAAGGCCCTGACCGGATCGGCAATCGCCAGATTAAGCACGATCCGGTTTTCTTCGCTGACAGACTCAAGGCGTTCGGCAAGCCGGTTGGCCAGCCAGCGACAATCGGTCACTCCTGGTTCAACCTCAAAATTGCCCGCATCGAGACGTGATGCCACCGAGAGATCTTCGAATCCCGCCAACAGCCGCTGCGCATCGGCAAGGATTGCGCCTGCCATCTGGCGATATTCTTCGGTCACTGGACCGAATAGCTGTTGTTCGATGATTTCGGCGAATCCGGCGATTGCGCCCAGCGGCGTTCGCAGTTCATGCACAACCTGCTGCATGCCTTCGCCACGCTGGCGCCGCCACTCTTCGCCAGCGGCACCGGCTTCGGGCTTTTCGTAAAGACGCGGCCTGCGCATGATCCCGCGATAGCCACGGAAACGCCCGGTCAATGGATCGAAGAATGGCGCCGCATTGACCCGCCAGTCGCCATCGACCAGCGGGCTTCCCCGAAGCCGCATGCGCGCATTTTCGAGTGGCATGCGCTGGCGGAAGGCAGCAGCACCATAAGCATCCGGCCCCGGACCGTCATCATAGGCCGCCCTTGCGATATCGACGCCAACGACCGCACCGCGCGGCACATCGTCGACCCAGATGATCGTTCCATTATCGTCAGTTTCGAAACTGATTTCGCTCGGCAGTGCCAGTTCGCTGTCGACGAAATCGTCGCCCAGCGGAAGACGCGGTGAATCGCCAGCCTCGCGGTCCTTTCGCCATTGTTCGATTCGACGGACAATCGCACCAATTTCGCCCGATGGCGCAATCTCTGGAATGGCCGTTTCAACTGTCGGTGCGATCGTTCCTGCGATGCGGAAATCTGCCCCTGACCAGTTGGACAAGGCAAGTCGGGTCTTCTGCCCCAAATCCGGCTTGCTGCGCAGAAAGCCGCGCGCCCGAACGGGAAGCTCGGGAACCAATTCGCTCCATTCAGTGTCAGAAAGATCGGCGCCAAAAATGGCGGCAGCCGCAATCGCTGGCACATCTCCGGCTAGTAATTGCACCAGCGGTGCTGAACGAATGCGTCCTGCCAGCGCATGGACCCCAGCCAGTCTTTCGTTGACGTCGAGCGTTTGTCCCAGCGCATGCGCATTAACCAAGCCCTTGGCAACCAGTTCACCGGCAAAGTCACGCGGATTTTGCGCCAGTATGTCGATCAACTGGCGCCATTGTCCAATGCGTGCCGGCTCCGAAGAAGCATCAATATTCTGCAATGCAGTGGCAAGGCGATCATCTACACGCAACGAACTTCTTCTGATCAAAATTGATTTGGTCCGGTCTATCGATAGCGGGGGTAGAGAAGCCGCAAAAGCGGCATTTTCGCTGCGTCACACTATGGGACATCACTTATCCACAAGGTTGACAAAAGGGCCTGTCCGGCTTTGGAACAATTGCAATTGCCTATAATAATATTTTATGGTTAGCTGTGATCTGGTTAGGGAAATAACATAATATGGCAGCAATCAGTTTCGACTCGATCGATTTGAAGCTTTTGGCCGAGCTTCAGGAAAATGGCCGCATCACCAATGTCGAGCTGGCTGGCAAGGTCGGTCTGACCGCACCGCCTTGCTTGCGGCGGATGCGGACGCTGGAGCAATCGGGTGCAATCCGGGGCTATCACGCAGAGATTGATCCGGCGGCACTTGGCTATTCGATCATGGTGTTTGCGATGGTCAGCCTGAAGAGTCAGGCCGAGGCCGATCTGCGGGCGTTTGAAGATCATGTCCGTTCGCTGCCCAATGTGCGCGAATGCCATATGCTCAACGGCGAAATCGACTTCATCCTGAAAATTGTCGCGCATGACCTGCAGTCATTTCAGGAGTTTCTGACTTCGCAGCTGACGTCTGCGCCCAATGTATCAAGCGTCAAGACATCCTTGACGATAAGGACAGCCAAGGATCAGCCGGGCGTCCCGATCTCGGACTAAAAAAGGGCCCGCGCATCGCGCAGGCCCTTTTTAGCTTCGATCAACCACATTGCTTATGCGGCAGGCACTGCTGCCTGCTGATCGATGTAGATCGTCCAATATTCGGCAATGCCCTTGCGCTTTGCGCTTGTGACTTTCGCGAGCGCAGCCTTGGCGCCGGCAAAATCCTTCAGATAGACATTGGCGATGGCAAGATTGGTCAGTGCGCGGTCGGTCTGGTCGATGCCATCGCGATCGACAATCCCGCCTTTTGAAAGCGCCGCCTCATACATCGCCTTTGCACGACCATATTGGGCGAACGAGAGCAAAGCATCACCGGTCAACATCGCAGAATAGCCTTTGGGTGACGCCAACGCCGCCTTTTCATCCTGCGCCCAGCTGCCCGACAATTCGGGGATCAGTTTTTGCGAACTCGAATAGATTTCCGAAAAAGTCAGATTGCTCTTCGAAATCGTGCCTTTGGCGAAGCCTTCATCGAGCACGGCTGCAACCTCGGCGGGATAGCGACGGGGGTCCGCATACTCTACATATTGCTTGAACTCATGTTCAAACATCAGGGCTTTGTTCAGCCGCGCGAGGCGCAACACCGATAGCGACTCCAGATTGTCCAGATCGGCGATCCGCTGATATTGGAAAAGCGCGTCATGATAGGTTTCAGGGCGCGGATCGACCTTGATCATTTCCTTGCCCCAATAGAGGATCTGGGCATTGTCCTTGGCCCGGGTCGCATAGTTCAAAGCTTGCGCAAACCATTGCGTATCGGGCTTGGTCCCGGACGCCTTCGCTGCTTTGACGGCAGTATCGAGCCATTTCATCGCTTCGCCATAATTGTTCTGCAGGCGATAGGCGTTCGAAATCTGCACCTCGATATTGTTGCCGCGATACCCCATATTATAGGCTTCGAGCATCTTGGTGGTGGCGGTCGGATAATCCTTGTCGTTGTAATAATAGAGCGCTTGCTGGAAAGCATAAGCCGGTTTGACCTCGGCCGGCGCCATGCCGCTTTCCACGATCAGGTTGACGCCTTTGCGCTGCATCGCGGCGTCTTTCATCTGACCGCCCAGATTGAATGCGAAAACGCCGGCTTCATAACGATCATCCGGCGTCATAATCGCGGCTTCTACCGCCGGAAATGCGGCGGCGGCGGCGGGCAAATCCTTCTTCTTGGCCAAAGCGTCGACAGCGGGCGCATAGGCCTTCTGGAATTCTTTGGAAAAGTTGCGCTTTACAGGCTTGGCGGCCTCAGCCTTTTTCTTATCTTCCTTTGCGGCATAAGCGCCAGGAACAGCAATAAAAGCACCCAAAGCAAGCGCAGCGGCAAATTTAGAAATGCGATTCATTCTACTCTCCAACTAGAAAACAGACCGGCCAATCGCACAAAAGGCGGCCCTGAATTGCCGCCATCCTTACGCGCCTCACCGCCGTTTCGCAATCGGGATAGCGGTGCGCAGATGAATTGTCGTTGAATGGCTTGTAAACTCGTCTGACGCACCGCGAATCTGTGGATAAACTGGTGAAAAACGTGCATTTCAGGGGCGCTCGGGTGGCTATTTCCACCCCGCTAGGCTAGGGTTGCCGCCTAGATAAAAACATAAGGATTTTTGCGGCGTGAGCGAAGAGATCGAACCGATCGAACCCACTGATATTTCCCCGGTAGATATCGTCGACGAGATGAAGTCGAGCTATCTCGACTATGCCATGTCGGTGATCGTCGCCCGCGCGCTTCCCGATGTGCGCGACGGGTTGAAGCCTGTGCATCGCCGTATCCTTTTTGCGTCGCAGGAAGGCGGCATGGTCGCAGGCCGCCCCTATCGCAAATCGGCAAAGATCGTCGGCGACGTGATGGGCAATTACCACCCGCATGGCGACAGCGCGATTTATGACGCGCTCGCCCGCATGACGCAGGATTGGTCGCTGCGCGTGCCGCTGATCGACGGTCAGGGCAATTTCGGATCGATGGACCCCGATCCGCCAGCGTCGATGCGCTATACCGAGGCGCGCCTGAAAAAGGTCGCCAATGCGCTGCTCGATGATCTCGACAAGGACACGGTCGATTTCCAGCCCAATTATGATGGCAGCCGGGAGGAACCGCAGGTTCTCCCTGCCCGCTTCCCCAATTTGCTGGTCAACGGCGCCGGTGGCATCGCGGTCGGTATGGCGACCAACATCCCGCCGCACAATCTGGGTGAGGTTATCCGCGCCTGCCTCGCCTATATCGAAAACCCCGCGATCACGATCGACGAACTGGTCGAGATCATCCCTGCCCCCGATTTCCCGACCGGCCCGCTAATTCTTGGCCAGACCGGCGCCCGCAACGCCTATCGCGAAGGCAAGGGCTCGATCGTGATGCGCGCGCGGCACATCATCGAGGAAGGCAAAGGTGACCGTCGCTCGATCGTGCTGACGTCTATCCCCTTTCAGGTCGGCAAATCGGGCCTCGTCGAGAAAATTGCCGAAGCAGCGAAGGACAAGCGGATCGAAGGCGTATCCGACATCCGCGACGAATCGAGCCGCAAGGGCGTGCGCGTGGTCATCGAGCTGAAGCGCGACGCGACCCCTGAGGTCGTGCTCAACCAGCTCTGGCGGCACACCCCGGCGCAGTCGAACTTCCCCGCCAATATGCTCGCGATCCGCGGTGGCCGCCCCGAAGTGCTGACGCTGCGCGACTTTATCGAGGCGTTCATCCGCTTCCGCGAAGAAGTCATCACCCGCCGCACCAAATTCGAGCTGAACAAGGCCCGCGACCGCGCGCACATCTTGCTCGGCCTTGTCGTTGCCGTCACCAATCTGGACGAAGTCGTGAAGATCATTCGCGGATCGTCCTCCCCGCCCGTCGCGCGCGCTGCATTGATGGCGCGCGAATGGCCGGTTGCCGAGATCGCGCCCTATATCAAACTGGTCGAAGCGATCGAGACCGAGGTGGAGGGCGACACTTATCAGCTGTCCGAAGTGCAGGTTCGCGCCATCCTCGACTTGCGCCTCCACCGCCTGACTGCGCTTGGCCGCGATGAGATTGGTGATGAACTCAAGAAGCTCGCAATCGAGATCGAGGAATATCTCGCGATCCTCGGCGATCGCGTGAAACTCTACGCCGTGATGCGCGAAGAGCTGGAGGCGATCGACCGCGAATTCTCCACCCCCCGCCTGTGCGAAATCGCGCCGAGCTGGGATGGCCTTGACGACGAAGACCTGATGGAACGCGAGGAGATGGTCGTCACCGTGACGCATGGTGGCTATATCAAGCGCACCGCGCTCGCCACATTCCGCGCGCAGAACCGCGGCGGCAAGGGCCGGGCGGGCATGGCGACCAAGGATGAGGATGCCGTCACCGAATTGTTCGTGACGAGCACGCACACACCGGTGCTGTTCTTCTCCAACATCGGCAAGGTTTACCGCCTTAAGGTCTGGCGCCTGCCTGAAGGCGGGCCTTCAACCAAGGGCCGCCCGATGGTCAATCTGCTGCCGCTGGGCGAAGGTGAGGTCATCTCGAACGTCCTCACTTTGCCCGAGGATGAAGCCGAATGGGGCGGCCTTTCGGTCGTGTTTGCCACCGCCAAGGGCTATGCGCGCCGCAACAGCATGGATGCGTTTGCCAACATCCCGTCGAACGGCAAGATCGCGATGAAGTTTGAGGGCGAGGATGCCGATGACAAGCTGATCGGCGTCGAATTGCTCACCCCCGACGATGACGTGTTGCTCGCAAGCCGTGCAGGCAAGGCGATCCGCTTTGCCGCAGACGACATCCGCGAATTCCAGAGCCGCGCCTCGACTGGCGTGCGCGCAATGAAACTCGGCAAGGGTGATGAAGTCATCTCGCTGTCAATCCTGAAACGCGTCGGCACCACGCCCGAGGAGCGTGAAGACTATCTGCGCTTCGCCCCGTGGAAGCCCGAGAAGGAAGGCGAACCCACGCTCTCGCCCGAACGCCTCGCCGAAATGGCGGAACGCGAGCAGTTCATCCTCACCGTCTGCGCCAATGGCTATGGCAAGCTGTCGTCGGCTTACGGCTATCGCCGCACGGGTCGCGGTGGTCAGGGGATCACCAATATCGACAATATCGA
>JAGNSY010000096.1 GCA_017987825.1 Sphingorhabdus sp. | reverse complement strand
CGGTCCCGGGGCCGACACTTCCCGACTCTTCAAGGGCAGCAAGGAAGGCATGGCTGACAAAGGGGTTGGTGGAGATATTCAGCGCATCCCATTGCGCGGCATCAAGCGCAGAAACCCCTTCCGCAATTTGGGCCGCTACATTGGTCATTTAAATCGTACCGCAGTGCTGAGCCTGTCGAAGCACGCCTCTCAGCTTGGCGCCACCCTGAAAGGCGCCCTTCGACAGGCTCAAGGCTGCGGTGTTTTTGCTCAATCGCGCACCGCGACGATGGCATCAATCTCCACCGTCGAATCGAGCGGTAAAACGGGAACGCCAACCGCGCTGCGCGCATGTTTGCCGGCATCGCCGAAGACTGCCTCCATCAGATCGGAAGCGCCATTGGCGACTTTGGGCTGGCCGGTATAGTCAGGGGTGGAGGCAACAAAGGCACCGAGTTTGACGACGCGTTCGACGCGGTCGAGCGAACCCAGTGCTTTCTTCATCTGCGCGATCAGCATCAGGCCGCACCCTTGCGCGGCAAGGATACCGTCTTCTTCGCTGCGGCTATCGCCGACCTTGCCGGTCATCAGCTTGCCATCGACAAAAGACACCTGCCCCGAAATATAGAGCAGTCCGCCAACCTCAACTGTAGGCACATAGGATGCAACGGGTGCAGCTGGTTCGGGAAGGGTGATGCCAAGTTCGGCGAGACGTTCTTCGATCATGCGGGTTCTTTCTGAATGATGGGAGCAGCGCTCCCCGCGAGCAGTTTCTCGGTAATCCATTGCTCGGCCTCGTGCCACACATCGATGCGGGCGTGCGCCGAGGTGGAGGCCTGTACCCGCTGCCACAATATCGGTTCCCCGACCAGTTGCAGCCGCCAGACATCGGGGAGATGCTCGCCCACCGATTCATGCTGATGGCCCAGATCGTCGACGAAAACGGCAACACTGGGATTGTAGCGTTCGATGATGCGGGCCAGCGCCTCACCCTTTCCGCCCTGATTGGTGTAGACCGGCGCTTCGATGCCCACCGCGCGCAATTGTTCGCCGCGCGCTTCATTGTGATGATCCATCAGATTGGTGAGGATCACGACATCGGCATGTTCCGAAATCCGGTTGATCGCCTCGACCGCACCATCAATCGGCTGCTGTCGGTGCATCTCGGTAAAGAAAAAGCCGTTCAAAAGGTTCCAGACATGTCCGCGTTCAACCTGTGTGCCGTCATGCTTATGACGCAAAGCTTCGCCCCAATCGCCGTGCACCAGATCGAAATGGATATGGTGCGCCTCATCCAGCCAGTCGCGGAACGGCACGACCATGTGCAGCAGCACCTCGTCGCAATCGGAAATCAGCAAGGGGCGGCTCATGCTTCAAGCTCCATTCGGGCGCGGACAAGCGCTTGCGGGGTCACGCCAATATGTTCGGCGGCGGCAATCAGGTCAGGCTCGTGCGCTTCCAGAAAGATCAGGATAGCGGCGAGGGTGGCGGGTTCGGAAATATCATGGCGCAGTATATCCGGCGTCAGCCCAGTGAGCGCGAGCATTCGCGAGGCGCGATCCGTATCGGTCAGGATCCAGCCCAAAGCTCCCAGAGCGAGCATCGCCGGGTCGGCTTGAATTTGGCCTGCGCTTTTCGCATTTGTTTCGAACATGGCTTTCGCTTAAGCGAAAGCGGCGGCGCTGCCTAGGCAGCAAAATAGCCCATGCTAAAGGAAATGCGGTGAGCAAAAAGGTTCTGATCGTCGAGGATAATGAGCTGAACCTCAAACTATTCACCGATCTGTTGCGCGCGCACCAGTTTGAGGTCGAAGGGCTGCGCGACGGACGCGAAGCTTTTGCCCGGATGCGTGGCTTTGCCCCCGACCTTGTGATCATGGACATCCAGATGCCGCATGTCAGCGGGCTCGACCTGATTGAGGCGATGCAAAGCGAGGCCGATCTGAAACCGATCCCCGTGCTGGCGGTAACTGCCTATGCCGGTAAGGGCGATGAGGAACGCATATTGGGCGCGGGTGCGCGCGCCTATCTGTCCAAGCCCGTAGGTATGGTTCAATTCCTCGGCGCGGTGAAAGCGATTACCGGCTGATGCAACGACTGCTCCGCTTGCTGCTGCTGTGCCTTGCGCTGCTGACCGCGCAGGCATCGCTTGCGCAGGAGTTGAACGTTCCGGGCAGGCTGGTTGCTGAAACCGATGCACCGGCCCCGGGCAGCACACTAACTGTTGCTTTCCACTTCGAACCCAAGCCGGGCTGGCACGGCTATTGGGAAAACCCGGGCGATGCCGGGCTCGGGCTGCAACTCGAATGGAGGCTGCCTGCGGGGGTGACTGTTGATAAGCCCCGCTTTCCGGTTCCCAAGCCGCTGTTGATCGGCGGTCTGATGAACCATGTCTATGAAGAGCCGCATGCGATATTGGTCGATCTCAAGTTCGCGCGCGAACTGAGGGCCGGGGCCGCGATACCGGTCGAGGTGGAGGCCAACTGGCTGGCCTGCACCGATATGATCTGTGTTCCGCAGCAGGACCGGTTCGAGCTGCAACTGGTCGTGGGCAATGGTGCAATCAGGGCGGAGCAGCGCAGGCAGTTCGACCAATGGCGATCTGCACTCCCCGTGCCGCTCGACCGTGGCGCACGCTATGCGATCAGCGGCAAACGCTTTGCTATCGCCATTCCCTATCCGGCGAGCGCGCCGCTTGACCGACCCTATTTCTTTGCACTGACCACCGATCGCATCCGTTATGCAGCACCGCAAACGGCACGGCGTATCGGTGACTGGCTTGTGATTGAAACCGAGGCGAGTGGGCAGACGGGTCCGGTCGAGGGGCTGTTGCGCATTGGCGATGGGCAGGGGCTACTGATCCGCACGGTTGCCGGAGCAATTCCCAAAGGCGGCAATTCGGTTGCAGTGCTGGGTGCGGATAGCAAGCTTGCTCCGGTTGGCCCTGTGTTGCCCGTGTTACCGTGGTTGCTGTTGGGGGCGCTGGTCGGCGGACTGCTGCTCAACCTGATGCCTTGCGTGTTTCCAATCCTTGGCCTCAAGGCGCTGGCACTGGCAAAGGCTGGAGGTGACGAGCGCGAGGCGCGACGGGATGCGTTGGCTTATACCGCTGGAGTTGTGCTGAGCTGTCTCGCACTCGGCGCCATGATGCTGTCGCTGCGTGCGGCGGGGCAAGAGGTTGGCTGGGCCTTCCAGTTACAGGAACCGGCGGTTGTATTCGGGTTGCTGGTGCTGATGGTAGCGGTGACCGCCAATCTTGCCGGACTGTTCGAACTGCCGGGTTTTGCCATTGGCGGAACGCTCACCCGGCAACCGGGCATATCGGGTTCATTCTGGACCGGCATATTGGCGGCACTGGTGGCGACGCCCTGCACCGGACCGTTCATGGCAGCTGCAATGGGCGCTGCCATATTGCTGCCGACCGCAGAAGCGATGCTGCTCTTTGCGTGTCTGGGCATTGGCATAGCACTGCCTTTCCTGTTGATTGCCTATATCCCGCGCATGCGTGCGATGCTTCCCAAGCCGGGCGCGTGGCTTGAACGGTTCCGCCACCTGATGGCGATCCCTATGGGGTTGACTGCTTTGGCCTTGCTTTGGTTGCTGTGGCGGCTGACCGGATCGGGCGGCCTTTTGGTTGGCGGCATTGCCATCGGGGCGATGCTGGCGCTTATCCTCGGCTATCGCACGGTGCAGGGGCAATTCCGGCAGGCACCCTTCGCCCTCCTGATAGCGGCTACCGTTGTTATCGCGACAGGCGTGCAAATCCTCCCACAAACGGTTGATACGAATGGCAAGCGCGAAGCCCCATTCCCCGGTGCATTGCCCTTCGATGCTGGGAAGTTGTCGAAGTTGCGGGCGAAGGGCGCGCCGGTGTTTCTCTACTTCACTGCAGACTGGTGCGTGACCTGCAAGGTCAATGAAGCGGCGGCAATCAACCGCGACGATACGATCCGGTTGTTCAGGGAAAAGGGGGTCAAGGTGATGGTGGGCGATTTCACCCGGCGGGATGCGGCGATTGCGCGCTTCCTGTCCGAACATAGCCGGTCTGGCGTTCCGTTATATCTATTCTACCCCGCGCAAGGCGAAGCGCGCGAATTGCCGCAAATATTGACGCCAGATATCATCGCCGAAGCGGTTGAGAACTGAGACTCCTGCCGAGGTTTGGAGGCAAGCCGATGTTGAGGTGTTGCCTTCGAAAAGGCATCGCGGCCTGCCCCCGCCCCATGACAGCGGGGTGCGACCCTAAAAGGACCCGCTGTCGATCTCGATAAGCTTGGTTTGGTTGGCGCCGATTACCGAAATGCCTCTGGTTCCGGTAATCCCCGACAAGGGCACCGAACGCTCGACGATATCCGCCTCGGCTCCGATGCCGGTGTCATTGTCCGCCTGCGACGCGCCGATGGCGACGACTTCGATGCCCCAATAATCAGGACGATCGTGATAGATACGCGGCGCAAGCCGCAGTTCAAAGCTGGTTCCCGGTGTGCGTGCCGACACCCATAAATACAGCGAATCCTGAAAAGGAACGCGCCGCAATTCGGCGCGATCAAAGTCGATAATCTTCCCGTTGGGCACGCTCGAAAGCGAGCCGCTGGCCATGCCGCTCATAAGTCATTCCAAACAAAGCGTAAGTTGCTTTCGCAGCAGCGACATATTAGTCTTGCTGTGCGATATATTGTTGCTCATATGGCATATTTTGTGCTGCATGGCCACTATTCTTGCCTGCAAGCAGGTGTACCCGAGAGTAAGCGCCTGTTGTTTGGCCCGAAAAATTTAACGCATGGCCGAGCTAAGCGGGCCTTGCTTTGACGCTGCGCGCCAATCATATCGCCCCCATGCAACATACGCCTGCTTACGCACCGCAAATCGGCGGCAACCCGCAGAAACTGGTTAACTGGTTGATGTCCGTTGCCTTTCTAGTATTTCTGATGGTAATTGTTGGCGGAATTACCCGTCTGACCGAATCGGGCTTGTCTATTACCGAATGGAAACCCGTCACCGGCGCACTGCCACCGATGAACGAGGCGCAGTGGGTTTCGGAGTTCGAAAAATACAAAAAGATCCCCGAATATCTGGAGATTAATGGCCCGGCAGGGATGACACTTGCCGAGTTCAAGTTCATCTATTTCTGGGAATGGGCGCACCGCCTGCTCGGTCGGGTGATCGGCCTTGCCTTTGCTCTCCCTTTCGCCTGGTTCTGGATCAAGCGCCAGATACCCCAGGGCTATAAAGGGCGTTTGCTAGGGCTTCTTGCATTGGGTGCACTGCAGGGCACCATAGGCTGGTGGATGGTATCATCCGGCCTCAGCCAGCGCACCGACGTCAGCCATTTCCGCCTCGCCGTGCACCTGTTAACCGCTTTGTTCATCATGGGCGGGCTGATCTGGACCGCGCTCGACCTTCGCACTCTGGCACAAAGCGGAATACACAAACCGTCGCGATTGAGCGGGTTCAGCTTAACCATATTGCTGATCCTGTTTATCCAGTTGCTTTTCGGTGCCTGGGTGGCCGGATTGAATGCCGGCTACGTCTCCAACAGCTGGCCGCTGATGAACGGGAGACTCTACCCCGAAGGTGTGGATTGGAGCCAAGGAGCGTGGTTTGCGCTGACCCATGACCCCTTCCTGACCCACTTCATCCATCGCTGGTGGGCCTGGGTAGCGGTGGCCGCACTCGTCATCATGGCCCGCCGCCTGAAAAAGCGTGGCGCTCGCCCGGTTTCGATTGCCATCCATTCAGCATTCGGGACGCAGATATTGTTAGGAATTGCCACGGTAATGACAAGCATGAACATCACGCTGGCGGTGCTGCATCAGGCCGTCGGCGCGTTGGTGGTGGCCACTACCGTGTGGGGGGCGCATCGCTTGGGCAGTACAGGGGGCTACAAATAACAGTGTCGGATCTGGCTATAGTTTATGCCGTTTTTCCAACCGCGGGCGAGGCGCATGATTGCTGCCGCGCGCTGCTGGAGGAACGACTGGTCGCATGCGCCAACCGTTTGGCACCTGTGATTTCGCACTATCGCTGGGAAGGTGAAATCGAGACCAGCGAGGAACATCCGGTGATTCTGAAGACCAGCGCTTTGCGACATCAGGATGTGATCGACCGCATCGCGAAGCTCCACCGCCACAAGGTTCCAGCGATCATGGCGTGGAAAGTGGATGCCGCCCATCCCGCCTATGCCCTGTGGGTGAATGCCGAAACTGCACCATAGGGTATTATTATACCCGCTTCAAAATGCCTGCATTTGCTTGACTATTGGGTCCGCACGCGCCAATAGCGCCCGTCCGCTGCAGCGAAGTTGATTCTCTACAGCACCCCATCCCTATCGGAGGTTCGAACAGCAGCCATGAAAACGCTGTCCAAAGTCACGAAGTCGATCCGCCCGCAGGACGTCCAGAAGGATTGGCACATCATTGATGCCGACGGTCTGGTTGTCGGTCGCGTCGCGTCGATTATCGCCAACATCCTGCGCGGCAAGCACAAGCCGAGCTTCACACCCCACGTCGATTGCGGTGACCATGTCATCGTTATCAACGCCGACAAGGTGAAGTTCACCGGCAAGAAGCTGGGCGACAAGGTTTATTATCGCCACACCGGCTATGCCGGCGGCATCAAGGGCGTCACTGCTGCCAAGGTTCTCGAAGGCCGTTTCCCCGAGCGCGTGCTCGAAAAGGCTGTTGAGCGCATGGTTCCGCGCGGCCCGCTCGGTCGTCAGCAGATGCGTGCCCTGCACCTCTACAACGGCACCGAACACCCGCATGATGGCCAGCAGCCCAAGATGCTCGACGTCGCTTCCCTGAACCGCAAGAACAAGGTGGGTGCATAATGTCCGACACCGTAGAATCGCTCGCTGATCTCCAGACGCTGGGTGCCGAAGGTTCGGCTCCGGTCGCGCCCGCAGCCCCGCTGCGTGAAAAAATCGTCGACGCACAGGGCCGTGCCTATGCAACCGGCCGCCGCAAGGACGCTGTTGCCCGCGTTTGGCTGAAGCCCGGCACCGGCAAGATCATCGTCAATGGCCGCGATCAGGAAGTGTATTTCGCACGTCCCTCGCTGCGCCTCGTCATCAACCAGCCCTTCGGCGTCACCGAACGCACCGGTCAGTATGACGTGGTCGCAACCGTCAAGGGTGGTGGCCTTTCGGGTCAGGCTGGTGCCGTAAAGCACGGCATCGCCCAGGCACTGTCAAGGTTCGAACCCGCCCTGCGCGGTGCCGTCAAGGCCGAAGGCTTCCTGACCCGCGATAGCCGTGCGGTCGAGCGTAAGAAGTACGGCAAGGCGAAAGCCCGCAAGAGCTTCCAGTTCTCGAAGCGTTAATCGGAACAATCTCCGGATTTTGGAAAGGGCGGCCCTCGGGTCGCCCTTTTTGTTTGCGCGCTCGGTAAAATGGTGTCGCGCATAGTTAATATTTCCTTTGGAACTTCCTGCGATAGCTGGCTGGCAAAGATTCCGGGAAGCTTGATGGAAAAATTCGGCAAATATCGCGACCTGTTCGCTATCGTCCTCGATCTGAGGGACGAGATCGATACGCTGCGCCGTAGCGCGAGCGGCGAAAACCGCTCGCTCTTATTCGCACAATTGCAGGCGGCGGCCGGCGCCAATGTTGCCATCCTGATTACTGCCATCCTGTTTTACCTTTCGACAGCGGCGCTGATGTCGACGCTGATCATCCCCTATTTTTCAATCGTCGGCGCGCCTTTTGTGGTGCTGTCGCAATTCCTGATCTTTCGCCTGCATTTGTCGCTCAAATCCTATGATCT
>JAGNSY010000095.1 GCA_017987825.1 Sphingorhabdus sp. | reverse complement strand
AATGGGCGTTACCGATCTGGACAGCTCGATTAGCTGGTACGAAAAGATACTTGGCTGCGCGCTCCTTTATCGTGTCGACGACATCGGCTGGTGCGAAATGCAAACGCATATGGATGGCGTCCGGATCGGCTTGAGCCAGAACCAGTCGGTGGTGCAGGGCGGTGGTGCCACCAATGTCTGGAGCGTCGCCAATATCGAAGCGGCCAAGGCACATCTCGATACGCATGGCGTGCGTCAGGATGGGGATATCCAGCATATTCCGGGGTTGGTGAAATTGCTGACCTTCTTCGATCCAGACGGCAATGCGATGATGTTTGCAGAGTCGCAACAATCATGATCCGCGCACTCACACTTGCAACGATGCTGGTCGCGCTTGCGATTCCAGCGACGGCCCATGCGCAAACTCCGCCAGCTGAAACCGCTGCTCCTGCGACTCTCGATTGGATGGTCGGCGAATGGAGTGGCAAGGGAAAGCTATTTGGCAGAGACAGCGAAGTGGAACTGACCGTCAAGCCCGTCGCTGCTGGCGCTGCTTACAGTCTCGACTACCGAATTTATTTGGCCGCAGATGGTGATGCCACCGAAATGCGATTCGCCGCACATGGATTCTTTCAGCGCGGTAAGGGGCGCAAATGGCATGGGCGCTGGGTCGACAATTTCGGCAATCTGCATGATGTTTCGGGATCGCTGGACGCCGAGGCGATGACGACTTTGTGGGGCAGCCCTTCGACCGAGATCGGTAGGTCCAGCTATTCGATAGCGGACGGCAAATTGCAGATCGTCGACTGGGCACTCGGCAAGGATGGCAGTTTCAACGAATTCGCCAGATCGCAATTGAACCGGAAATAGCTGTCGACAGCGGCTTTTCCATTGCTTCGAGCATCACTACAGTGGCGAGATGGAAAACCCGTTCCTCGACGACGGCCCCGATAGCGGCAACCGGCTTGGCGATGTCGCCGGCATAGCCCTGATCCTCCAACAGGCAGCGCGCGAAGGGCGCTCGGTCAGCTATTCGGAAATGCTGCTAAACCTGGGTTTCCGTTTCACGCGGCCAAAAATGCGCGCCTTGTGCAAAACGCTGGATGTGGTTGATCGCGAAGCTGTGGCACGGGGTGAACCGCCGCTTGCGCCGCTCGTCGTGCGCGAGGGAGACAGGCTGCCCGGGCAGGGCTGGTGGGTCTCTCGGGATGATTATCAAGGGCCGTGGGAAGGTGCTGCAGCGCGCGCTTACCTTGCCGAACATCAGAGGAAAGCGTTTGAATACTGGGGCGAACGCTAAGCTTTTGCTTGCCTTGACGCTGTGCATGCGTATCGAAACCGCATGGTGGAGATTCAGGAAAAGCTAGCATCCGTCATGGATCGCATCGCGGGCAACCATGCCGATATCGAAAATCTGGGCCGTCTTTCGGGTGGCGCCAATATGGAAAGCTGGTCGTTCGACCGGGCGGGCAAGGGCTATGTCCTGCGTCGAGCGCCATCGGCGGCTTTCATGGAGGGGCGTTCCTTCGGGCATGATGTCGAGGCTGAGTTGGTCCGCACCGCGCATCGCGGCGGTGTGCTTGCGCCTGAGGTGGTTGGCGAACTGACTGCCGCCGACGATATGGGAACCGGCTATATCATGTACCGTGTCGAAGCGGAGGTGAACCCGGCGAAGATACTCGCTGACCCACCCGCATCGTTGGTCCACGATATCGCACGCGAACTGGCACGCATCCACGCGATCAAGCCCACGCCGGATATTCCGATACCCTATATGGATACCGCAGCCGCGCTGGCGGAGCTTAAGAAGCGCTTCCTGACCTATGGCGGCGATCGTCCGGTGGTTGCGCTCGCGCTGCGCTGGTGCGAGGACAATTTGCCGCCACCTACCGAACCAGTGCTGGTGCATGGCGATTTCCGCATGGGCAATGTGATGGCCGATGCCAACGGTCTCGCCGCCGTGCTCGACTGGGAGCTGGCACATTGGGGCGACGCGCATGAAGATCTGGCCTATGGCTGCATGGCGGTGTGGCGCTTTGGCCATTTTGACAAGCCGGCCTTTGGGGCGAGCGACCTCGACACCTATTTCACTGCATATGAGGCCTCGGGCGGGGGCAAGGTCGATCGCGCGCGGTTCCGCTTCTGGCTGGTTTATCGCACTTTGTGGTGGGCGCTCGGCTGCATGCAGATGGCCGAAATCTGGCGGTTGGGGGCTGATCGTAACCTCGAACGCGCGGTCATCGGTAGGCGCACGAGCGAGAATGAGGTCGACCTGCTGCTCTTGCTCGAAGCTGATGCGCCTGCGTCCGAGCGGCAACCGATAGATTTGCCCGCCGTCGCAGCACCTCGCCGCGCGGGGGAGCCTTCTGCAGTCGAACTGCTCGAGGCGATCCGCGAATGGGTCGATGTAGGAGTGAAAGCCAAGACTTCGGGCCGCGAAAAATTCATGGCAGCGGTGGCGATGAACGCGCTCGGCATGCTGATCCGCGAAGCCGAAAACCCCGTCGATCCGCACGATGCAGCTCTTTCCGTGGAGTTGATGGAGGGCAGGGCTTCGCTTGCAACGCCCGGCCTGCTGCCCAAACTCCGCGCGACCATGCTGGCCAAGCTCGCCAATGACAGTCCCAAATATGCCTCACTGGCCGCTGCCAAGGCGCGCTGGCTGAAAGGCTGAGATGCAGCACAGCGCGGGTCAGGCGATCATCTGCGCCGTCCGCCCGCATGGCGAAGTTGGCGCCATAGTGCGCTGTATGACCGAGGAGCATGGCCTGCTCGCCGGCTATGTGCAGGGCGCGCGCGGTCGGGTGTTGCGGCCGGTGCTGATCCCCGGAAATATCGTCAAAGGCGAATGGCGCGCGCGCGTTGCCGGGCAACTTGCCTCGCTGTCGGTCGAGCCAGTGCAAAGCCGGGGGCATTTGCTCGGCGAGCCACTGGCTGCTGCTGCTATCGAATGGGCCTGTACGTTGACGGCGAGTGCAGTTCCAGAAGCTTATCCCTATCCGCGCCTTTTTTCGGCGCTCGATGGTCTGCTTGCTGCGGTCGAGTTGGCACCTGCCGCGCGGGGCTGGGCGCCGTCTATGGCGCGCTATGAGGCGCTGCTGCTTTCCGAGCTGGGCTATGGTGGTGAAGACCTTGTCGCAGGTGAAGGCACCGCTGCAGCGTTGAAGGCAATGGCCTCGCAACGCGAAGCACTGATCGAGCATATCCTCGGCGAAAAGCGGGCTGATGTGATGGCTGCGCGCGAAAGGCTGGTCGATCGGCTGAAAAGGGCGGTTGCTTAAAAGGGCAAGCGAAGGCTAGGGGCTTCGCAGCCTTTGTTCGGAGTCTTTCATGCTCATTGCCCTGTTCCCCGGAGACGGGATCGGTCCCGAAGTTATCGCCGAAGCGCGCCGCGTGCTGGAGGCGCTGGCACTACCCGGGCTTGTGTTCGAAGAGGCACTGGTGGGTGGTGCGGCTTACAAGGCTAGCGGGCACCCCTTGCCACAAGCTACACTCGATCTCGCAAAGCGCGCTGATGCGATCTTATTTGGAGCGGTGGGCGATCCAGATTGCGATGCGCTCGAGCGGCATCTGCGCCCCGAACAGGCGATACTCGGCCTGCGCAAAGAACTGGAATTGTTCGCCAATTTGCGCCCTGCCACGCTGTTCCCCGAACTCGCTGATGCTTCGGCGCTGCGCCCTGAAGTTGCCAGCCAGATCGACATGGTGATTGTCCGCGAAACCAATGGTGACGTCTATTTCGGTGAAAAAGGCATGCGCATGACCGCCGATGGCAAGCGCGAAGGCTATGACATCATGTCGTACAACGAGGACGAGGTGCGCCGCATCGCGCGTGTCGGCTTTGAAACCGCAATGGCGCGCGGTAAGAAACTCTGCTCGGTCGACAAGGCCAATGTCCTCGAAACCAGCCAGCTGTGGCGCGATATAGTAATCGAAACGGCGACGGACTATCCCGAAGTCACGCTTAGCCACATGTATGTAGACAATGCCGCGATGCAGCTTGTGCGTAATCCCGGCCAGTTCGATGTCATCGTCACCGGCAACCTTTTCGGCGACATCCTGTCTGACCAGGCGTCGATGTGCGCCGGTTCGATTGGCATGCTACCTAGCGCCACGCTGAATATCGACCAGAAAGGGTTGTACGAGCCTATCCACGGCAGCGCGCCAGATATTGCAGGGCAGGGTAAAGCCAACCCGCTGGCAACAATCCTCTCCGCCGCGATGATGCTGCGCTATTCGCTGGGGCAGCCTGCCGCTGCCGACCGGATTGAAGCAGCGGTCGCGGCAGCGCTGGCAGCTGGCGCGCGTTCACCCGATTTGGGCGGCAGCTATACGACCCGTGAAATGGGAGATGCCGTTCTCGCGGCATTGACCTAAAGCCATCTCCAGCCGAAAAGCGACCCATGAAGAAAACCACCGGCCTGAATCGCGAAATCACCTCCAAATGGCGGCCTGCCACGCAGGCGGTGCGCGGCGGCACATGGCGCAGCGAGCATGGCGAGACGTCGGAAGCGCTCTTCCTGACCTCCGGCTATACCTACGACGACGCCGAAACGGTCGCGGCGCGCTTTGCGGGTGAGCAGCAGGGCATGACCTATAGCCGCCTGCAAAACCCGACCGTGGCGATGGTCGAGGAACGCATCGCCCTGATGGAAGGGGCTGAAGCGTGTCGGATGCAGGCGACCGGCATGGCGGCGATGACCACGGCCTTGCTGTGCCAGTTGAGCCAGGGCGACCATGTGGTTGCCGCACGCGCCGCCTTTGGGTCGTGTCGCTGGCTGACCGACAGCCTGCTGCCGCGCTGGGGCATCACCACCACGACGATTGATGCGCGTGATAATGATGCGTGGAAAGCGGCGATCCAGCCGAACACCAAGGTCTTTTTCTTCGAAACCCCCGCCAACCCGACGATGGACATTGTCGACATGGCCTATGTCTGCGGGTTAGCGAAGGAGCATGGCATTACCTCGGTCGTCGACAACGCCTTTGCCACCAGCGTCCTCCAGCGCCCGATGGATTTCGGCGCCGATGTCGTTGCCTACAGCGCGACCAAGCTGATGGACGGGCAGGGCAGGGTGCTGGCCGGGGCTGTATGTGCGTCGGAAAAATGGATCACCGATGTGCTGCTTCCCTTCCAGCGCAACACCGGCCCCAATTGCTCGCCCTTCAACGCGTGGGTGGTGCACAAGGGCCTCGAAACGCTCGAACTGCGCGCGATGCGCCAGTCGGAAAACGCGATGGCGGTGGGTAAGTTCCTCGAAGGCCGCGTGCCCAAAATGCTCCACCCCGGCCTCGCCAGCCATCCGCAGCACAATCTGGCGATGGCCCAGATGAAGGCCTGTGGACCGATCTTCAGTTTCGTACTCGATGGTGGCCGCAAACAGGCGATGGCTTTGCTCAACGCGCTCGAACTGGTCGATATCTCCAATAATATAGGCGACAGCCGCAGCCTGTGCTGCCACCCCGCCTCGACCACCCATTATAGCGTCTCTGCCGAACAGCGCGAAATCATGGGGGTTGAAGAAGGCATGCTGCGCATCAATATCGGCTTGGAAGATCCTCAGGATTTGATCGACGATCTCGATCAAGCCCTGCTAAAGGTGGGCCTGTGATACTCGACGCGCTCTTTGACGAACATGCCACCACCGACGGGGTAACCGTGCGCGTGGTGACCAACTTTCTGGATGAGCAGTCCAGTCCATCGCAAAATCGCTGGTTCTGGTCGTACCATATCCGCATCGAAAACCACCGCGACGATCCGGTGCAGTTGCTGACCCGCCACTGGAAAATCACCGATGGGCATGGCGGCGTGAACCATGTCGATGGCGACGGCGTGGTGGGGGAACAGCCTTTGCTTAAGCCCGATGGCAGCCATGACTATGTTTCGGGCTGCCCGCTGGCCACGCCTTCTGGGGTGATGGAGGGGCATTACCGTTTCATCCGCGCCGACGGTTCGACCTTCCTGGTGGAAATCCCGCGCTTCAAACTGGTCGCGCCTGCCACCGCCCGATGAAGCGTACGCATCTTCCTCTCAACGGCCTGCGCGTATTCGACGCAGCGGCGCGGCATTTGAGTTTCACCAAGGCGGCGGATGAGCTGGCGGTAACGCCTGCGGCTGTCGGGCAGCAGATCCGCGCGCTAGAGGATATGCTTGGCGTTGTCCTCTTCCGCCGCACGCCCAAGGGGCTGGAGTTGACGCCGGAGGCGGACAAGGGCCTTGATGCCCTACGCGCAGGCTTTCTCCAGTTTGAGGAATCGGTGCGGGCGATGCAATCGGGGCAAACCTCGAACTCGCTGACTATTGCCGCACCGCGCGATTTCACTGCCAAATGGCTGACCGCAAGGCTCGCCAAATATGGTACGAACAATCCCGATCTGCAGTTCACCCTGATTTCGGCCGATAGCGAAATCGACTTTACCGAAGCCAATCTCGATCTCGCCATTCGCCTCACCGATGGGCCGGGCGAGCATGAAGGTGTGCAATTGGCGGCAGGGGCATTTGTCTCAGTCGCAGCACCCGATGGCGGCGCAGAAACGCCGATAGGCTGGCCCGGCTGTCCGCTGGAGGAAGGTGCCGCCGCACTGCGCCTCGGCGACGCCGGACTGGCCATCGACGCGGCAGCCATCGGCCTTGGCCGCGCCTGCGTTCCGCATTTGCTCGCCGAAGCCGATCTGGCCGCGGGCCGTGTGCGTGCGCTCGACAATGCGCAGGAACACCGTCTGGCTTATTGGCTGGTCGCGCCCTTGCCGCAATGGCGGCAAAAAAAGGTCAAGGCGCTGGTTGAGGCGTTGACCGCTTAACCACCTGCCAAGCTGTCGAGCAGCCGCGTCATCAGCGACACAAATACGCCATTGTCGACTTCTTTCGCTGGATTGTTCCAGCTTCCAGAAATCGCGTACCAATCGCCTGTCTTGGATTGGGTGAGGAAACTCATCGAGATCACGCCGGGTTCGGAACCACCCTTATAGCCCAGATAGCGCCACTTGCCTGCCGCTGCCGGGCCGATGCCGCTGTTCACCGCCATGATGTCACGCGCAGTCTGGCTGTTGGTGCGGCGCAGGCTGTTGAGCAGCAAGGCAGTGTCCTGTGGCGACGCCGACCATTCCACGCTATCGATAGCAACCGGACCAGACCCCAGCTGCGACATGTTTATCGCGCCATAAGACAGCGCCGCGCGTTCGCTGGCTAGTAGATCGCGCTGTTCCGCCTCGCTGGCTTTCTCAAACCGCTGGCGCAGCGCCGGATTGCTTTTCAAGGCAAAGGCCTCAACCGTCGTCAGCATCGGTAATGCTTTATCCGGCGCGCTGTGGCCAATGGTCGCCAGCTTGCCTTCGACGGCATCTCGGCCCAGTTCGCGCATCAGCGCGTCGGTGGATGCATTGTCGCTGACCGAGATCATCCATGTTGCCAGCGTCTGCAGCGTCACCGGCGTATCGAGCGGCCAGTTTTGCGTGCCAGCCGAGCTATGGTTGCGCACACCCAAAGGCACAACATCCGACCAGCGACGCTGTCCGCCGGCAACCTGGCTGGCCAGTTCGGCAAGGACATAAAGCTTGAAGGTGGAGCCTGTGGCGAATTGCTTGTCGTCGTTCAACGCATGGAGCGTTGCAACGCCATCGTCCGACAGTTTCTGAACGATAAAACCGCTCGATCCCGAAAGCGCGCCAAAATCTGTTTTGATTTTGTCGATGCTGTCGCCTTTGACTGCAAATCCTTTGGCGAGCAAGCCAGCCACCTTGAAAGGAGGAGAAGCCTCTGTTGTTATTTCGATAGTTGCAACTGCTTTTTCATATTCAACCT
>JAGNSY010000094.1 GCA_017987825.1 Sphingorhabdus sp. | reverse complement strand
GGATCAGGAATCGGGCAGGCCGTTGCCAAACATTTTGGCAACCGACAATGGCTTGTCGGAATTGCAGATATCGACCCTGCAGGATTGGCCGATACAGCCCAGAGCGTACCGCCGGGCAACTGCAAATCCTACATCATCGATGTCACCGAACCTGATCAATGGGCACAGGCAATGGATGACTTCGGGCTTTTGAGCGAGCATCAGCTGAACGCGCTTGTAAACTGCGCTGGCGTTACATTCGGCGGCCAATTCGCCGATACCGAGCTGCTGGATCTCCACAGGATGATCGAAATCAACCTTACCGGAACAGTGAACGGCATATATGCTGCCATACCACAAATGCAGCAGACAAAGGGTGCGTGCATTGTCAACATCGGCTCGGCCGCTGGATTATATGGCGCAGCTGGCATGAGCGTCTATAGCGCGACAAAATTTGCGATACACGGACTCACCAAAGCGCTTGCCATAGAGCTGTCCTCTGCCGGCATTCGCGTATGCGAAGTCATTCCAAGTTTCGTCGACACGAAAATGCTTGATGGCAAGCTAATCGGACACGATGGCAGCATCCGAGAACGGATCAAAGCCGCCAACATTCCTATTACAGACGTAAATCAAGTCGCAGAAACGGTTTGGAAAGCCATCCACGGGAACAAAGTTCATCATCTTGTAGGTAGCCCGGCCCGAAAAATATCACTTGTAGCTCGTTGGGCACCACATCTACTCACCAAGCGCTATCACCGCATGCAAAACCAATAATGCAGAAGATCCTGATGAATCCAATGATGCCGGGCGCTACAGCCGCATTTCCAAAAACTGCTCCCAATTGAGCGGCTCACGATAACCCCTATGAATATCTGGCCGCCGATCACCAGCTTCGCGGAACAGAGGTTTGCCGGAAATAGGCGCAAAAGCATAGTCAATCTCAGCGCTGCCACGAAAGCGATTATAGGCTTCGTTCGTATCCGTGAGGATCGGGGATATAGCATCGACATATTGATCGACAAGTGAGCCAGCCTCAGATGCCTGCTTTCCGTCGAAGGCGGCCGAGAGCTGACGAAGACCGGCGAACGTCGCATTCAACAGTTCTGGCGAAAGTCCAGTGATCAAGCGGCGCCGCAAATAGGGCGACGTAATGGTCAATGTCAGCGTTCGAAATGACTGCATGCCATAAGCGTGCAACGTGTAATGAAAAAACATCCACCATCTGATGTAAAAGCGTTCGACGTCATGCGATGCCGGATTTGCCGACACCCTGAAATCGAGGCATGAAGCCAAGCGACGGCTATCTTCCTGGGAAATATGTTGCGAGTATTTTTGTGCGATGCTGCGCTGACTATCCCGCATCTTTTTAAGAGTATCCTGAAAATCAACAGCGGCCCAGCCTTTGACGGCATATTTGCCGGCCCCCACTTCGGTTACATATCCATGGCGTTGCAATGCCCGACACACAGCCAGCGCAAGAGCATCATCCATCAATCGGGAAGCGGCCAAGCCCGGGACCGAAAGCCAGGAACCTGGGCCGAAATGGGCGGTCATGATTCTGTGACGAATATCGAGGAACAAATCATCACCAACCTGCCCAAGAGTGAGTTCCTCCGGGTGAAAGCTCAAATTGTCTTCAATTGAATCGATCATTTGCCGCTCCATCTAACGGTGAAACATGCAATAACTCGATAATACGAATATTTAGTTAGTGATAACAAGGCTTCAGATATGATCTATGAACATAACCAATTCGGCGATGAAGCGCCGAGCACGTTCACTTCCGCTTGTTGGACCCACGCCCACCTTTGCCGAGACCAATTGAAATGGCAAGCTCGCGGCGGCGCTCTGCATAATCTGGCGCAACGAAGGGATAGTTCTTTGGCAGCTCCCATTGCGCGCTATATTCTTCAGGCGTAAGTCCATGATGAGTATTCAGATGCCGCTTGAGCATCTTCATCTTTTCCCCGCAATTCAGGCACACGATATGCGTCGGCTTTACCGAATTCTTGACGGGAACGAAGGGAACAAGAGCTTCTTTGACGGGAACAGAGGGGCCAGCAAGTCCGATCAAGGCAGAATGAACATTCCCGATTAGGCTCGCCAAATCGTTGACGGCAACCGAATTATTGCTGACGTGTGCGGAGACAATGTCGGCTGTCAGTGTTACCAACAATTCTGATTTTGCGTGAGCTTCAGTCATCAATGCCTCCCATGAGTGGCGGCCAACTTATAGTCTAAATGACTTCGATCAAGCGAGAAATAGGCAAAGCCGAAGGCCTCAAGGGTCAGCCTTTGGGCGGTGCCATTTTTCTTTTGTCCGATCTTCCATCAATGGGCCTGACCAGGGAATACAAAACGCCTTTGCCTGCTCGGGGCTACCGAGCAACCATGCATCTCGGTCATTAGGTGCGATAATGACAGGCATACGATCATGAATCCTCGACACAGGCGGCGAACTCGATGTCATCAACATAGAAAAGACGTTGCCGTGAGCCTCTTCTCGCCAAATCCCAGCGATCGAAAAATGATCACCCTCACCATATTCACCGCGAGGAACCGAATACCACGTACGCGTCATCCTGCCGGGCGGACCTTCAGCCTCAGCAAAGCGCAATACGGGAATGAGACATCGGCGGATTAAAAAGCTCTCGCGCCAAAGCGGTTTATGAAGATTCTCCGACCGGGCGTTGTTCCAGATTGCAGGCTTGATCGGCTTTGTCGGATCTCGCTTGCTGAATTTCGGCGTGGTGAACCCCCACTCCATTTTGTGCAGACGCTCATCGGCCGTCCAGACGACACCCTGCCCTCCTCGATTGATTTCATCAGATGGCAAATTGATTCCGCGGAGCACGTCCTCCACATCTCGGCCGAAAACATGCTTCATTTGATTTAGATATATTTCGTAACGGTTGCACATCCCAACATGATTCCTGCGATCAATTGCATCCCACCGCCAGGACATCTCCGTATCCCACATGGGGAAAAGCGAAGCTTGGCGATAATGAAAACGCATCCAACCATCACACCGTGGGCAACGTGTGCGACGATTCATCAATGAATAGTCCGCCCCTACCCTGCCGGCCAGCTGCTCGATGTCAATCAGCTTCTGCAGGCCACATTCATGACACCAGGCATAGGCTTCCCTGCCCGCTGCCAGCATACTGGCAAGCGATTCGCAGTTTGATAAAGGCAGTGATCGACTCGGCATATCTGCCGTTTGGAACATATGCGGTACATTATGCAACAGCGAACGACGGCAAAGCTCCTACCGTCAGAGGAACAATATCACTAAACTCAAGAATGCTGAGCCAGACAAAGATTGCTTTTGAAACGTTCAGCAATATATTCCTTGGGCTATACACCTGCCAGGAGGTTAAGATGCCGCGTCGATTGAGACGAGATACCAGCTGGGATGATTTGAGAACACCAGACGAGGTCGATGCTGATAAAAGAGCTCATCGTGGCAGGAAGACTCGCGATACAAGCTGGGACGATCTAAGAGATAGAGACGATACCAACTCCGAACAAACAACGGATCGAAAACGGCAAGAGTGAACATGAAGTCCGGCCATGATCTCTCCAGCCTGATCAAGTTACATTCACGAGCATTGGCCAGTTGCACTCAGACTCAGGCACGCAGCAGTCGAAGCCGAAGCCATAGCCGTCAATAGAGACTCACCAGCAGCACCAACGCAAACTGGAGCAGCTAAATGTCAAAATCCTCAATTCAGATCCCAGCAGAGCTTATTGAAACCCTCAGGGATCAACTCAAAATGACATTTGGAGATGCCAAGCACCTCCAAAAACCCCAACACATTATCCTTAGTCTAAGCGAAGAATTCACAAGGATTTTCAATCGACCACCCAATGACAACGACCCAATATACTACGACCCCAATCACCCTACACCCACCCGCCGATCGCTCGAAGACATGCTAGCGGAAGTACTTGAAGTAGCGATAGATCCAAACCTCTTCAAATACATCGAAACGATTGCCAAAGAGACGCCCGAATCTGGCGAAACGATGCAATAACCTACTGAAGGTCTCACAGCGACGCCGGTACGGAAACCCCAGGAAGGACTAGCGGTCGTCCAGCCCGACTTGAGGTAAAGGATCTCGAAAAGGCAAGAACACTGCTTCTAAACCCCGACATGACTGTGACGGACGTGGCGCGCACCTTAGGTGTCGGTCCAGCAACATTGTATCGCCATCTGCCTGGCGGCAGAAGTAGCTTGGAAGCTGGTGCCAGCTGAACCCCAAGCGCGGCGAAAGCTGGCGATTTACCTAAATATATGACATTGCTAGATTAATGAAAACGAGGCGGCACGAAAAGCCCAGGAATCAGCCATTTTCAATACCGTTACTTTCGGCGAAAATCGTACGGAAACCCCAATCAAGGTCCAAGCGAACGCGAAGAATCACCGGTGCCACCCGAAACGGCGACCCAGATCATCCACCACTGAGGCCCACCAGGCCATGGATAGGCATTACCGCGAAACGCTCGATCAGCCGGTCGGGGCGCTCAACGAACAAACCCCACGGGAAGCGGCCAAAACGCCAAAGGGCCGCAGAATGCTGGTCGATTGGCTCAAGTTCATCGAAAATCACTCGGAACGACAGCTCGATCCCAATGATCCAATGGCAACCTACGATTTTGCATGGCTATGGGCGGAACTCGGCGTCGAAAGACTCCGAAAGTAGCCATTTCTGGCTGCGCACGATTGTCTACCGTATATCCGTGTCCCAATAATGCACTGAGGCCCTGAGGCAGTTGCCGCGCTCTGGACTGAGGATGGCAGTTATGCCGTCGGCGGCATGGCAGAGGCGAAGGGCAAACCGGCAATTGCCGCGCTGATTGACGGAGATATCCATCGAGCGTTGATGGCAGATGGCTGCGCGCACCTGCTGGGCCCCGTCGCAATAGAGCTTGACGGCGACCGGGCCGTGGCGTGCGGACATAGCGTCGTCTTTCGCAACGGCACAACGGGCTTCGAAGTCTGGCGCGTTTCGGCCAACCGCTGGGAACTGGTCCGCACGGACGATGGCTGGCGTGTCGAGCGGCGCCTGAATGCCCCGCTCGACGGCAGCGAAGCCGCGCGGGCCTTGTTAGGGATCAGTGGATAGGCACGCCGTCGATGGTGATGCGGTGCATCAGACGCCGGTGGCCATGATAGTCGTTGAGCGCATAATGCCAGGTCGATCGGTTGTCCCACATCGCTACGGTGCCCGGCTGCCATTTGAGGCGGCACTGGAATTCATCCTGCATTCCAACCGAGTAAAGATAGTTGAGCAACGCGAGGCTTTCGTCGCGGCTCCAGCCTTCGATATGCGTCGTGAAGGCGGAATTGACATAGAGCAGTTTCTGCCCCGTATCTGGATGGCGGATCACCAGAGGGTGCACCGCATGGGTCTTGAGTTCCCGGCCTTTCAGATCAGCGCCCTGATCCGAATTGCTGAGGAAGCCCTGCGGGCCATAGATGTGATCGGCAGTGTGCACGGCGCGCAGTGTCTCCAGCGTCGCTTTCAGTCCATCGGACAGCGACTCATAGGCAGCCGCCATGCTAGAGAACAATGTGTCGCCGCCGACCGGCGGTAACTCGCGCGCAACCAGGATCGATCCCATCGCGGGAATCTGATCGTAACTGTGGTCAGTGTGCCAGCCGCCGCCGATATTCGCCAATTGCGTCTCCGCCTTGCGGACTTCGGCAATTTCCGGGAACTTGCCATTCTCCGGAAAATAGTTGTTGACGACAATCGGACCTATCTTGTGCGCGAAAGCGATATGGCCCTGTTCATCAAGCTGCTGATCGCGAAACACCACAAGACCGCGTGCCGCAAGCTCTGCCTTGATTGCTGCGACGTCGCCATCAGTCAGATTGTTCAGATCGAGACCAAGCATCTCGGTGCCGACATGCTCTGACATTTTCTCCAACTGTATCGTCGTCATTTCCTCTCTCCCAAACCCAAAACCTATCCCGCCAGTTGCCCGCCGTCGATGGTGAACAGCGAACCGGTTATTTTGCGTGCCTCTTGGCTTGCCAGATAGGCAAAGAGTACAGCGATATCCTCCGGTTCGCAACTGCCATTTTCCAGCTTGGGCGCGTTGCGCATCACCAGGTCCCAATTGACGTCGCCCGCTGGCGGGGCCGAATTGCCCATCGGCGTGTTAACATGGCCGGGGCAGATCGCGTTGACGCGCACGCCCTTTGCGGCAAACTCGACTGCCAGCCCCTTGGTGATCGCGGCAACGCCATGCTTCGATGCCGAATAGGCGATGGTGTAGGCGATGCCCTGCAAGGCGGCGGTCGACGCGGTGTTGACGATATTGCCCTTGCTCTTGATCAGGTGCGGCAGCGCGGCCTGGCACAACACGAAGACGCTTGTAGTGTTGATTTTGAGGATGCGTTCGAAATCCTCCACCGCAAATTCGGTGCTCGGCCCCCATTTGAGCATCCCCGAAATATTGCACAGCACGTCGAGGCCATTGGTAGCCGCGGCGGCGACCAGCGCACGGCAACTGTCGAAATCGGTGGCGTCGAATGGCTGGATGCGCGGAGCGCTGTCCATCATCTCTGCGGTTTCCTGCAAACCCGCTTCGTTGACATCGCCGATGGTCACCAAGGCACCTTCGCTGGCAAAGCGGATCGCTGTTGCCCTGCCAATCCCTGAAGCCGCCCCTGTTACCAAAACCTGCTTACCCCGAAAGCGCATCTCATCCTCCAATAAACCTTGATTTGCGTAATAACTAACTTCATTCTCTACGCAAAGGAGAAAGAGTCATGGGAATTGAGGAAAGATTGCAGAGACTGGAGGATGATCGTGCGATCCGCGACCTCAAGGCGCGTTACCTGCGCGCCTGCGACAGCAAGGATCCTGAAACGGTCCGTGACTGCCTGCTGCCGACCGGTGCGCTGATCGCTTATGATGGCTTCCCGCCGTTCGACAATCGCGAGGATTTCGTCGCCATTTATGCCCAAATGGGCTGCGCACCGGGGATATTCGATATCCACCATGGTGCGAACGGCATCGTGACTTTCGAAAGCGATATCCGCGCGACGGGGCAGTGGTCGCTATTCTTTCATAACATCAACTTGGCGACCAAGACGCTGACGCAGATGGGCGTAGAATATGACGATGTCTATGTGATGCAGGACGGCCGCTGGTGGATCGCCGAAACGCGTTCGCGGCGGCTTTCCTGCCTGATCCATTCGGTCGATGATGCGGGTGCCACAACGGTCGCCGTGATGGGCGATCCCCCCGCCAGTTTCGGGGAGGCCGCATAATGCCCTTCACCCTCCAGCAACTCTCTGACGTTGAGGATATCAAACAACTCAAGCACCGCTATTTCCGTTCGATCGACACAGGTAACGAGGCCGATCTGACAAGCGTGTTCACCGAGGATGTCACGATCGACTATCGCGGCGGCGGCTATCGAGCGAAGCTGCAAGGCCGCCAGAACATGGTCGATTTCATCGGCAGCGCCTTCAACAGCGATATCGTCGCGCAGCATCACGGCCATTGCCCTGAGATTAGCTTCACCGGGCCCGACAGTGCCGAGGGCACATGGTATCTGGAAGATCGGTTCATCGATCCGATCCGGCAGGAAGACACGATCGGGACCGCTATCTACCGCGATCGCTACGCGCGGACTGCGGACGGCTGGAAAATCGCACATAGCGAATATGGCCTCAGTGCATTATTGGGACACGGATATACGGTAGACAATCGTGCGCAGCCAGAAATGGCTACTTTCGGAGTCTTTCGACGCCGAGTTCCGCCCATAGCCATGCAAAATCGTAGGTTGCCATTG
>JAGNSY010000009.1 GCA_017987825.1 Sphingorhabdus sp. | reverse complement strand
GCAACCAGCCGGATCTGCGTATAGAATATCGCCAGCCACCCGGTCAGCGCCAGCCCGTGCGCCATCACCAGCGGGGTCAGCGTCGGGTTCGGCCGCGGATAGCTCACCGTCTGGAACAGGTAGAAACTGGGCGCAAAGCCGATGAAAATCGCGATGATGATGGCGAGCGCCATGCGCCCATAGAAACGACGCTCGGCATCCTGGCCTGTTGCGCCGGTTACATTGGCTGTTGTCGCCATACCCTTCCCCCCGGAATTATGTTCGGTGCGACCCGAAAGGCTGGGATTTTATAGCGGTGTCCCGCCTTGAGACGGCTTGTTACATATATGTGACGCGCTGTGAATCGCCCATTTGGCCTATATCGGTGGATAGGGGCTTGAGTGCGGCAAACCGAAAGGGGCACAACGGCCTTAAGGTTACAAACTACACCGGTAATGTGGGGGCCAATTGTTACCTTTGTCACTTTAGTGCGGCCTATATGGCGGGGTGATAGGGGCAGGGCGTGGGCAAACACCATCTTCCATCGCGCCACCCAAGCAGAAAGGCCGCATGTAGGACAGCGCCCCCATAGTGCATCGCGCTTGACCAATATCAATTCGCGCGCCCCGCCACCTGTGCCACAAGCGCCCAAAGGGAGGATGCGCATGCAAGACAGACAGGCAAATTTGGCGCTGATCGAGCGCAGTCTGGAGCGCGCGGGCGAAGCGATTGGCGATATCACCGCGCCGCTGATGGCGCGTTTTTATGCGGCACATCCGGCGGCACAGGCGAGCTTCGAACATCACGGTCTTGGCAAGCGCGCGCTGCTCGAGGCGGAGATGGTCGGCAATGTCCTCTATTGCCTGATGACCTGGTTCGAACGGCCGGAGGAGATCCGCATCATCCTCTATGATTCGATCCCCCACCATCAGGAGACGCTGAAGGTCGAGGCAGGCTGGTATGAAGGGATGCTCTGGGCCGGGATCGATCTGATCGAAGAGACGCTGCCCGAGGATGCGGCGGACGAACGCGCCGCTTGGGAGGCGATGCGCGCCGGCCTCGCCGAGACGATAGCTAAGGCGCGGAGTTTTATCGGCTAACCTCCTCTCTCCTTCAGGGGAGAGGTACGAAGTCTTATTGCTGCAGGCAATTAGACGAAGTGGAGAGGGGGAGGCTGGGCGAGTCCACACCGTTGGAGCCCCTCTCCGCTGCGACTAGCGAACAAGTTCGCAAGTCTCACTCCTCTCCCCCTGAAGGAGAGAGGGAACACAATCCCTCTCTCCGCTTGCCGCGCTCCCTGCACTTTGGCACACAGGCCGGGTATCGGGGGGCTATATGAGCGGGTTTGAATTCATCTTTTCGCTGTTCGGGCTGTTGCTCGGGCTGGCGCTGGCAGAGGGGCTGGGCGGGCTCGCGCGCGCGCTGAAGTCGAGCCACAAGGTGCGCATTGGCTGGCCCACCGCGCTGCTCGGGCTGTTCGTGTCGTGCGATGTCGTGACCTTCTGGATGTATGGCTGGGCGGTGCGCGATCTGATCCCGGTCAGCTGGCCGACGCTGTTCGGCGGCTTTGTGGTCACCGCAATCTATTTCGTCGCTGCATCGCTGATCTTCCCCAGCGAGCCAGAGGATTGGGACGATCTCGACGCGCATTTCGACCGGCACCGGCGCAAGGTGCTGGGCGGCGTGCTGATCGCCAATATCGCTTTGCTCGCGACCGTTATTGCCCTGTCGGGGATGGCGAGCGCCGCCACCTTGCGCACGGCGATCACCACCTGGTCCTTCTTCCCTGTCTGCCTGCTGGCGATTGCCACCAAGGATCGCCGCGTCGTGCTCGCCTGCCTCGTCTGGCTGATCGCGCTCTATCCATTGTCGGCGCTATGGCATTGAACGCCACCTGCCATTGCGGCGCGGTGCATGTGCAGGTCGCGCATGCGCCGGAATTTATCTTCGAATGCAATTGCAGCCTGTGCGCGTCTCACGGCGTGTGGTGGGGATATTATGCGCCCGAAGAAGTGGAGGTGACGGGGGAGACGCGGGGTTATGGAAGAGCGGACTTCGGGAGTATTTCAAGCGAAAGTGGGAGCCGGTTTCGTGGGCAGGAAATGCGACCACAAACGACTCGGGAGCCCGCCGTGGAGCTGCATTTCTGCCCCCGCTGCGGCTGCACCACGCATTTTGCCTTAAGCGCGGCCTGGCTGGAAAAGAGCGGTGCTGCGAATGACCGCATGGGCGTAAACATGCGCCTGTTCGACCGCGCCGCGCTGTCCGGGGTAAAGCTGCATTTCCCCGATGGCCGGGCATGGGATGGCGTTGGCGAGTGGGGTTATGTGCGGGAGGCGGTGGATTTATAGGGGGGAGGGTGAATTTTGGTTTCAAGCGTGGTCCGGTCGAGTTTGACGGTGATCGCACCCATCGCCGTAATTGTGGTATTAAGAACACCATATTTAACACAATATGCACGTTCAGTTAACGCTTGGAATGTAGGAAATCGGCTGATAGTGCATTTTTGAATCGTAGGTTGGAGGGGCCGGGAGCGTAAATGGAGCAAGGTCAGCCTACTACTGTTATTGGTACTGCTCAGGATGCCGCGCCGCACTGGAAGCCAGTAAACGGTAGTCATGCAATTCAGATGGCCTATGCTGCTGTATCTTTTTCTCAGCCGGTCACTTCGGTAATTTGGAAGAGAATTTTAGCGACTTCGCGAGATGTCGCCTTCAACGCTGGGCTGACACTGGAAGTGCCGGTCCAAAGTTTAATGTTTCAAATCGGTGGACCTCCCGGTCAAAAACCTCCTCCGCCGTCGCCATTTACAAATTCAGGCGTCGAATTCCATCGCCAGGAAATTCCAGGCATGGTGAATGAAAAGCTCGTACTGGCAGAAAATCAAATCAGATTTGAAACTTATGCCTACACAAGATGGGCGGGCTTTTCCGCCGCAGTTGAAGCATTGTTTGATGCCGTACTTCCAATTTATTTTGAAGCGGTCAATTTATCATCAATCGCGCTTGAATACACCGACGTATTTGTCTGGTCCGAAGAAGGCGCAGCAGATTGCTCAGAAATTCTAAATTTAGAGTCACCATTTATCGCATTTGGCGCTGCCCAACGCAGCGGATTGTGGCACTCGCACACTGGCTGGTTCGATTTTGAAACGCTAGGCCAGCGAATACTCGCAAATGCAGATGTCACCGTCGCAGACGCAGCGACGCCCGAGGGCACGCGAAGGGTTATTAATATTAGAACACATGAGTCATCGCAATTTTTAGCTAGCGGTGACGGAAGTTTAATTGATCTAGATGTTGGTCAAAAATCAATTGTACCTATATTAAATAAACACCATGATACGCTGAAGATCCGTCTGCATGATATGTTGACAGAATCAGGCCGAGATCTTATTTCATTAGGAAGTCCTGATGCTTAGTTTAATTCCTCTTATTTCGGCTACAGTCACTCCTGTAGTTAATGATCGTGCTGTTTACGAGAAAAGCACGGTTGTTTTTTTTGTAGAGAAAATTGCGAACCAGAAAATTCAACCACTTGCTAACTCGAGTGAAAAATCTATTTCGGTTCAACCGTCTAAAGCTAGAATTTCATCGTTATTAAATAGACTTAGAACTCTAAAGAAATGGCCTGCAAATTGGGACTCTGAAGGTGCGAAGGCGCCAGTTGGAAGTGCGATTGACGATGCGACGCTATTTTTAAGCCTGTGGTCTAGTAGGCACGTACCTGAAGTTGGCCTTACTCATGACGGCTTGCCATTGTTCCTAGTAAAAACGGGAAATGCTCTCGGTGAGATTATTATAAACGCGGACAGTTCAATCGACTACTATTTTGAATATGATGACGGAAGAATGGAAGGGGATGAAAATTTGCCGTTTGATAAAACCATTTTTCCCTCTCAAATTTTGGCATCGGTGGCGTAAAAAGTCTTCGATGGATCAGGCAAGCTGTCGGAATGCTTGGCTTGAGGCAGGCGATCATGAGAAGGCGGCAAAGCTAGATCAAGCATTTCCCGATTGCGTTTGCGAAATTCATTCACTGCAGGCGATCGGCGGCGACGGGATAAAATCCGACGAGCTAGTTGCCAGGGTTTTTACAGATCCGGCATCTTACATTCGCTCAACCGAAATGATAGTCGGTGGCAGCGTTACCTCTGTGTATTCAGGTGGCCTTAGCATTATAAGGCAAGGTGCAAGCGACGAAGAGATACTAGCGACCATCAACGTTCTTCTAGCTCAACACGAAGCTCAAAACCTCGTAGGTGCCGCTGTGACGGTAGCTGACAATTTTAGAGTCCTAGGCAGTCCGGATAAATGGTTTGGAGTCTATGCTACTGATGACGATAACAAACAACATCATGCGGATCTGCTTGGAACTATCCCCTCTGGAACAACCAATGGAATTAACAAGTTAAAATCACATCGGCGTGCAGAGCTGCGTAAAGTACTTACCCAGCATCTCGTATTTGAATCTGATCCTGTAATATTGCTTCAGCGGCTGCGTGAAATTGGCATTTAAATATTTAGATTGATAGACATAGACATATATATTAATGACTATCCCAAGCATCGCCTCGGTATCGTACTCCGGCGCAAGTCAAGTCTTGGGGCGGACGAAGCCTTACTTCGCCTTCTCCAACAACGGCTTCAAATTTACCCAGTATAGCTGGCCGCCACGCTGATCTCCGGTCGCCTAACGGCTCAACTACATCCTCCGTTCCCGGCTCACTTCCCTCTTTCAAGTAACGGCTTAAGGTAGTGGCCGGTATAGCTGGCCGCGACCTTAACTACATCCTCCGGCGTGCCTTCCGCCACAATCTCCCCGCCCTTCACACCCCCCTCGGGCCCAAGATCGATGATCCAGTCGGCGGTCTTGATGACGTCGAGATTATGCTCGATCACCACCACGCTGTTGCCTTGCTCGACCAGCCGGTGGAGCACCTCGAGCAGTTTGCGCACATCCTCGAAATGCAGGCCGGTGGTGGGCTCGTCCAATATGTAAAGCGTCTGGCCGGTGCTGCGGCGGCTGAGTTCCTTGGCGAGTTTCACGCGCTGCGCCTCGCCGCCGGATAGCGTCGTCGCCTGCTGGCCGACCTTGACATAGCCGAGGCCGACCTCTGCCAGCATCGCCATCTTGTCGCGGATCGGGGGGACGGCCTTGAATATCTCCACCGCATCCTCGACCGTCATGTCGAGCACGTCGGCGATCGACAGCCCCTTCCACTTCACCTCCAGCGTTTCGCGGTTATAGCGTTTGCCGTGGCATTCCTCGCACGTCACATAGACGTCGGGCAGGAAGTGCATCTCGATCTTGATCAGGCCATCGCCGCTGCACGTCTCGCACCGCCCGCCCTTTACGTTGAAGCTGAACCGCCCGGGCTTGTAGCCGCGCGCCTCTGACTCGGGGAGCCCTGCGAACCAATCGCGGATATTGGTGAAGGCGCCGGTATAGGTGGCGGGGTTGCTGCGCGGGGTGCGGCCGATGGGTGACTGGTCGATGTCGATCACCTTGTCGCAATGCTCAAGGCCGCTGATCTTGTCATGCGCGCCCGCAATCACCCGCGCGCCGTTCAATTGCCGCGCCGCGGCGGCGTAGAGCGTGTCGATGGTGAAGCTCGACTTGCCCGAACCCGATACGCCAGTGATGCAGCAGAATGTTCCCAAGGGAATGGATGCCGTGACATTTTTCAGATTGTTCGCGCGCGCGCCGTGGAGGGTGAGCTTCTTCTTGTTGCCCTTGCGCCGCGTCTTCGGGACGGCGATTTCGCGGGTGCCGTTCAAATAATCGGCGGTGAGCGATTTGGCCTTGAGGATCGTCTCCAGCGTCCCCTCCGCCATCACCGTGCCGCCATGCACGCCAGCACCGGGGCCGAGATCGACGATCCAGTCGGCAGTGCGGATGGCATCCTCGTCATGCTCGACGACGATCACGGTGTTGCCCAGATCGCGTAGCCGCTGGAGCGTGGCGAGCAGCCGGTCATTATCCTTCTGGTGCAGGCCGATGCTGGGTTCATCGAGCACATAGAGCACGCCCGACAGGCCGCTGCCGATTTGCGACGCGAGGCGAATGCGCTGGCTCTCCCCGCCGGAGAGCGTGCCGCTGGTGCGATCGAGGTTCAGATAATCGAGCCCGACATTGTTGAGGAAGCCCAGCCGCTCGTTGATCTCCTTCAGGATCGCCTTGGCGATTTGCGACTGTGTGGGGGTGAGCTGTGCGTCGAGATTGCTGAACCAGTTCAGCGCGTCCGCCACGCTCATCCGCGTGGGTTCGGAGATGTTGGTGCCCGCGATCTTGACGCTCAGCGCTTCGGGCTTCAGGCGCGCGCCGTGGCAGGTTTCGCAGGGCTGGCTGGTCTGGAACTTGCCCAGCTCCTCGCGCATCCACGCGCTGTCGGTCTGCAGCATGCGGCGGTTGAGGTTGCCGATCACGCCCTCAAAGGGCTTGCGCACGGTATATTCCTTGCGTCCGTCCATGAAGGTCAGCTCGACCGGCAGCCCGCCGGTGCCATGCAGGATGATCATCCGCTGATCCGGCTGCAGCGCGTTCCACGGGGTGGTCAGATCAAAGTCATAGGCTTTCGCCAGGCTCGCCAGCACCTGCATATAATAGGGGCTGGGCGGGTTCGATTTCGCCCAGGGCACGACCGCGCCCTGCTTTAGGCTCAGCCCCTCATTGGGGACGACGAGTTGCGGATCAAACTCCAGCCGCTCACCCAGCCCGTCGCATTCGGGGCAGGCGCCTTGTGGCGCGTTGAAGCTGAACAGCCGCGGGGCGATTTCGGCGATGGTGAAGCCCGAAACCGGGCAGGCAAATTTCTCGCTGAAGACAATGCGGTTGGGCGGCAGGCCGGTGCCTTTCATCGCCCCGCCTGTGACGTTGGTTGGTGCCGGGGTGAAGGTTGCACCCTTAAACTCCGCTCTGGCCTCACCAAAGGCCGTGGGCACCGCATCCGCAGACCCCATCGCCTCGGCCACCGTGCCATCCGCCAGATCGACAAAGGCCAGCCCCTCGGCCAGCTTCAGCGCTTGCTCAAACGAGTCCGCCAGCCGCGTCTGGATACCATCCTTCACGACGATTCGGTCAACGACGACCTCGATGTCATGCTTGTATTTCTTGTCGAGCGCGGGGGCCTCTTCAATCGCGTAGAATTCGCCGTCGATGCGCACGCGGGTATAGCCCGCTTTCTGCCATTCGAGCAGCTCTTTGCGATACTCGCCCTTGCGACCGCGCACCACGGGAGCGAGCAGATAGGCGCGGGTGCTCTCGGCCAGCTGCATCACTCGGTCGACCATCTGCGTCACTGTCTGCGCGGTGATCGGCAGGCCGGTGGCGGGCGAATAGGGCACCCCAACGCGCGCCCAGAGCAGGCGCATATAATCGTAGATTTCGGTGACGGTTGCGACCGTCGAGCGCGGGTTGCGGCTTGTGGTTTTCTGCTCGATGGAGATAGCGGGGGAAAGGCCCTCGATATGTTCGACATCGGGCTTCTGCATCATCTCCAGAAACTGCCGCGCATAGGCGCTGAGCGACTCCACATAGCGCCGCTGCCCCTCAGCATAGATGGTGTCGAACGCCAGCGAGGATTTGCCGCTGCCTGACAGGCCGGTGATCACGATCAGCTTGTCGCGCGGCAGATCGATATCGATGCCTTTGAGATTATGCTCGCGCGCACCGCGCACGCTTATGTGGGTCAGGCTCATAGGACAGTTATGTTCCAGATTTGTTCGCAAAGCGCAAGAGCGCGCTGTTCCAAAACGAGATGGCCGCGCTTGCGGGGTTTTGCAACCCGGCGCTTTTGCTGTAAAAAGAACATCATGCAGCGACCTGGGGGCAGATTCGCAGCGTATAGAAACGCTTTATGCGCGATGCTCGGCATCGCCGCCTTTGCCGCACCTGCAATTGCGCAATCCGAAATCGTCTTTGCGCCGGGCACCGGTGACGCAACACTGATCACAGCGCAACCGGCCGGTCCGGCGTTCAAGCGTTTCTCCTGCACCGGTTTTCAGGAAGCCAAGGCGAAATTGCTGTCGGTCTATTCGGGCGAGCAATCCGAAGGGCTCGCAACGCCACAGCATCGCCTCGACCGTTCGCTGCTCGACGAGACATTGGCGAGCTATGAAAAACATGTCTGCCAATGGGGTAGCGGCAGCGGGCCTTCGATGATGGTCGTGGTCGACTTCGCCAAGCGCAGCGCGGACCCGCGTCTTTACATCATTGATCTGGAAAGCGGGCAGGGGCTCGATACTCCGGTGGTTGTTGCACATGGCATTGGTTCGGATCCCGACGACGATGGCTATGCCGATGCCTTTGGCAATGTCTATGAAAGCTGGATGTCCTCGCTCGGCGCGGCGCGCGGGGGGGAACTGTATCGCGGACGCAACGGCCTGTCCTTGCGGCTCGACGGGCTTGATCCATCTAACAGCGCGATGCGCACGCGTGACATTGTGGTGCACAGCTATGCGGCGGATCGGCGGCGCTATTTCAACTATAGCCTGATGTCGGCGCGCGGCGGAAAGCCGGGGACGAGCGAGGGTTGCTTCGTAGTAGAACCGCACCGGCGCGACTGGCTGTTTGACCGGCTGCGCGATGGCGGGTTCCTATATGCCGGGTTGGGCAAGAAAAGCCTCGAGGGGCGCCAGCAATTGGCACCGACCAACGCTACGGCGCCTGCCAGAAGTGCGCTGGAAGAGGTGTTGTTCCGGCAGGGAACCGGGAATTAGGGCTGCGGCGGTGGAGCCGGTTGGGGCGAGAATAACTTGGCCAGCATCCGCTTGGCTGCGAATAGCCCCCAAATAGCTAAGCCAAGTAGTACCACCGCGATTACCGCCGCGATGATCGGATTGGCAAAAGCCAGCGCGAGCAATCCGCCGGTCACCACATCCTCTGCCGTCGACAATATCACATTGCTAACCGGTTCCGGGCTGGTGTTCACTGCCGCACGGGCCGTCGCCTTTGTGGCATGGCTGGCCAAAGCCGCTCCGCCCCCCAGCAGGAAGACGATCACCTGCCAGACCGGATCACCCGCATCGACCACAGCCAGTGCCAGCATGGCCCCGCCCAAAGGCCGGATCAAAGTGTTGAGGCCATCCCAGATCGAATCGAGCCAGGCGACTTTGTCGGCAAAAAACTCTGCAATCGCCCCCAGCCCGGCAATGCCAATCACCCAGGGGTTGGCGAGCGCATCGAGCATTTTGAGGTTTTCGGGCAAGTCGACCACGCCAAAATACATGGCCAGACCGGTGCCAAAGACCGTGAGGTAGAGCCTCCAGCCCGATAACAGGCTGACACTCGCCGCCAGACCAAGCAATTCGACAATACCCATCCAGCCTCTCCCCGAGTTACGCTGCGGACGCGGCGATGGTGCCAGTTTGCACGGGCGGTGGCAATGGGGTGGATCGAGAGTTTACTTCGCCCCTCTTTTGAAGGGGAGGGGCTTCTAAGTCTGGCCGCCCCGCCGGGTGTGTCGGACAGCGGGACGACCAAGGGGGAAGGGAGAGGGTATGCGGCCTCAGCGTTTGCGCTGTTTGCGGGTGACGTTGGTGTCGCGGGTCACATTGCCGTAAGAACGCGTCACCGTATCGTTGCGGTTATAGATCTCATTGCCATTGCGCGAAGCTGAACGGTTGGCGGTGAAACCATTGTCGGTGCGGGTTTTGGAACCTGAATAGTCATATTCGCCGCCATTGGGGCCAGTGCCGCTGCCGGTGGCTGTCCAGCCATTGTCGGTCTTGGTGCGCTCATAATCATAGGTCGTGGTCTTGCCGTTGAAGCCGGTGCGCGATCCGCTGCCGGTGAAGCCGGTGTCGGTGCGCTGGCGGTCGCGTTCGGAGGTTGCGGTTGCGCCGTCGCTTTTGCGGGTGACAATCTTGTCTGAACTGAAAGTGCCTGCATCCTTGTCACGCACAGTGGTTTTCGTGCCGCTGGCCTTGGGGCCGTCAAAGGTTGAGGTGCGGGTTGCGGGCTCTGCTTGCGCGATTCCGGCAAGGAAAGCGGCAGAGAGGGTAAATGCTATCAGCTTTTTCATGGGTTAAGTCCTTTGCTGTCTGTTCGAGGCGGCCTTTTGTCCGTCCTCAAACATTCAACGCACGACTTCGGGGTTCCCTTCGTTTGCCGGTATGATTTTTTCTTCGGCTGTTTGACCGGTGCTTTGCAGGATAGCCCGAATTTCCTGCCGGATAGCCCGACGCTCGGCAAAAGGTGCCGTGCGCAGCTGCTGCCGTAATTCGGTGAGTTTCGCCTTCTGGTCAGAGGGAAGCTGCTGATAGGTTTCGCGCGCCGCTTCAATTTTAGCGGGATCAATTTGGCGGTCCGGTGACTGGGGCGATATCTCTGTGCCGCGCGGTTGCAACGTCACCGGACCGGCAGTGCGTTCGCGCAATTCACGCCGGACGATCTGCCGCTCGATACGCTGTTTAAGGGCGGGCCGGATTGCGGTGCGATGCTCAGCAAGCGCTTGCCGCAACTCGGGCAGGGTGACCGCGCCCGATTGTAGCAGGGTGCGAATTTCCTGCCGGGCGATGGCTACGCGTTCGCGGCGCGGCAGGGTGAGATATTCGGGGTCGGCGCGCAGCCGGTCATAAAGCGAGCGCACCGCTTCGCGGCCGGTTGCCTTAGGTACTTCTGCGGCTTTGGTGTCGACTTCGCTGGCCGCGACAGCCTTGGGCGCGGGCTTTGCTGTGCGTGCGGGCAATTCGACCAGCTTGGCCTTGGCAAGCGCATCGCTCACCACCGGCACATAGACCGGCTCACCGAAAAAGCCTGAGGCAGCAGCGGTGGCGGTCGCGATTCCGAAGGCCGCTACCACGATGACCACCCGTCCCGAGCGGCGCCAGCTTGTGCTGCCGAACCGGCGGCGCGCCGAAGGCAATGGTGGGGCAATTGAAGAAGATTCCGCGGGCAAATCACCGGCTGCAATGCGCGCAGCCAGTCGTTCGCCAAAGCCGGTGGGAACAGGCGGCACGGTCAGCCGGTCGAGCGCGGCCGCGATGTGCGGAGGGAAGGCAGGTTCGGTCATGCGGTCACCCCTTTGCCCTCGACACAATCGCGCAAGCTGGCCCGCGCGCGGAACAGCAGCGATTCAAACGCCTTGATCTGCATGGCCAATATGTCGGCGGCCATCCTGTTTTGCCTTTCCTCATAATAGGTCAGCAAAATCGCTGCGCGCTGCCGGTCGGGCAGTGCTTCAATGCATGCCGCAACCGCGCTGCGCACATCGTCCTGCTCGATCACTTCGTCGGCGAGCGGGCTTTCGTCGGCGCGTTCGGGCACCGCATCGTCGCCGACAAAGCGGCGGCGGCGGATGCGATCGAGGCAGGCATTGGTCGCAACGCGTGTAAGCCATGCAGCAACACCGGGGCCGCCCGCTTGCCAGCGCTCGGCAAATCGCCACAGCCGCAGCATCGCATCTTGGGTCACATCTTCGGCCTCGGCAGCGTCGTTTAACATGCGATAGGCAATCCGCCAGGGGATGTCGGCATGGCGATCGGCAAGCAGGCGCAAGGCATCAGCATCACGCGCGGCGACACGCGCCATCAGCGCGTCATCGCTTTCGCTCGCTATCGCTTGCGCGGTTGTTGCCATTAAGCCTTGGTCCTTAGCTTCAATGCGTTTCATGCTATAACGTGCGGGTTACAAAAACCCTTCGCAGAAAAATGATAGCTTGGCAGGAGCGGCTTTCCATGCTGCAAAGGGGACGATGTCTGAAGAATTATTGATCCACCCCGTCACCGGCGAAGTCATGCCGCCCGCGACCCCTGCCGCAACCATGGTGATTTTCCGCAACAATCCGGAGGGCGGCCCGCCGTTGATCCTGATGGTGGAGCGGGTGAAGTCGATGGCCTTTGCCGGGGGGATGGTTGTTTTTCCGGGTGGGAAGGTCGACGATCACGATCGCGCTTATGCGGGGATCATCGACCATGGGCTTGATCTGCACGAAGCCGCTGCGCGGCTGGCGGTGATCCGTGAAACGATTGAAGAAGCCGGGCTTGCTTTGGCGCTCGATGGTGTAACCGACGCTGCCGATTGCGCAGAGGCGCGTGCCGCACTGCACGATGGGGCGAGCCTGAAGGAAATTTGCGACGATAATGGCTGGACGCCGCAACTCGACCAGCTCGTCCCCTGGGCCCGCTGGCGCCCGCCCAATCTGGAAACGCGCGTGTTCGATACCCGTTTCTATCTGCTCAACGCAGGCGACGCGCATCTGCCGGCGGTGGTCGACAATACCGAAAACCGGATGCTGTTCTGGGACAGCGCGCCGGGCGTGCTCGACAAGATTGCGCGCAAAGAGGTGAAGGCGATCTTCCCGACCGTGCGCAATCTGGAACGGCTGGCGCTGTTCGAAAGCTTTGACGATGCTGCTGCCCACGCTGCAGAACATCCGGTCAAGCTGCTGCTGACCTATGTAGAGGAACGCGACGGGGTGCCGCATATCTGCATCCCGGACGGGCATGGCTATCCGGTGATTGCCGAAGCGATGACCACCGCGACGCGCGGCTGATCGCTTGGCGATAGTCGCACAGCTTCAGGGGCTGCTGGGCGTTGCGCTCATCGTCTTTCTGGCCTGGGCATTTTCGGAAAATCGAAAGCAGCTGCCCGGCTGGCGGTGGATAGCAGGCGCGCTGCTGTTACAACTAACACTCGGACTGGTCATCGTTCGCGTGCCGTTTGTGTGGGACGCAATCAATGTCGCCAACCACGCTGTGCAGGCGATCGAAAAAGCGACTTTGGTCGGCTCCAGCTATATGTTCGGATATCTCGGCGGCGCGCCTCTGCCTTTCCCCGTGACGCCGGGCAGCCAGCCACCGCTGATCATCGCCTTCCAGATATTGCCGCTGGTGATCGTCTTCTCGGCGATTTCGGCGCTGCTGTGGCACTGGAAAATCCTGTCGTGGATAGTCCGCGGCCTCAGCTGGGCGTTGCAACGTACCTTAGGCGTCAGCGGCGTTGTCGGGTTGGGCGGGGGCGCGAATATCTTCCTTGGCGTGGTCGAGGCACCCTTGGTGTTGCGCGCCTATTTCGAACGGATGAGCCGGGGCGAATTGTTCATGGTGATGGCGCTTACGATGTCAACGATATCGGGTGCGATCCTGATTCTATACGCGACCACCCTGTCAAGGACCGTGCCCGATGCGGTGGGGCATATGATTTCGGCGTCGTTAATCTCGCTCCCAGCTGCCGTGCTGATCGCGCGGCTGATGGTGCCGGGGGATGGCAAGACCGCAACCGACCCTGACGACACCAGCCTGAAATATGACAGCAGCATCGACGCCGTGATTCGCGGCACGATGGACGGGGTGCAGTTGTTTCTCGCGGTCATCGGCGTGATCATCGTCGTCTTCGCGCTGGTCGCGCTGGTCGATCAGATGCTCAGTATATTGCCGCTGGTGGGTGGCGAAGAACTGACGCTGCGGCGTATGTTCGGCTGGCTTTTCGCGCCGCTGATGTGGGCGATCGGGGTGCCGTGGAGTGAAGCGCCGACCGCCGGTGCATTGATGGGCACTAAAGCGATCCTCAACGAATATGTCGCTTATCTCGATCTGGCGGCGCTCCCGGCGGGAGAGCTGGGCCCCCGCAGCCAACTCATTGTCACTTATGCGCTGTGTGGTGTTGCCAATCTCGCCAGTGTCGGCCTGCTGGTATCCACCATCGGCACGCTCTGCCCTGACCGCCGCGGCGAGGCAGCGGCGCTGGGGATGAAAAGCTGGGTTGCCGGAAATCTAGCGTCCGCAATGACCGGCGCGGTCATCGGGCTGGTGACCGCCGTTTAAATCAATCTTCCGGCGCGATGGTGACGACAAGGCCTTCGAGGGCGTCGTTCATCTGGATCTGGCACGACAGGCGTGAGCTTTCGTTGCGGCTGTCGGTCGAATCGAGCAGGTCGTTCTCGTCTTCGCTCATCGCCGGAACCTTGTCGGCGAAGGCGCTGTCGACAAAGACATGGCAGGTCGCGCAGCTGCAGCAGCCACCGCACAGCGCCAGCAGCTCGTCAAAACCATTGTCGCGGATCACTTCCATCAGCGACAGGCCGTTTTCGGCCTCTACGTCGCGTGCTGATCCGTTGCGCGAAATGACGGTAATCTTGGGCATACGGGACTCCCCTGTTCGAAACTGTTTCGCGGGCCTGATAAAAGCGCCCTTACGTTAAGGGAAGCCTCTTTTTGTGGATAGTTTCGCCTCCGGCCTTGGCCTTGGCCGATGCGCTCCCTATGTCCGGCTTCAAATAGCAACAGGATTCCCGCAAATGTCAGATCGCCACGCCCCCGTCATCATCATCGGCTCCGGCCCGGCGGGCTATACCGCCGCCGTTTACGCCGCGCGTGCAAACCTGACGCCGATGATCATCACCGGGGTCGAGGTTGGCGGACAGCTGATGACCACGACCGAGGTCGATAACTGGCCGGGCGACGATGCCGGGGTGATGGGCCCCGAACTGATGGAACGGATGAAGAAGCATGCCGAACGTTTCGGCACGCGGATTGAGAATGACTATATCGAAAAGGTCGATTTTTCGAAGCGGCCTTTCACGCTGACCGGCGGTGCAGGCGACTACACCGCCGATGCTGTAATCATCGCGACTGGGGCAAGCGCGCAATATCTGGGGCTGCCCAGCGAAACCGCCTTCATGGGCAAGGGCGTTTCAGCCTGCGCGACCTGCGACGGGTTCTTTTATCGCAACAAGCCGGTCGCGGTCATCGGTGGTGGCAATACCGCGGTGGAGGAAGCGCTCTACCTCGCCAATATTGCGAGCCATGTGACTTTGGTGCACCGGCGCGACAAATTGAAGGCTGAAAAGATCCTGCAGGACCGCCTGTTCGCGCGCGAGGCCGAGGGCAAGGTGACGATCAAGTGGAACCACACGCTCGATGAAGTGCTGGGCGATGCGATGGGCGTTACCGGCATGCGGATCGCTGCAACCGATGGCAGCGGCACTGAAGATGTCGAACTGCACGGCGTCTTCATCGCCATCGGCCATAAGCCCAATACCGGCATTTTCGAAGGCCATCTCGATATGGCGGGCGGCTATATCAAGGTGCGCGGCGGGGCCGAGGGGCAGGCGACCGAAACCAGCATCCCCGGCGTCTTCGCTTGTGGTGATGTGATGGATCACATCTACCGCCAGGCAGTGACGAGCGCGGGAACCGGCTGCATGGCCGCGCTCGATGCCGAGCGGTTTATTGATGCTAGTGTCTAGGCAGTTGCCTTTGCCGGCATGAAGCCGCTCTTGCGGAGCAGGGCGGCAGAAATCAGCGGAACGAGCAGGCCGATAGGCGCAAATTCGCTGAGCGTGACCACCATCCTGTACAGTGGCTGCTCATATTGCTTGGCAAAGTCCTGCATCTCCGCCGATTGCTTTGCGACCTCTGCGGCCGAGGCGCCTGATGCTTTCAGGTCTTTCAGATAGCCCGCGATATATTCGTTCATGAAGGCATAGTCGGTCTTCCACATATAGACTTCCCAGCTCAGCACATAAGCGAGCGCCGCTACGGCTGCGATGCCAAGGCCCAGCCAGAATGCGGGCCAGAAACGGATGACGCCGCCCAGTTCGGTATCGCGGTAGCGTTTGACCCCGACAAAGACGAAGCTGGTCGCCACCAGCATCGACAAATAGCCTGCGACCATGCCGGCCGCGCCACCCTCTGGCACGAACAACATGCTGATATTCCATCCGATGACAACGATGACTGCGGCGATCAGGCCATAGACTGCAATGATCCGTCCCATGATTTATCTCCTTCAATTTGGACGGGTCGGGGCTAGACCGCCAATACGCGTCAATCTATCGCCCAAAAGGGTGATTGGGTGGCTTTCGCCTATTTTCACGGAAGGATATCCAGTGTCCGCGCCTTGTGGATCGCCTCGGTTCGGTTGGCGGCTTCCAGCTTTTCAAACAATCGTGCGACGTGGGTCTTGACGGTATTGGGGGAGATGCCGAGCCGCCGCGCAATCACCTTGTTGGCCGCACCTGATGCAAGCAGGTCCAGCACCTCGCATTCGCGTTCGCTGATCCCCAGTGACCGGATGGCGGCATCATTACGTTCGAAAGCAGGTCCGCGCGGCTGCGGGGTCAGCCGGTTGCCGACCCAAATGCCCAAGGCCACAAACAGGATTGCGACAATGCCGACATAAAACTCGGTCGACCAGGCCCGCACCATATGCTTGTAATCGAGCCATTCGAGCAACAACGCCCCGCCCGCCAGCGCCAATCCGTACAGGATCATCACCCTCCACATGCGCGCGAATAAACCATCTGGCGCGATGTTAGGCAAGCTACTTGCCAAAGCTAGCTGTATCACATAGATAATACAGCAACAATGGGAGGAAACATCATGGCATTCAATCCGGCAGCGGAAACCGCGCGCTATATCGACGCTCTTGGGCCAGAGGCGTTGCAGAAGGCCGCCGACTATACCAGCGCCAGCCACTGGATGCTGCTCTGGGGGTTGCTGGTATCGGCGGTTGTCACCTGGATTATCGTGCGCACCGGCATCCTCGACAAAGTGTCTGCCAAGCTCGAAAAACGCGGCTGGGGCCTGCGGACATGGCTGGTGGGCTTAGCCTTCTTTCTTGCCTCTGCGATCATTAGCCTGCCCTGGGGCATCTATCAGGAATGGGGTTTTGAAAAATCCTATGGCCGCACCAGCCAGCCGCTGGCCGATTTCCTGATGCAGAACGCGATCGGAACGGTGATTTCCAGCCTGCTCGGCGCGCTGTTCTTCCTCGGGATTTATGCACTAATCCGCAAGGCTGGGAAGCGATGGTGGCTGTGGTCGGGCGGGCTGGCGGCCTTTGCGGGCGGGGCGACGTTGTTGCTGTCGCCAGTGCTGATAGAGCCCATGTTCAACGAATATAAGCCGCTGCAGGAGGGCCCGGTAAAGGCAGCCTTGGTCGATATGGCAGCAGAGGCGGGCATCCCCGCCGACCGCATCTTCGTCTATGATGGATCGCGCCAGTCGAACAATTTCACCGCCAATGTCTCCGGCCTTTTCAGCTCAAAGCGGATCGCGATTTCCGATGTCGCGCTGAAGGGCGCGTCGCTTGATGAAGTCAAGGCGGTGACGGGCCACGAAATCGGCCATTATGTCAGCGGCCATATCTGGCGGATGGTCGGCGTGCTGGTGCTTCTCGCAATGGTGCTGTTCTTCCTCGCCGACCGGTTGTTCCCGCGCTTTGCTCGACTATTTGGCAGCAATGCCAGCGTTGGCGATCCGCAAGGGCTGCCCGTTCTGATCTTTACCGTCGGCTTTCTCGGGCTTTTCGTCCAGCCCGCAATGAACGCGTTGATCCGTCAGGGAGAGCGCGAAGCGGACAATTATTCGCTGCGCCATGTGAACCTGCCCGATGCACTGGCAAGCGCCTTGGTCAAAACCGCCGAATATCGCTACCCCCGGCCAAGTGCGCTGCAGGAGGCATTGTTCTACACGCACCCGAGCGTCGAATGGCGGGTGCGCAATGCGATGGAATGGAAGGCGAAGCAGTTGGCAAAGGCCAATAGGCCCTAGTCCGCCAAGACCAACAGATTGTTGCGGCGCGTCATACGGCGGTCCAGCTTTAGCGAAATAATGTCCGCACCGCCCGTTCGGCCAAGACATTCGTCGGCGCGCGCTTTGGCTGCCGCATCAAGACCGTTATAATAAGCTTGGGCGGTCGATAGCATCCACAACATGTGCGGTTGGCTACCCCGCCGGTAGGTGATGCCGCGCCAGTCAAACGCGACTTTGCCGACATGCGGATGAATTGTGCCATTGCCGTCATGCGAAACGACTGTTCCTGCTGCCTTATCGGCAGACCAGGCGTTGAAGCTGTTGGCGTCGGCCACCAGACCCGGCAACCAATCGGCAAACATGATGCGCATCACCGCCTCCAATGTTGGCGGAATCGCATCGTCAGCGGCATAGGCATCAGTATAGCCGGGATATTCGCCGTCACTCACCGGGCTGCTGTTCATCCTTTCGGTCCAGCGGAACAGATTGGGCGCCTTCGCTTTCATAATCCCGGCCGGAACCGGATCGCGGCCCAGATGCGCAAACAACGGGGCCATCATGCCGAAGTCACCCCGGCTGGGAAGGCCGCCGAGCAGATAGGGGTGCCACTGGAAATGATCGTCAAGCGCGTCGATCAGATCGAGATAAGCTGCCTCAATCGCCGGGACAGTTTCCGGAAAGACGCCCAGATTGGGCAGGAAACCGTTGAAGAAAGCCATGACCTTCGCCGCGGTGTCGCGTCGCTCCTCCCGCGTGCTGTTGGCAATGATGGCCCTCCCAAATTCGGCGCGCAGAAACTCCTCCTGTTGCTCGCGGTAGGACCAGCGATAGTGCATCGCCGTCGGCAGCAGATATTCCGAACCAAAGGCATCGAACAGCAAGGAAACCAGCTTTTGCAACGGGGAAACCGGATCGACCACTGGCGCGACATGGCGGCTTTCCAGCAGATCGATGATGTCGCCACTGTCTTGTACAATCTCTCCCTGTTCCGTTTCCAGAACAGGGACCGAGGATTTTCCAATCGCAGGCAGAATGCGCGCGGCAAAATCCGGATGTGACAAGTAATGCTCGCGAAAAGGGAGCCCCTTCTTCACCAGATAAGATCTTGCCTTACCGGTGTAGAGCGAATGGGCCGATCCCCATAATGTGTAGGTCATGCCATGCGCCTTTCCGGGAAATGTCAGGCAGCCCTTTTCTTCTCCAACCGGAATTTATGCAAGAGCGGTTCGGTATAACCGCTGGGCTGTGCCACACCCTCATAGACCAGTGCGCGCGCTGCCTTGAGCGCAATACTATCGCCCTCCAGTTTCTCGTAGAGCGCATCGCCCGCATTCTGCGCGTCGACCTTGGCGGCCATCTTGGCGAAGGCGGCATCGACCTGTTCGGGGGTGCACACGCCGTGGAGCAGCCAGTTGGCGATATGCTGGCTTGAGATGCGTAGCGTTGCCCGGTCTTCCATCAGGCCGATATCGTGGATGTCGGGAACCTTCGAACAGCCAATGCCCTGGTCGATCCAGCGTACGACATAGCCGAGTATGCCTTGCGCGTTATTCTCCAGCTCTTGCTGCACTTCTTCTGCAGACCAGTTGTGGCCGCGCGCGGCTGCGGGGATGGTGAGCAGCGCGTCGAGTGCAGGGGTTTCCTTCGCCGCCAGTTCCCGCTGCACCTCGAATACATCGACCATATGATAGTGCATGGCGTGCAGCGTTGCGGCGGTGGGTGAGGGCACCCAGGCGGTGTTCGCGCCTGATTTGGGATGGCCGATCTTTTGCGCCATCATATCTCGCATCATGTCGGGAGCGGCCCACATGCCTTTGCCAATCTGCGCCTTGCCCGACAGCCCGCAGGTAAGGCCGATTTGCACATTGCGCGCCTCATAAGCCTGAATCCAGGACGAGGCCTTCATGTCCGCCTTGCGGATCATCGGGCCTGCCTGCATCGCTGTGTGCATCTCATCGCCGGTGCGATCTAGGAAGCCGGTGTTGATGAAAACGATACGGTCGCGCACGGCATAAATGCACGCGGCGAGGTTGGCGCTGGTGCGGCGCTCCTCATCCATCACCCCGACCTTGATCGTGTGCCGGTCGAGCCCGAGCAGGTCTTCGACCGCGTCAAACAGGTCATTGGTGAAGGCACATTCTTCCGGTCCGTGCTGCTTGGGCTTGACGATATAAATGCTGCCCGCACGGCTGTTGCGATATTTGCCGAGCGCCAAAAGATCATGCATCGCGCAGAGCGAGGTGAAGAGCGCGTCGAGAATGCCTTCGGGCGCTTCGCTGCCATCAGGCAGGCGCACTGCAGGATTGGTCATCAAATGGCCGACATTGCGCACGAACATCACCGAACGGCCGTGGAGCAGTTCCTCATCCCATTCGCGGTCGTCTTCGAGTGCGCGGGTCATGGTGGCGCCGCCCTTTTCGAAGCTCGCGGTCAGGTCGCCGCGCATCAGGCCGAGCCAATTGGTATAGCCCTTCACCTTGTCTTCGGCATCGACTGCCGCGACCGAATCCTCAAGGTCGATAATCGTCGTCAGCGCGGCTTCAAGGATCACATCGGCGATGCCCGCCTTGTCGGTCTTGCCCACCGGATGCTCTCGGTCGATAACGATTTCAATGCCGAGGCCGTTGTGGCGCAGCAGGATGTCATCACCACGGCGGATGATCGGAACCGAAGCATCGGCAAGCTGCAGGTCGCCGCCATCCCAATCAGCCCAGCTACCACTTGCGAGCGGTACGGCGGAATCGAGGAAGCCGCGAGCATAGGCAATTACTGCGTCGCCGCGCGCTGTGTCATAGCCACCGGGGCGGGCTGCGGGGGCATCGAGCACATCGGTGCCATAGAGCGCGTCATATAGGCTGCCCCAGCGCGCATTGGCGGCGTTGAGGACGAAACGGTCGTTGAGCGCGGGAACGACCAGCTGAGGGCCCGCCATCGTCGCGATTTCGGCATCGACGTTCAGCGTACCGATTTTGAAGCCGGTGGGTTCAGGGACGAGATAGCCGATCTCTTTGAGGAACGCCTGATAGCCCGCCATATCCGCAATCGGCCCCGGATGGGCCTTGTGCCACGCGTCGAGCTTAACCTGCAATTCGTCGCGCTTGGCAAGCAAGGCGCTGTTGACGGGAACAAAGCGCGCCAGAATATCGGCCAGCCCCTGCCACAGCGTATCGGCCTGCACACCGGTCCCCGGTAAGGCTTTTGCTTCGACAAATTCGACGAGGGCGGACGCAACCTGCAATCCGGCACGATCTACATATGCAGTCATTTTTGGCTCCAGAGTGAACAATGGTGCCCGGGGAGAGTTATATTGTTCGCCGCGCCCTAGCGAGACTTTGCAAATATCAAAAGCGGAAAGTTGGATAGGATATGGTAAGCTGTTGCTGCTAAAGGGAGTTTCGATGTTTCTTGAGCGCCAATTTGTTGAAAAGCCTTGGGGGCGGGATGACCTCCCGCCTGCGTTTGGCGCGCATGGCGGACAACGGATCGGTGAAATCTGGTATAATGGCGCCGGGCAAACGCCGCTTCCGTTGCTGGTCAAATGGATGTTCACGTCGGAAAAGCTGTCGATTCAGGTGCATCCTTCGAACGCGGACGCGCATCGGCGCGGCTTGCCGTCGGGTAAGGAAGAATGCTGGTATATCGTGGATGCCGAACCGGGGGCCGTATTGGGCATCGGCACGAAGCAGCCCTTGACCGCCGAGGAGTTGCGCACGGCTTCGCAGACAGGCGATATCGAACAACTTATCGATTGGAAGCCGGTCAAAGCTGGCGATTTCTATTACATCCCTACCGGAACGGTCCATGCCATCGGTGCAGGCATCACGCTGGTCGAGGTTCAGCAACCTGCGGACATTACCTACCGCCTCTATGATTATGGTCGGCCCCGCGAACTGCATCTGGATGATGGCGTCGCGGTTGCGCATCCAGCGCCCTATATCGATGCCCGTTCGGGGCATGTTGCCGCAAATTTCAGGCTGACCTCGGGGCCGCATTTCTGGCTCCATCATATTGTCGATAGCGCCGGAAAAGACGAGATTCACGAGGCGGGGCCCTATTGGCTGGTGCCTATTTCGGGCCATGCGAGTTTTGGCGGAAAGCCAATCGTCCGGGGCGATTGCCTGATGGACGATTCGCTCGAGCAACTGCAAGTGGAGCAAAATTCTTCGCTGTTGATTGCCGGAATTGCGACGAGTTGAGAGTTACCTGCGAATTAGTGCTAAGTGCGGCTTGATTGCGAAAAGCGGTCTGTTAGATAACTCACTTTACAAATTCCGGATGGGCGATGGCCCACCGCATATGTGAGTGAATCAGGGATGGAAGACAGAGAATTGATCGCGCTTGGCCTTGTTGCCCTGATGCTGATCGTCGGTGTTTTTTTGGTGGCCCGAAGAATAAGCGCCAAACGCGCATTCGAATATCGTCAGTCGGGTCGAGGTAAAAGTCTGGACGATTAAGCCGGCGGATATTTCGCCGCCATATATTTGAGCGAGCGGACGCACAGATCTTCGAGCACGGCCTCGTCGATGTCCGACAGCCTTTTGACATAGAGGCAGGACTTGCCGGTCTTGTGCTTACCGAGGCGCGCCATCAATTCTGGCTGGCCTTCAAAACCGTCGATCAGATAGAGCACCGTCTGCCCCTTGCGCGGGGAGAAGCCGATGCGGCACATTTCGCCCTCGCGCCCGCTATCGTAGCGATAGTGATAGCTGCCAAAGCCAATGATTGACGGGCCCCACATTTTTGCCGGCTCGCCCGACAGCCGTTCCATCAAAGCGCAAATCTTTTCCGCGTCCGCCCGTTGGTTGGGGTCGGCGACTGCCGCAATATAGGCATCGACGCTGGCTGCGGTTTCCTTGGTCTTGTTATCCGTTTTTGCCACGGCTTGCTTCCTCTGCCCGACTCACCTAGAGGCTAACCCGTCATCTGGGGAGTAGCCAGCCGTTTCAAACAAGAAGCGGGACATGCATCAACATATTTGGCCGAGAGGCCGTGGTGCATGTGGGATCGCTTTTTGCGGTTCAAGGCGAGACCAATGGCATCGGCGTTTCGCACCGGCTGGGCGGAGGCGCTGGTGACATTGCGTCTGTTTTCTGCCCGGCTCCGGAAGTTTTTCATGGAACCCTTTTTCACCTCCACCGCCGTCGTCGCTTTTGCCGAAATTGGCGACAAGACGATGCTTCTTGCCATATTGCTCGCAACCCGTTTCCGCGAACCTTTGCCGATCATCTTCGGCATTCTCGCTGCAACCTTACTCAACCACGCGCTGGCGGCCTTTGCCGGGCAGCAAGTGGCAGGTTTGCTTGATGCTCCCTGGTTCCGCTGGGCGGTGGCTTTGGGCTTTGTCGCGATGGCGCTGTGGACACTGGTGCCCGACAAGATTGACGAGGATGAGGGCGAGGTCAGCCACAAGGGCAGCGTCTTCCTGACCACGGCCATCGCCTTTTTCTTTGTCGAGATGGGTGACAAGACCCAGGTGGCGACCGTTGCGCTGGGCGCGCAATATCAATCTGTGTTTGCGGTCGCAGCGGGCACCACGCTCGGCATGATGCTGGCCAATGTGCCGGCGGTTTATCTCGGCGAGGAACTGGTCAAGCGCGTGCCGCTGCATGTGATGCGCGGGATCGCAGCGGGGCTGTTTCTGGCGCTGGGGGTTTGGCAGATTTGGGGGCTGACGGTCTAGGCGGGTTGCACCTCCGCTCCCCCCCTGCTAGCGGCCCGCGCGACGGTTTTTGCGCAAAGGTTCTTCCATGAAAGATTCGGTCAAACGTGTTGTCCTTGCCTATTCGGGCGGTCTCGACACCTCGGTGATCCTCAAATGGCTGCAGGTAGAATATGGTTGTGAGGTCGTGACCTTCACCGCCGATCTGGGGCAGGGTGAGGAGCTGGAGCCTGCGCGCGCCAAGGCGGTGCTGATGGGAATCCCTGATCACCACATCTATATCGATGATCTGCGTGAGGAATTTGTCCGCGATTTCGTCTTCCCGATGATGCGCGCCAATGCGCGTTATGAGGGCGATTATCTGCTCGGCACCTCGATCGCGCGGCCGCTGATTTCAAAACGGCTGATCGAGATCGCTGCTGAAACCGGAGCAGATGCCATTGCGCATGGTGCGACCGGCAAGGGCAATGATCAGGTACGCTTCGAACTGTCCGCCTATGCGCTGAACCCAGACATCAAGGTTATCGCCCCGTGGCGCGAATGGGATTTGACCAGCCGCACCCGCCTGATCGAATGGGCCGAACAGCACCAGATTCCTGTGCCGAAAGACAAGCGCGGCGAGAGCCCCTTTTCGACCGACGCGAACTTGCTGCACACCTCGTCCGAGGGCAAATGCCTTGAGGATCCGTGGGACGAAACCCCGGACTATGTCTATTCGCGCACCGTCAATCCGGAAGATGCGCCCGATACGCCCGAATATATCACCATCGACTTTGAAAAGGGCGATGGCGTCGCGCTGAATGGACAGGCGATGTCGCCTGCGACCTTGCTCGCCGCACTCAACGATCTCGGTCGCAAACATGGCATTGGCCGTCTCGATCTGGTCGAGAACCGTTTTGTCGGCATGAAGTCACGCGGCATGTATGAAACGCCGGGCGGCGAAATCTACGCTCGCGCGCATCGGGGCATTGAAAGCATCACCTTGGATCGGGGAGCAGCGCACCTCAAAGATGAACTGATGCCCAAATATGCCGAGCTGATCTACAACGGTTTCTGGTTCAGCCCTGAGCGTGAGATGCTGCAGACGGCGATCGATCATAGCCAGGCCAATGTTTCGGGCACGGTGCGCGTGAAGCTCTACAAGGGCAGTGCCTCGGTCGTCGGGCGCAAGTCGCCGAACAGCCTCTATTCGGAAAAGGTCGTAACCTTTGAGGACGACGCCGGCGCTTATGACCAGAAGGATGCGGCGGGCTTCATCAAACTGAACGCGCTCCGCCTGCGCTTGCTGGCGCGGCAGGGCAAGGATTGATAGAAGCGGCCGATGGACTGGCCGCTTTTCAACATCTGCCTGCTGACGCTGATCATCCACCTGATCGGCGCGCTCGCTTATGCGGCGCGGATCGCAGGGGTGCGGACCAGCAAGATTGCATTGAGCTTTGCGCTGTTCAACGTGCTGGTTCTGGTATCACGCACCTCTAACAGTTTCCTCGGTCCCTTCCTTGCCAAGCGGATCGAGAACGCGATTGCGAACGGGACGGGCGAACGGCTGTTGATGGACATGCGGCTGGTGCTGCTTGCGGCGACTGTCGCGACGGTGCTGGGCGCGCTGGCTGTGCCGACGGTGCAGCGCTGGTTCACCGCCGCGATCGCTGATTTCCAGCACCACCGCTCGGTCGCCAAGCTGCTATGGAGCGCGTTGACGCCGAAGGGCGTGAAGACTGTGGTGAAAGCGGTGAAATTACCGAGCAGCCAGCATCTGAAACTCTGGACCAAACCTGCTGCGGTTTCGTGGCGGGTGATTGCGATGAACGTGGTGGCGCAGGCGCTGCTGACCGTCGGTGTGATTGCCTCGCTTTACGCCGGTTATCTCCACCCCGAATTCCGCGTCACAGCTTCGCAATTATCGGCGGTGGTCAACGGTTTTGCGACAATCCTGCTGTTCGTCCTTATTGACCCGCAGCTGTCGGTGATGACCGACGATGTCGTCGAAGGTCGTGTCAGCCAGTCCGAATATCGCCGCACCATTGTCTGGCTGTCGATGAGCCGGATTGCCGGCACCCTGCTGGCGCAGTCGATGCTGGTTCCAGCGGCGGCATTTATCGTCTGGGTCGCGGTGCGCGTCTAGGCGGTTTGGCAATCGCTTTCTTAACCCTTTTCCGCTATTTGCGCGGGCTGTGACCAAGGCTGAAACCGCAAGCGCCGATCCGCGCCCGAACTCCGCCGTCAGCACCGCCGTCGGCCTCGCTGGCCTCGTGGGGCTGGCGCTGTGGATCGTGATCGCGCGCAATTTCGGTAGCATCGCTGCCAGCCTTGGCTATCCCGGCTTTCCCGAACGCGCCGACGGTGCCTATTCGGCGCTGGTGGCGGTTGCCGCTTGCGGACTACCGATGGTGCTCTGGTCGCTCTTCGTCGACAAGGTGCATCGCCGTCCCTCGACCGGACTCAACTGGTCGCTCAAACGTCCAGTCGCCGACGTGCTCGACACCAGCATCATCAAGATCGCCGGGCTATGGGCGACATGGGCGGGGATCGCTGCGCTTTACATGCTCTGCCGATGGTATTGGGCAGGCAACTATCTGTTCTCGATGGAGGTGTTCACCCTCATTGCCATCCCGCTGGTTATAGCTTCGGTGCCCTATGTCGTCTGGCTCGACCGCTACATGGTCCATCCGCGCGATGGCGGCTGGCACTTCGGCGCTTGGATTGCCGGGCGCGACGATTGGGATGTGGAGGAGATCCGCCACCATCTGCGCGCATGGGCGGTGAAGGGCTTTTTCCTCGCCTTCATGGTCTCGATCGTGCCGCCGGGTTTCCGCGATCTGGTGAACATGAATTTTAACGAGGTCTGGCAGAACCCGGTGTGGCTGGCCAATGCGCTGATCACGACCATGTTTGTGGTCGACGTGCAGTTTGCGACCGTTGGCTATGCGCTGACAATGAAGCCATTGGATGCGCATATCCGCACGGCAAACCCCTATTTGTCGGGCTGGGTCGCGGCGTTGATATGCTATCCGCCCTTCATATTGATGAACAATGGTGGACCGCTCGACTATCATGTCGCGACCAGCGACTGGGCTTACTGGTTTGAGGGACAGACGGTGCTGCTATGGGTGTGGGGCGCGGTACTCGTCATCCTGACCGCGATCTATGCCTGGGCGACCGTCGCGTTCGGCCTGCGCTTTTCGAACCTGACACATCGCGGCATTTTGACCCACGGCCCCTATAGCTGGACCAAGCATCCCGCCTATGTCAGCAAGAACGCCTATTGGTGGCTCGCGACCTTGCCGTTCCTCGTCACCACCGGCAGCCTGACCGATATGGTGCGCAATACGGCGCTGCTCGCGCTGGTGAGTGCGGTCTATTATTGGCGCGCAAAGACCGAGGAAAAACATCTGATGCCCGATCCCGAATATGCCGAATATGCGGCATGGATGGATCGCCACGCGCCGGTCACACGCGGCTTCAACCGGCTGCGTGCGTTGCTCGGTTCAAGGGTCAGGACGAACGCCCCGGCGCAGCCTGCCGAATAAGGGGTTTAATCGACCGATTAATATGATAGCTTCGACTCACTTTAGAGGAGGAGAATCGGCCATGCATGATATGGTAATCCGCGGCGGAACGATCGTCGACGGCACGGGCGCAGCGCGCTTTACGGGCGATATCGCTATCGACAACGGGCTGATCAGCCAGGTGGGCAAGGTCAGCGGTAGCGGCAAGGAAGAGATTGATGCAGCCGGAATGGTTGTCGCTCCCGGCTGGGTCGATGTGCACACCCATTATGACGGTCAGGCCACCTGGGATCAGGAAATGGCCCCGTCGAGCTGGCATGGCGTTACCACCGTCGTCATGGGCAATTGCGGCGTGGGCTTTGCCCCTGCCAAACCCGATCGTCATGAATGGCTGATCAGCCTGATGGAAGGCGTTGAGGATATTCCGGGCACCGCGCTGTCCGAAGGCATGAGCTGGAACTGGGAAACCTTCCCCGAATATCTCGATGAGCTTGAGCGCATGCCGCGCACTGTCGATATCGGCACGCATGTGCCGCATGGTGCGGTCCGCGCCTATGTGCTCGGCGACCGCGAACAGCCGGGCGCCATTCCCACCACCGAAGACATTGCCGAAATGTCGCGCATCGTTGAGGAAGGCGTTCGCGCAGGCGCTCTGGGCTTTTCCACCTCGCGCACTGTGCTGCACCGCTCGATCGACGGCGAACTCGTCCCCGGCACCACGGCGACCGCAGAAGAGCTGATTGAGATCGGCCGAGGCATGGGCCGTGTCGGCTATGGCGTGTTCGAAATGGCGTCCGATCTGATGCGCGAATGGGATGAATTTGGCTGGATGGGCAAATTGAGCCGCGAGACCGGTCTACCTGTCACCTTTGCGGCATTACAGTCGATTGCCAAGGAACAGCCGCTCGAAGAGCAAATCGAACGGATGCGTGCCGAGAATGATAATGGCGCCAATATCGTCGCGCAGATCGCCTTGCGCGGGAATGGCATCATCATGGCTTGGCAGGGCACCGTCCATCCTTTCCGTCTGCGCCCTAGTTGGCAAGCGATTGCAGAGCTGCCCTGGGCCGAGCAGAAGGCCAAATTGCTGGATCCAGCGTTCAAGGCACAATTGCTTTCGGAAGAAGACGATTACAGTGAAGTGCCGGAGGAAATTCGCGGTGTACTCGCAGTCGTTGCTTCCGGCTGGACCATGCAGTTCGAAATGGATGACGATTTCGATTATGAACCGCAACAGGATGCCAGCATCGCGACACTTTCTGCTGCCAAGGGCGTTTCGCCTGCCGAATATGCCTATGACATGTTGTGCGCAAATGATGGCACGGGCTTCATCTATCTGCCGCTGCTCAACTATGCCGACGGCAATCTCGACTTCCTTGAGGCGCTGCAGGAATCGGACGATACGGTGAACTCGCTTTCGGATGGCGGTGCGCATTGCGGCACTATCTGTGACGCAGCCTCGCCGACCTTCATGCTCCAGCATTGGGTGCGCGATCGCAAGCGGGGCAAGCGGATCAGTCTGGAAAATGCCGTGAAACGCCAGTGCCGCGATACGGCGGTGCTCTATGGTCTCGAAGATCGCGGTGTGTTGGCTCCGGGCTATTTGGCGGATCTCAACATCATCGATTTGGACAAGATCAAGCTGGGCAAGCCCTGGCTGGCTTTCGACCTGCCCGCTGGCGGCAAGCGTCTGTTGCAGAAGGCCGATGGCTATGTCTGCACGATTAAATCGGGGCAAGTCACCTTCAAAAATGGCGAGTGCCTTGGCGTCTATCCCGGCGGGCTCATCCGTGGCCCGCAACGGGTCGAAATGGCCATCGCTGCCGAATAGGCATCCATCATCCGGATCGGAATTTGGGGGCGTCCTGCGGGGCGCCCCATTTTTTTCGTGCCTAATTTTTGTTTAACCGCGCATCGCGTCAGGAAGTTAACCAGCAATCGCGATAAGTTTCTTCACTAGAAAAAATGGTCTTTTGTTCAGGAGGAAAAAATGTCGCCCGACACCACAATGGTAGCCATAACATCGCTCGGTTTCGCTTCGGTGTTTCTTGCGCTGGTGATCGGGCTGACCGATGGCGATGCAAAATCTATCGTTGCGTCTGTTTCAAACCTGACACCCGCCGCCCGCAAGCAGGCCCAGATCGCGCATCTGGACTATCTTACTGGTGTCGCGGATGAGGCGATCGAGGCTCGCCGCAACGGCAAGAAGCTGGGCCGTTGGGAAGGCGAACGTTAATTCGAATATCCGGGAACGATCTGGTCCACCACGGTTAGCCACCACGCAGGCGCCGTCATCTAGTTCCCGGATCATAGCGGTCGTGCCAGCCCCCCGGCACGACCGCTTTTTTGTGCTTAATTCTCGCGCGGACCGCGATCATGGTTGCGCGGCGCGCGCGGTTGATCGCCACCGGGGCGCGCCATGCGCGGTTGTTGCGCAGGAGCGGGAGCCGGTGTGGCCGTACCCTGAGATGATTGCGGAGCCGCCGGTGCCTGCCAATTGCGCCGCTCGCCTTCACCGCCGCGACGCCAACTGCCCCGGTCACCGCGTGCGGGCGGCTGGGCTTGGGGCGTTGCTACAGGCGGAACCTGCTGGACAGCGCCTTGTCCATTTTGCTGCCAATCGCGACGTCGTTCGCCGCGACCCTCACTGCGACGGCCTTCGCGCCGACGGTCACGCTGCCCGACATCGGGTTGACCATTGCTGACCGCATTGGGATCACGATAGCCTTCGCGCGGGCGCCGGTCTTCGACGCGGCCGCCATGCTGTTCGGGCCAGCCAATATTGCCATTGGCCCCGCCATTATAGTTACGCCGGTTTTCATGGCCGCGGCGTCCGTCATGGCCGTCACGGTTGCGATGATGCTCGCGATACCATTCGTGGCGACGCCCGGCCCAATAGCGACGGTGGTTGTCGTGCATGTTGTAGCGCCGACCGCCCCGGTCAAAAATGTAGAAGCCATAGCCCGGATACCAGTAATCCTGATACCATCCGCCACCATAGCCGATATTGTAGAAACCGCCGCGATAGTCGCAGTCATAATAATTATCGAACGG